>DATLGB010000135.1:0-21050 GCA_035540675.1 Solirubrobacteraceae bacterium | reverse complement strand
GATCGACGGCGTGCTCGAGCTGCTCGCCGACGATCGCGCGCACCGCGCCCGCGTCGACCTCGGCCGCGACGCCACTGGCCGCCGCCAGCTCGTGCAGGTGCCCCAGCAGGCCGAAGCCGGTGACGTCGGTGACCGCGTGGGCGCAGGCGCGCGAGGCCGGCGCCCACGCGGCCGCCGGCGTTGGTCAGCACGTGGTCCGGGTGGACCGTCCCGGTGACGGCCATGCCGTACTTCGGCTCGGGGTCGTCGATCGAGTGGCCGCCGAGGATCGAGGCGCCCGCCGCCGCGACCGCGTCGGCGCCGCCGCGCAGGATCTCCGCCAGCACGTCGCCGCCGAGGCGCTCGAGCGGGTAGGCGACGAGGTTGAGCGCGCTCACGGGGGTGCCGCCCATCGCGTAGACGTCCGACAGCGCGTTCGTGGCGGCGATCCGGCCGAACGCGTACGGGTCGTCGACGATCGGCGTGAAGAAGTCGACCGTCTGCACGAGCGCGAGGTCGTCGCGCAGCCGGATGACGCCGGCGTCGTCGGCGGTGCCGGCGGCGACGAGCACGCGCTCGTCGGTCGGGCGGGGCAGACCGGCGACGATGGGGCGCAGGTCGGCGGCGCCGATCTTGCAGCCGCAGCCGGCACCGTGGGAGAGGGACGTGAGGGCGACGGCCATGGTCTGGAATCATGCCGGGCCGTGCCCGACCGCCACGCCTACTCGGACGAGCAGCTCGAGGCGGCCGTGCAGGCGCTGGCCGAGCCGGGCCGGCTCGAGGCGGCCCAGCACGCCGTCGCCGCGCAGGCGCCGCAGCTGCAGCGGATCCTCAACCAGGCGCTCGAGGACTCCGACTGGTTCGGCTCCGCGCACCAGGCGGCGGTGCGCCAGGCGGCCTCCGCCGAGGACCTCGACGAGCGCGCCACCGCGGTCCGCACGCTCGTCGCCGAGGAGACGCGCGTCGCGATGCTGATCGGGGTCGCGGTCGGCCTCGAGCTCGCCCACCTGCTCGACCACTCCAGGGAGGACTGACACCGATGGACATCCAGTTTCTCGGCCACTCCGCGTTCCGGCTCTCCGACGGCCAGGTGAACGTCCTGGTCGACCCGTTCCTGACCGGCAACCCGAAGGCGGCCGTCGGCGCGGACGAGGTCGAGGCCGACGTCATCCTGCTCACCCACGGCCACGCCGACCACTACGGCGACACCGTCGACATCGCCAAGCGCACGGGCGCGACCGTCGTCGCGATCGTCGAGATCGCCAACGAGATCGGCGAGCAGGGCGTCGAGGACGTGCGCGACCCGAACATCGGCGGCACGGTGAAGTTCGACTGGGGCTGGGTCAAGCTCGTCCCGGCCTGGCACACCTCGACCACGCCCAACGGCACCGTCACGCTGCCGGCCGGCCTGCTGATCCACATCGGCGACCGGCTCGTCTACCACCTGGGCGACACGGCGCTGTTCAGCGACCTCGAGCTGATCGCCCGCCGCGGCGACCACGTCGACGTCGCGATCGTCCCGATCGGCGGCCACTACACGATGGACCGCTACGACGCCGTCACCGCCGTCGAGTTCGTCGCCCCGACCACCGTCATCCCCTGCCACTACGACACCTTCCCGCCGATCGAGACCGACGCCGAGGCGTTCAAGGCCGACGTCGAGAGCTCGACCGGAGCGTCCGTCGTCATCCTGGCCCCGGGGGAGACGCACTCCCAGTGACCCACGCCGTCGTCCTGATCGAGGCCGAGCGCGCGGCCATGCCGACGCTCGGCGGCGCCCTCGCCGACGTCGCGGGGGTCGCCGAGGCCTACTCGGTCACCGGCGAGTGGGACTTCGTCGCGGTCATCCGCGTACGTGAGCCCGAGGAGCTCACGCGCGTGATCCAGGACGGCCTCGCGCAGCTGCCGGGCATCAAGCGCACCTACACGATGGTGGCGTTCGAGGTCTTCTCCCAGCACGACCTCGAGGCGCTGTTCTCGATCGGCTCCTAGGCGCGGCCGGCGGCGACCGCCGTCAGGGGTTGAGCGTGCGCTTCAGCCCGAAGCCGAGGCCGGCCGTCACCAGCGCGAGCAGGAAGACGAGCCCGAACGATCCGATGCCGGCGATCGCGAGCACGAGCAGCGCCAGCGTGGCGACGGCGGAGGTTCCCGTCGCGAGCGTCAGGCGGTATGCGCGCTTCTCGAGCTGGCGGCGCGACGGCCGGGGGGCGGGATGGCTCATGCCCGCATCGTACGGCGTGGCCCTACGGCTGGTCCTGCCAGCCGCGCTGAAACCACAGCGACCGGTCGTGCCAGTCGTGCACCATCAGCGCCCCTCCGGCCGCGACGAACGCGGCCGCCGGCACCGCTCGCAGCCGCCCGAGCGCCGCGGCACCGGCGGCGGCCAGGACGGCGCCGGTCGCCCCGTGGTGGCAGCGCTGCCCGCAGATCCACAGCCGCCGGCGGGTGGAGTCGTAGTGCAGTGGCCGCTTGAGGAGCTGGGGTGACATGGCGGGTTCTCTCAGAAGGAGAACGGACGGTTCGCCTCGTAGTCCCGGTCATCGGATGAAGAACGCCTTCCCTGTAGCCCTCGCCGCCGCCGTGGCCCTCGCCGGATGCGGCGGCGACGAGCCCGCAAGCCAGCGCAGCGCGCCCGCGCGCGTGACGCCCGTCCCGACGGCGGAGGGCCCCCTGCCGACGCCCGAGCACGGGATCCACGAGACGCCGACCGCCACCGCGACCGCGGCCGCGACCGCCACCCCGGCGGCGACGGCGACCGCCGCGCCCGAGACAGGAGGCGCCGAGGCCGGCGACGAGGAGGGGATCCGGGTGCCCGTGCCCGTCGTCGTCCGCGACGGCCGGATCCGCGTCCCGGGGGCGCCGGTGCCGCCCTTCCTGCCGCTGCGCCTGTCGGTCGCGAACGGTCTCGACCGCGAGGTGGCCGTGGTGGTCCTGCGCGCCGACGGCGACGGCGAGCCGCTCGCGCGGCTGAACGTCCCGGCGCGGGCGACGCGCTCGGCCGACCTGGCTCCGATCAAGCCCGGGCGGATCGAGATCATGTCGCCCGACCTCGGCCCGGAGGCGACGGTCGAGGTCGAGGTCGCCGCCGGCTGAGCCTCAGTGGACGCGCGACCCGAGCGGCACGTCCGCGTCGGGCGCGAGCAGGATCACGCGGCCCTCGGAGTCGGACGCGCCCAGGCACAGCACCTCGGAGCGGACGGGTCCGATCTGGCGCGGCGGGAAGTTGACCACCGCGACGACCAGCCGGTCCAGCAGATCCTCGCGGGCGTAGTTGGTGATCTGCGCCGAGGAGCGCTTGACGCCGATCTCGTCGCCGAAGTCGATCGTCAGCTTCCACGCCGGCTTGCGGGCCTCGGGGAAGTCGTGGACCTCGACCACCCGGCCGACGCGCATGTCGACGGCGATGAAGTCGTCGAAGGAGATCGCCGTCACGGCGCCGGCGTCGGCGTCGGCGCCGGCGTCTGAGCCGGTGTCGGCTGCGGCGTCGGCTCCTGCGTCGGCTGCGGCGAGGGCTGCTCGCTCGGCTGCGGCGTCGGCTCCTGGGCCGGCTGCGGCGTGGGCTCCTGCGTCGGCTGCGGCTCGCTGCCCGTCGCCTGCGGCGGCGACTGCTGCTGTTGTTGCTGCTGCTGACCGAGCGCGGCGCCCGAGGGGGTCGTCGAACCGGCGACGTCCGTCGGGAGGACGACGGTGTCGCCGCCCTTCTGGACGCCGCCCGCCGGCGCCGGCGTAGGGGTCGGGGTCGCGGCGGGCGTCGGCGTGGCGGCGGGCTTGCGCTCCGGGGCCGCCTCGCGCGGCGCCGGCCGCCGCGTGGAGGTCGCGGCCGGGGTGACCACCTGCGGCGTCGAGGCGACGGCGACCGGCGCTGACGGGGCCGGAGCCTGCGCGACCACCGTCGGCTGCGCCTTGCGCTTGTCCTTCGGCTCGGCGACGTGGCGGACCTCGACGGCGCCGGCGGTGACGATGGCCGCGGCGGCGAGGCCGGCGGCCGCCTTGGTGGCGACGGTCGCGATGCCGGCCTGCATCATCCCGCCGGCTGCGGCGCCGGCCGCGCCCGCGGCCGTCGCGCCCGCGGCGGCGCCGCCCCCTGCGGCCGCCGCGCCGCCGCCACCCGCGGCGGCCGTGGTGCCGAGGTGCGCGAGCACGAGCTTCTTGAGCAGGAACAGCGGCGCGACCGGGAACACGACGGCGAGCGCCTTGTTGGTCTGGCGCAGCTGCTTGCGGAAGTGCTGGCAGCGCTCGCAGGTGCGCAGGTGGCGGCGCACCGGCGGGCTCGTGCGCTTGAGCCCTTCGGCGACCTCGCCCAGCTCGAGCCGGACCTCGTCGCAGGAGAGCAGCCGCGCCTCGGCCGCCTCGGCCAGCGACACGCGCGCCCGCACGAGCAGCGACTTCACCGACGGCACCGTGGTCTCCATCACGAGCGCGATCTGCTCGTAGGACAGCGCGTCGATCTCGCGCAGCAGCAGCGCGGTGCGCTGGGTCTCCGGCAGGTCCTGCACGTCCGTCAGCAGCAGCCGGAACTCCTCGCGCCGGTGCACGCGGTCCGCGGTCGTGAGGCCGTGCTCGGACAGGTGCACGTCCATCGAGTCGACGCCGATCGCCGTCTGCCGGCGCAGGTGGTTCAGCGAGCGGTTGCGGGCGATCCGGTACAGCCACGGGCGCACGTTGATCGGCCGCTCGTCGGCGATCATCGCGTTGAACGCGGCCGCGAAGACCTCCTGCAGCACGTCCTCGGCGTCCTCCTTGGACGCGAGCATGTGCCGGCAGAAGGCGAGCAGCCGCGCCTGGTAGCGCGCGACGAGCGCCTCGAACGCGTGGTGGTTGCCGCGCCGGACGAGCGCGACGAGCCGCTCGTCCGACTGCAGGCGCAGCAGGGGCGAACGGCCGTGGGCGCCGACGGCGCCGGTGTGCTTTAGGGCGGAGACTTCCAAGACGGATCAGCTGGTCCGCGGGCTACAACCGCTCGCGGACTCCGAAGTTGCTCGGTTGAGGGTAGGGAAGGACGCTCGCCGCGCCCCGGTGCCGGGTCGGGCGCCGAACACCCCGCGAACTCCCGCAAGCCACCGTGCAGGGGGGTGAACGGGACGTTCGGGCGTGAGCGTACGATCTCCCCGCACGTGCCCGGGTAGCCCAATTGGTAGAGGCGGCGGATTTAAGTCCCGCTCAGTGTGGGTTCGAGTCCCACCCCGGGCATGGCGATACTTGCGTTTCCGGTGCGCATGCGGTGGGGTAAGCGCATCCCATGGAGGCGATGCGCTGCAAGGAATGCGGCGACGTGCGCTGGAGCTTTCTCGGCTTCGCCGGGCGCCGCGACACGCGGTGCGAGCTGTGCGGCTCGGAGATGGTTCCCGAGCGGCGCCAGCCCCACCGGGCGCCGCTGAACCTGCTCGCGGAGCGGCGAGAGACGAGCGGCGGCGCCGCCCAGCGGTCCGCGCGGCTGTCCTGACGCACGCCGAGCCGCAGGTCGCGGTCCGCGCAACGATGTTGCGCTCGGCTTAACCCGCCCGCCGCGCGCCGGTTCTCCTTTGACAGCCGTGCGAACCGCAGTGTTCACTTCGCGGCGCCCAGCGCCCCGGGAGACCGGTCGGTGCCTGGGCGGGGAGAGACGCACACAAGGTGAGGGGTTCGCGACATATCGCGAGGGTCGTCGCGGTGGCCGTACTGGTCCTCGCGGCCGTCGCCACGGCCACGACGCTGCTCGGCGGCGCCGAGCCCTACCGCGTGAAGGCGCGCTTCCAGAACGCGTCGCAGCTCGTCAAGGGCAACCTCGTGCAGGTGGCGGGCCGCGCCGTGGGCAAGGTCGAGCGGATCGGCCTCACGCGCGACGGCCAGGCCGAGGTGACGATGCGCATCGACGAGGACTACGCGCCGCTGCGCCGCGGGACGCTGCTGACCGTCCGCCAGGCGTCGCTGTCCGGGATCGCCAACCGCTACATCGACCTGCGGCTGGCGCCGCAGGGTGCGAAGCCGATCCCGCGCGGCGGCGTGATCGAGCAGACGGAGACGACCACCGCCGTCGACCTCGACCAGCTGTTCAACGTCTTCGACCCCGAGACGCGCAAGGCGCTGTCCGGCGTCATCCGCGGCTCGGCCCGCCAGTACGCGGGCAAGGGTGAGGAGTTCGGCGCCGGGCTGGCGTACCTGAACCCGTCGCTGGCGGCGTCGAGCCGGCTGTTCCGCGAGCTCAACCGCGACACGCCGCTGCTCGAGCGCTTCGTGGTGTCGTCGTCGAAGCTCGTGACCGACATCGCCGACCGCCGCGACGAGCTGGCCGGCCTCGTCGACCACCTCGCGACCACGACCACGGCGATCGGCGCCGAGCAGGAGTCGCTGGCCGGCGCGATCGAGCAGCTGCCGCCGTTCATGCGCCGCGCCAACACCACGTTCGTCAACCTGCGCGGGGCCCTCGACGACCTGCAGCCGCTCGTCAACGACTCGAAGCCGGTCGCGCGCAAGCTGCGCCCGTTCCTGGCCGAGCTGCGCCCGCTCGCGCGCGACGCGCGCCCGACGCTGCGCGACCTGTCACGGCTCATCCAGCGCGGCGGCGCCGGCAACGACCTGGTCGAGCTGACCAAGGCGCAGGTGCCGGTGGCGAACATCGCCGTCGGGCCGGTCGAGCGCAACGGGGAGCGGCGCGAGGGCGCGCTGCCGGCGTCGGAGAAGGCGCTCGCCGGTGGAACCCCCGAGCTCGCCTACATCCGCCCGTACTCGCTCGACCTGCTCGGCTGGATGGACGACTTCAGCCACTCGGGCGTCTACGACGCGCTCGGCGGCGTCTCGCGCGTGGGCACGCACGTGAGCGCCTTCCTGTTGACCAACGGCCAGCTCGCGCCCGTCCCGCCGGAGCTGCGCGACAGCGCCTTCCTGGCCTCCGGCGGCGTGCGCGACCAGCGCAACCGCTGCCCCGGCGGCGCCGAGCACGTCCCCGACGACCGCAGCGCGCCGTGGAAGCCGACGCCGGATCACAACTGCGACCCGAGCCAGGTGCTCCCGGGCGAATGAGGCGCGCGCTCGCCATCGTCGCCGTGGTCGCCGCGGCCACCGCCTTCGCCCTCACCGCCGCCGGCGCGGGCGACGACGACTCCGCGCGGCGGTTCACCATCGAGTTCGACAACGCGTTCGGCCTGGTCGAGGGCGCGGACTTCAAGGTCGCCGGCGTGCGCGCCGGGACGATCGAGACGATGCGCGTCGACCGGCGCACCAAGCACGCGCTGATCGGCGTCCGCCTGGACAAGACGGGCTTCGGCTCGCTGCGCCGCGACGTGTTCTGCGAGACGCGCCCGCAGTCGCTCATCGGCGAGTACTTCATCGACTGCCGGCCCGGCACCGACCGGCGCGAGCTGCCCGACGGCGCGCGGATCCCGATCTCCCGCACCGCGTCGACGATCCCGGCCGACCTGCTGGGCGACGTGATGCGGCGGCCCTACCGCGAGCGGCTGCGGATCATCCTCGCCCAGCTCGGCGTCGGCGTCGGCGCGCGCGCCGAGGAGCTCAACGCGGCGATCCGCCGCGCGAGCCCCGCGCTGCGCGAGACCGACCAGGTGCTCGCGGTCCTCGCGCGGCAGAACCGGGTGCTGCGCGACCTCGTCGAGGACGGCGACGAGGTCATCGGCGACCTGGCCGGCAACCGCCGCGACGTCACCCGCTGGGTCGAGGAGACGCGCGACACGGCGCGGGCGTCGGCCGAGCGGCGCGAGCAGATCGCGCAGGGGCTCGCCAAGCTCCCGGCGTTCCTGCGCGAGCTGCGGCCGACCATGGCCGAGCTCGGGCGCGCCGCGGACGCGCAGGCGCCGACGCTCGTCGACCTCAACGCGTCGGCGGAGGAGCTCGACACGCTGTTCGACCGGCTCGCGCCGTTCGCCCGCTCCACCCAGGCCAACCTGCGCCAGCTCGGCGGCGCCGCCCGCCAGGGCCGCCCGGCGATGCGCGAGGGACGGCCGGTGGTGGCCGAGCTCAACCGCTTCTCGCGCAAGACGCCGGAGCTGGCCAAGAACCTGTCGATCGTCTTCAAGGACCTCGACGACCGCGATCGCGCGATCGAGAAGGACCCGCGCTCTCCCGGCGGCGAGGGCTACACCGGCTTCGAGGCGCTGCTGTCGTACGTGTTCGACCAGGCCATGGCGATCAACGTCTTCGACGCCAACGGCTACATGCTGAAGGTCAACATCTTCGAGGGCGAGTGCTCGGAGTACCAGAACGCCGAGTCGCTCAAGAAGCACATGGAGGAGGACCCGGAGTTCTACGAGCGCTGCGCGGCGATCCTCGGGCCGAACCAGCTCGGCGTCCTGCAGCCCGACCCGACCAAGGGCCTGAACCCGCCCGCCGCCGCCCGCCGCCGCAGCGAGCGCCGCGCGCCGCGCCGCTCCACTGGCGAGCGCCGCCGCCGGCCGGCCCCGCAGGCGCAGCGCCGGCGGGAGGAGGACAAGGCGCCGCCCGCGAAGGACCTCGGCCAGACGGTGCACGACATCCTCGACGGCCGGCTGCCGGACATCGACCTGCCCCGGCTCGACCCGCTGAGCAACCGCGTGCCGGACGCCGGCGGCGCGCTGCGCGGCGGCGCCGCCGACCGCGCGAGCCGCGAGGCCCTCCTCGACTACCTGCTCTCGCCATGAGACGCACCGGCTCATCCGTCCTCGCCAACCCGGTCCTCGTCGGCGCGGTCACCGTGCTCGTCACCACGGTCGCCGTGTTCCTGGCCTACAACGCCAACAACGGCCTGCCGTTCGTGCCGACGACCACGCTGAAGGTGCAGACGCCCAACGGCTCGCAGCTCGTGCGCGGCAACGAGGTCCGCTCGGGCGGCTACCGCGTCGGCGTGATCTCCGACATCCAGCCCGTGCAGATGATGGACGGCGGCGTCGGCGCCGAGCTGACGCTCAAGCTCGACAAGGCGATCGGCGACATCCCGCGCGACTCGACGGTGGAGATCCGCCCGCGCTCGGCCCTCGGGCTCAAGTACGTCGACCTGACGGAGGGCTCCAGCGACGAGGCGTTCGACGACGGCGAGACGATGCCGGCGGCGCAGACCAGGACGGCGATCGACCTCGACCGCGTCTTCGAGATGTTCGACGAGCCGACGCGGCGCGCGTCGCAGGTCAACCTGCAGGGCTTCGGCGACGCGCTGACCGGCCGCGGCGAGGCGCTCGGGCGCACGATCCACGAGCTGCCCCGCACGCTGCGCCACCTCGAGCCCGTCATGCGCACGCTGAGCGCGCGCGAGACGCAGCTGGAGGACTTCTTCGCCGAGCTGGGCGATGCCGCCCGCACGGTGCGGCCGGTCTCCAAGACGCAGGCGCGGCTGTTCACCACGATGGCCGACACGTTCGAGGCGCTCGGCCGCGACGAGCAGGCGCTCAAGGACTTCATCGCCAAGAGCCCGCCGACGCTCGACGTCTCGACCGACTCGCTGCGCGTCCAGCGCCCGTTCCTGGCCAACTTCGCCGACTTCTCGGAGGCGCTGCAGCCGGCGACGCGCGAGCTGCGCGCGGCGCTGCCGACGATCAACCGCGCCGTCGGCCGCGGCATCGGCGTCCAGCGCCGGTTCGCGGGAACCAACCGGGAGCTCCGCCGGACGATGCGCGCGCTGCGCGAGCTGGTCCAGCCGCCGCAGACCGGCGTCGCCGTGCGCGCGCTGACCGCGACGGTGACGACGCTCAACCCGCAGATCCGCTTCTACGGCCCGTTCCAGACGGTCTGCAACAACTTCAACTACTTCTTCACCTACCTCGCCGAGCACTTCTCCGAGCGCGACGCGGTCGGCCAGGCGCAGCGCGCGCTGCTGAACTCGGCGGGCCGCCAGAAGAACTCGCTGGCCTCGATGGGCGCCTACCTGCCGGCCAACGGGGAGGACGTCCAGGAGGGCAACGCGCAGCACCTGCACGGACCGGGGTACGCGGCGGCGGTCATGCCCGACGGCCGCGCCGACTGCGAGGTCGGCCAGCGCGGCTACCTGGAGCGGCTGGCGCGGTTCGTGCCGCGCGAGTACCGCGTGCACGGCGACGCGCGCAGCCCCGGGGCGCAGGGGCCGACCTTCCGCGGCCGCGAGCGGGTGCCGGAGGGCCAGACCTTCTCGCACCTGCCGGAGACCGGCGCGTACAAGGACATCCCCGCGAACGAGCTGGGGGAGCGATGAGGCGCCAGCGCACCGGGCTCTCCTACTTCGCCGCCGGGCTGATCGCCCTCGTCGTCGCGGCGGTGGCGATCTACTTCGGCTTCACGAAGGCGATCCCGTTCCGCGACCACTTCGAGGTCCGGGCCGTGTTCAAGACGGGCAACAACCTGCGCCCGAACTCGCCCGTGCGGATCGCCGGCGTGGCCGTCGGCAAGGTCACCGCGGTCGAGCACACGGCGCCCGGCGACACGAGCGTCACCGCGACGCTGCGGATCAACCGCCAGGGCCGGCCCATCCACAAGGACGCGCGCGTCGCGATCCGGCCGCGCATCTTCCTCGAGGGCAACTTCTTCGTGGACCTGCAGCCGGGCTCACCGTCGTCGCCCGCGCTCGGCGACGGCGACGTCATCCCAATCAACCAGACGAGCGCGCCCGTGCAGCTCGACCAGATCCTGACGGCGCTGCAGACCGACACGCGCGAGGACCTCAAGCTGCTGCTGCGCGAGTACTCGAAGTCGCTCGAAGGGCCGGGCGCGCGCGGCTACCGGCGCTCGCTGAAGCACTGGAAGCCCGCCTACCGCGACTCGGCGATCGTCGCCGACGCGACGCTCGGGCTGCTCGAGCACGACCTCTCCGAGTACGCCCGCCACGCCACACGGGTCGCGGACGCGCTGGACCGCAGCCCCGAGCAGCTCAAGGCGCTGATCACCGACTTCAACACCACCGCGCGGGCGTTCGCGGTGGAGGACGCCAACCTGCGCTCGGCGGTGCGCGAGCTGCCGCGCACGCTGCGAGCCGCCCAGCCCGCGCTCGGGGCGCTCAACGACTCCTTCCCGTCAGTGCGCGCGCTCGCGCGCGAGCTGCGCCCGGGCGTGCGCTCCTCCGAGCCGGCGATCGACGCCTCGACGCCGCTGGTGCGCGAGCTGCGCGGGCTCGTCTCGAAGCCGGAGCTGCGCGGGCTCGTGGCCGACCTGCGCGGGACGATCCCGTCGCTCGCGCGCCTGTCGCAGCGGACGGTGCCGCTCTACGAGCAGGTGCGGCTGGCCTCCTCGTGCACCAACGAGGTGATCCTGCCGTGGTCGCACTCGAAGGTGGTCGACCCGGTCTTCCAGCCCAACGGCCCGGTCTACGAGCAGGCGCCGAAGCCGTGGACCGGCCTGTCGGGCGAGAGCCGCTCCGGTGACGCCAACGGCCAGTGGTTCCGGGTGCTGGCGGCCGGCGGGACCAACCTCGTGCAGTTCAAGCCGGGCACCTTCGCCACGACGGCGCTCCCGATCGAGGGCTCCAACCCGCCCCAGCCGACGACGCGGCCGCCGCTGCGCCCAGACGTCCCGTGCGAGACCCAGGAGCCGCCGAACCTCCAGTCCAAGCCGGGGCCGCCGCCCGAGCAGCGGCGCGTGGACACGAGCGACCCCGCCTACCAGGCGCGGGTGGCCAAGGCCCAGGCGGCGGCCGTCAAGTGGCTGCGCCGCCAGCTGCGCTACGAGGGCCTGAGCAGGACGTTCGACGTCGCCGAGAAGCCCGTGACGAAGTCGCTCGTCGATCGCCTGGCGGCACAGCAGCGGGCCAAGCAGGCGGCGCGGCGCGCGGAGCTGCTGCGGAGGGCCGGCCGGTGAAGCGCGCCATCCGCGACCACGCGAAGGACTTCGTGGCGGTGATCGTGCTGATGGCGATCGGCCTCGGCGTCTCGTACTACATCCTCCAGCAGCAGCGGCTGCGGATCCCCGTCCTCGAGCCCAAGCCCTACCGCCTCAACGCGGAGTTCTCGACGGGCCAGGCCGTGATCGCCGGCCAGGGCCAGACCGTGCGCGTGTCCGGGGTCCGGATCGGCGACATCGGCAACGTCAAGCTGCGCAACGGCCGCGCGATCATCGGGATGGACATCGACGAGGACTACCGGGGCTTCATCCGCACCAACGCGTCGGCGATGCTGCGGCCGAAGACCGGCCTCAAGGACATGTTCATCGAGCTCGACCCGGGCACGCCGGACGCGCCGGAGGCCAAGGAGGGCTGGACGATCCCGATCCGGGCGACGCAGCCCGACATCAACCCGGACGAGATCCTGGCCATGCTCGACGACGACACGCGCGACTACCTCAAGCTGCTGCTGCAGGGCGCCGGCAAGGGCCTCGAGGACCGGGCACCCGAGCTGCGCGAGGTGCTGCGGCGCTTCGAGCCGACGCACCGCGACCTGGCGCGCGTCAACGGCGCGGTGGCCGAGCGCCGGCGCAACCTGCGCCGGCTGATCCACAACCTGCGCGTGCTCAACACGGCGCTGGCGGTCAACGACGACGACCTCGCCGAGCTGATCGACACGTCGGCGACCGTCATGCGCGCGTTCGCCTCCGAGGAGCGCAACATCAGCGACGCGGTCGGCGAGCTGCCGGGGACGCTGTCGCAGACGACGGAGACGCTGACCGAGGTCGAGCGCTTCGCACGGCTGCTGGGGCCGACGGCCGAGAAGCTGCGGCCGGTCGCGCGCTCGCTCGACGAGGCCAACGCCGCGGTGATCCCGTTCGCACGCGAGATCGCGCCCGTCCTGCGCAAGGACATCCGGCCGTTCACGCGCGAGGCGCGGCCGCTCGTGCGCGACCTGCGGCCCGGCGCCCGCCGGCTGGCCACGGCGACGCCCGCGCTCACCGAGACGTTCCTGCGCATCAACCACCTGTTCAACCTCGCCGCGTTCAACCCGGGCGGCGCGGAGCCGCCCGAGAAGGGCCCCGACCGCCAGGAGGGCTACCTGTTCTGGGTCGCCTGGGCCAACCACATGGCGACGCAGCTGTTCTCCAACGCGGACGCCCACGGCGTCTTCCGGCCCGTCACCATCGCGGCCCCGTGCGCGATCGTCGAGCAGATGGTCGCCGAGCGGCCCGAGCTCGAGTTCCTCCAGAGCCTGACGCCGATCCTCATGCAGGCCTGCAAGGTGAAGGAGCCCTGATGCAGAAGTCGGCTCCCTCACCGGCACGCATCGGCGCGATGGTCGTCTTCGCGCTGTCCTGCTTCGGGCTGCTGCTGTTCCTGTGGCTGTCCTTCGGCGGGCCGATCCCGCTCAAGCCGCAGGGCTACCGCTTCCAGGTCGGGTTCCCCGAGGCACCCACGCTCAGCCTCGAGGCCGACGTGCGGGTGGCGGGCGTCTCGGTCGGCAAGGTGCGCAAGAAGCGGCTCGAGGACGACCGCAGCCGCACGCTCGTGACGATCGAGCTCGACCGGCGCTTCGCCCCGGTGCGCGCCGACGCGCGGGCGATGCTGCGCCAGAAGACGCTCCTCGGCGAGACCTACGTGGAGCTGACGCCGGGCACGTCGTCGCGGACGGTGCCCGAAGGCGGGCGCCTGGCCGACGGCCGGGTGGAGGACGCCGTGCAGCTCGACGAGATCTTCCAGGCGCTCGACCCGAAGACGCGGCAGGCCTTCCGCACCTGGCAGCAGGAGCTCGCGAAGGGCATCGAGGGCCGCGGCCGCGACCTCAACGACGCGCTCGGCACGCTGCCGGGCTTCGCCGCCGACGCCGGCGACGTGCTCGCGGTGCTCGACACCCAGCAGAACGCGCTCTCGCGGCTGGTCAAGAACACGGGCGTCGTGTTCGGCGCGCTGACGGAGAACGAGGCGCAGCTGCGCAACCTGATCACCGGAGCCGGCCGGCTGTTCGAGGCCACCGCGTCGCAGGCCGACGCGCTGGCGGAGGCGATCTCGATCTTCCCGACCTTCCTCGACGAGTCGAAGGCGACGATGGCGCGCCTGAAGACCTTCGCGGCCGATGCCGACCCGCTCATGCGCGACCTCGAGCCGGTGGCGCGCGACCTCGGGCCGACGCTGCGCGACGTGCGCGGGCTGGCGCCCGACCTCGAGCGCACGTTCGTCAGCCTCGACCCGCTCATCGACGCCTCGCGCACCGGGCTGCCCGCGCTGCGCGACACGCTGCGCGCGCTGCGGCCGATGCTCGCCGAGATGGGACCGTTCCTCACGCAGCTCAACCCGATGCTGCAGTTCTTCGAGGAGAACCAGATGGGCTTCTCGGACTTCATCTCGCAGGGCGCGGCGCCGCTGGCCGACACCACGAAGTCCCCCACGGGCGGGATCGGCCACTACCTGCGCCAGATCGGCGTCGAGGGCGCCGAGGCGGTGGCGATCTGGGGCAACCGCCTGCCGAGCAACCGCGGCAACTCCTACCTGCCGCCGCTGGGCCTGTACCCCATGCCGCCGGCGACCGACTTCTTCATGTACCCCAACTGGGACTGCAAGCCGTCGGGCGGCCCGGTCAAGCCGCAGGACCCGGCACCGCCGTCACGGCCGAGCGGCTCGCCCGGCTGCTGGGTCGGCAAGCACCCGAACTACGGGGGCAGGCTGCAGGGCACCTTCCCGCACATCGAGGCGGCGGACTACTCCGATCGGAAGTAGCCCGCCGTCCCCGGCGCTGGGTCAGGCCGCGGCGCGCTCGGCGCGCTCGGCGGCGGCGACGAACGGCACGACGACCTCATCGGCCAGCGCGCGGTCGCCCTCGAAGCGCAGCGCGCTCGTGTCGCCGTCGGGCCCGAGCGCCCGCGTCCAGTGGGCGACGCTGCCGGCGACGCGCGCGTCGGCGCCGTCGACCGGCGCCTCGCTGATCGTGGCCTCGCCGCCGCCCAGCGTCACGACGTACGAGCGCGAGCCGTTGCGGTCGTCGGTCACGACGAGCTCGACCGAGCCCTTGACGCCGCGGCGCGGGCTCAGCAGGCCCGGAGCCGTCCGGAAGATGGCACCGACGTTGACGTCCTCCCCGGAGCGCGGGGCCGTCCACGTCCAGTCGTAGCCCCAGCGCGCGAGGGCGCCGATCACGGGCATCAGCTCCCGCGAGCGGTCCGTCAGCTCGTAGTCGACCCGCGGCGGGACCTCCCGGTAGCGCTGACGGGTGAGCAGGCCGTCGGCCACCATCCGGTTCAGCCGCGAGCGCAGCTGCTCCGTGGAGATGCCGGGCAGCGTCCGCTGGAGCTCGACGAACCGCCGGGGACCGGCCGCCAGGTCGCGGATGATGAGCAGGGTCCACTTGTCGCCGACGAGGTCGAGCGCGCGGGCGTCGGGGGACCACTGGTCGTACGGGTGTCGCTTCGGGGGTGGAGGAGCAGGAATCGGAGACCTCCGTCTACCGGATTTCAGGGGAGTCCCGTCAGCATAACGCTGCGTCAGCAGAAAAGGATCGTTGCGCACAGCTTTTAGGTTGCGGACAAGTTTTGCTTCGAGAGGCCGTTCTCGTCCGTGCATGGGGGACGTGGTCGAGCTGGCGGGGCGGCGGCGTGCGCGCGCACTCGCGCGGGCGGCTGCGCCGACCCCGAAGGCGGAGTTCTTCTTCGACCTCTCGTGCCCCTTCAGCTACCTGGCCGCCGAGAGCGTGGAGCGCGCCTTCGGCCGCGTGACCTGGCGTCCGGCGGCGGCGGCGGCGCTGGCCCGGCGCGACCCCTCGGCCGACGTCGCGAGCGCCGCGAGCGTCCGCGGCGCCGCGGAGCGCCGCGCCGCCGTGCTGCGCCTGCCGCTCGAATGGCCCGAGCGCTTCCCGGCCGAGGTGCCGGCCGCCATGCGGGCCTGCACGCTCGCGATCGAGCAGGGGCGCGGCGGGCCGTTCGTGCTCGCCGCGGTGCGCCTGGCGTTCTGCGGCGGCTTCGACCTCGACGACCCCGAGATCCTCGCCGAGGCGGCCGCCGCGGCGGGCGTCGGCCTCGGCCGGTCGCTCAAGGCCGCCGGCGATCCCGCCCGCGACGCCACGATCGACGCCAACGGACGGCGGTTGCTGTCGGCCGGCGCCGACCGCTTGCCCGCGCTGCGGGTCGGGCGCTCGCTCGTCTGGGGCGAGGAGCGCGTGGCGAGCGTGACGGCCGCCGCCGGCGGGGCGGCCGCGGTCGAGCGCCGGCGCTCCTAGGGGCAGACGAGCGCCGCGAGGATCTGGTCGTCGTAGCGCTCGCGCTCGGCGTCGGCCTGCTCCTCGAGGTTCTCGTCCACGTGCGGGAGCGTGTACTCGACCGACAGCAGGGACTCGTCGTCGATCGCGATCTGGAGATGGGGAGCGTTGTCATCCATGGGAGGCAACCTAGGTCGGGCAGGGGCGCAGCAGAAGGGCGCGCGCGGCACAACCCCCCGGCCGGGGGGTAGCGTCCCGCCGATGACGACCGAGACGCAGCCCGAGACGCTCCACGGCGGCCGCCTGGTCGCCCGCCGCCTGAAGGCCCGCGGCGTCGACACGCTGTTCACGCTGTCGGGCGGGCACCTGTTCTCCGTCTACGACGGCTGCCGCAGCGAGGGCATCCGGCTCGTCGACACGCGCCACGAGCAGACCGCTGCGTTCGCCGCCGAGGGCTGGGCCAAGGTCACCCGCACGCCCGGCGTCGCCGCGCTCACGGCAGGGCCGGGCGTCACCAACGGCATGAGCGCGATCGCCTCAGCGCAGCAGAACCACTCGCCGATGGTGGTGCTCGGCGGCCGCGCCCCCGCCTTCCGCTGGGGGCAGGGCTCGCTGCAGGAGATCGACCACGTCCCGTTCGTCCGCCCGCTGGTCAAGTACGCGGCGACGGCCGGCTCGACCGCCGGCATCGCCGCCGCGCTCGACGCGGCGTTCGCGGCGGCGACCGCCCCCCACACGGGCCCGGCGTTCGTGGACCTGCCGCTCGACCACGTGTTCATGGAGGTCGCGGAGGAGCCGCCGCCGCACGACGAGCGCGCCCCCGCGCGCGCGGCCGACGGCGGCGAGCTCGAGCGGGCCGTCGCGCTGCTGCGCGAGGCGCGCCGGCCGGTGATCATGGCCGGGACCAACCTCTACTGGGGCCGCGCGGAAGCCGAGCTGCGCGCGCTGGCGGAGGCCGCCGGGATCCCCGTGTTCCTCAACGGCATGGGGCGCGGCTGCCTGCCGGCCGACCACGAGCTGGCGTTCGCCCGCGCGCGCTCGGCCGGCCTCAAGGGCGCGGACGTCGCGCTGGTGATCGGCGTGCCGATGGACTTCCGGCTCGGCTTCGGCGGCGCCTTCGGCGAGGAGACGCAGCTCGTGGCGATCGACGTCGCCGAGCCCGAGCGCCCGCACCCGCGGCAGCTCGTCGCCGGGCTCTACGGCGACCTGCGCGCCACGCTGACCGCGCTGGCCGAGGGTGCCCGCGGTGCGCTCGACACCCGCGAGTGGGTGGCGTCGCTGCGCGAGACGGAGACGGAGAAGCGCGCCGCCGAGCGCGAGCAGCTCGCCGACGACCGGGCGCCGCTGCATCCGATGCGCGTGTTCGCCGGGCTCGCCGAGGTGCTCGACCGCAACGCGATCGTGGTCGTCGACGCCGGCGACTTCGGCTCCTACGCGGGCCGCGTCGTCGACTCCTACGAGCCGGGCTGCTGGCTCGACCCGGGGCCGTTCGGGTGCCTCGGATGCGGACCCGGCTACGCCCTGGCGGCCAAGCTGGCGCGGCCCGAGCGCCAGGTCGTCCTCATCTCCGGCGACGGGGCGTTCGGCTTCGCCGGGATGGAGTTCGACACGCTGGCCCGCCACGGCGTCGGCGTCGTCGCCGTCATGGGCAACAACGGCATCTGGGCGCTCGAGAAGCACCCGATGGAGTTCCTCTACGGCTACAGCGTCGTCGCCGAGCTGCGGCCGGAGACCCGGTACGACGCGATGGTGGAGGCGCTCGGCGCCCACGGCGAGCTGGTGCGCGCGCCGGGCGAGCTGCGCGGCGCGCTCGACCGCGCCTTCTCCAGCGGCGGCCCGGCGCTCGTGAACGTGCTGACCGACCCGTCCGTCGCCTACCCCCGCTCCGCGAACCTCGCCTGAACGTCCCACGCACCCCCCTGCGGTGGCGCGTGGGACGTTCGGTGTCGACTGAGCTGGCACGCCCGCGTCTGGACACGTGTTCGATTGTCGACCCGGCGTCGGGAACCGATACTGCCTGTGTCTGGAAGGGGTGTACGTGTCCAAGGCACTGCGCGCCGCCCAGATCACATAGGTCCGGGCGTCAGCCGTTCATTCGGCGCCTCCCGCCGTCCGGACCACATAACCCGGCCCCTTAGGCACGTACCCCTGCCCGTCCTGCGGGGCCACTTCGGAACCGCCCTCCACCCGCCGGAGGGCGGTTCCTCTTTAACGGCCGTTCTCGAGCGCGCAGCCCCAGAGGATGTCGCGATCGGACACCTCGACGAGCCCGGCGCCGAACGCCTCGAGCACCTCGATCAGGATCGCGACGCCGGCGACGATCGTCGGCGCGCGCTCCGGGTGCAGCCCGGGCGTCCGCGCGCGCTCGGCGACGGGGACGCTCGCCAGCTGCGCGAGCCGCGCCCGCAGCGCGTCGAGCGACAGCCGGTGCCCCTCGACCCGCGCGGCGTCGTAGGGCTCGAGCTCGAGGTCCATCGCCGCGGCCATCGTCGCCGTGCCGGCGACCGCGATCACGTGCGGCGCGCCGGCGCGCACGTCCGCCGGGACCTCGCGCTCGACCGTCGCGCGCACGTCCGCGGCCAGGGCCTCCAGCTCCTCGGCGTGGGGCGGGTCGTGGTGCAGGTGGCGCTCGCTGTGGCGCACGACGCCGATCTGCGTCGAGACGTGGAAGCCGACGCCGGTTGCCGTGCCCGACACGATCTCCGTCGAGCCGCCGCCGATGTCGACCACGAGCAGCGGCCCGTCGGCGTGCGGGCGCGCCGCGGTCGCCCCCAGGAACGTCAGCCGCGCCTCCTCGTCGCCGGACAGCGTGCGCGCGTCGAGGCCGTAGCGGCGGCGGATCTCCTCCGTGAAGGCGGCGCCGTTGGCGGCGTCGCGGACCGCCGAGGTGAGCACGGCGATGCGGGCGCCGGCGCCGTGGCGGTCGATCGCCTGCGCGTACTCGTCGAGCACGCGCAGGACGCGCGCCTGCGGCTCGGCGCCGAGGCGGCCCGTCGCCTCGACGCCCTCGCCGAGGCGGGTCACGATCGAGCGGCGGTCGAGCTCGGCGATCCCGTCGGGCGTGACGTCCGCGACCAGCAGCCGCGTGGAGTTCGACCCGAGGTCGACGACCGCCACGCGCGTCATGGTGCCGCCGGGTGTGGGAGCGGCCGGCCCGCCAGCCCCGCCTCGAGGTTGGCGACGGCGATCTCGGTCATCGCGCTGCGCGCCTCGCGCGTCGCCGAGCCGACGTGGGGGAGCACGAGCAGGTGCGGGGCGGCCAGCAGCGGGTGGTCGGCCGGCAACGGCTCCGGGTCCGTGACGTCGAGCGCCGCTCCCGCGATCTCGCCGTCGTGCAGCGCGCGCGCGAGCGCGTCCGTGTCGACGATCGGGCCGCGCGCGGTGTTGACCAGGTGCGTGCCCGCCTTCATGCGGCGCAGCGCGGCGGCGTCGATGAGGCCGCGCGTCTCGGGCGTGAGCGGGCAGTGGAGGCTGACGACGTCGGCGCGCGCGAGCAGCACGTCGAGCGGGACCCCACCCGAGCGGCTCGTGTGGACGACCTCCATCCCGAACGGTGCGGCGCGCTCGGCCACCGCCCGGCCGATGCGGCCGAAGCCGACGATCCCGAGCGTCCGCCCGCGCAGCGTGCTGCCGAGCCAGCGGGTCGTCTCGAACGTGCGCCATTCGCCGGCGCGCACCGCGGCCGCCGCCTCCGGCAGCCGGCGCACCGACGCGAGGATGAGCGCCCACGCGAGGTCGGCGGTCGCGTCGGTCAGCACGTCGGGTGTCCGGCCGACCGGGATCCCGCGGGCGGCGCAGGCCGCGACGTCGACGTTGTCGGTCCCGACCGCGTAGTTGGAGACGACGCGCAGCCCGGGGCAGGCGTCGAGCAGCGTGGCGTCGATGCGGTCGGTGAGCATGCACAGCAGCGCTTCGGCCGCCGCCGCCCGTCCGCGCAGCTCCTCGGGCGCCGGCGGCAGCTCGCCCGGCCAGACGTCGACGTCGTGCTCGGCGGCGAGGCGCTCGAGCGCGTCGCCCACCAGTCGCCGGGTCACGAAGACGTGCGCCACGCGCGGCATTGTGGCGGGGATAGGCTGGCGCCATGACCTCGCCCGCCCGCCGCGCCGCCGGCCGGCTCTGGGCGCAGCGGCTGCTGGTGGTGCAGACCGCGCTCGCCGCGGGCATCGCCTGGCAGCTCGCGACCCTCGTCCAGCCGGAGCCGTTCTTCGCGCCGGTCGCCGCCGTCATCGTGCTCGGCGTCGCCGGCGGCCAGCAGCTGCGCCGCGCGGTGGAGCTGGCGGTCGGCGTCGCCGGCGGCATCCTGGTCGCCGACCTGCTGCTGCTGGTCATCGGCGGCGGCGCGCTCACCGTCGGCGTGATCGTCGCCCTGGCGATGGCGGTCGCGCTGCTGCTCGGCGCCGGGCCGTTCCTGGTCAACCAGGCTGCGGTGAGCGGCGTGCTGCTGGCGACGCTCGGCGCTCCGGCCGCGACGTCGGAGTTCGACCGCTTCTTCTCGGCGCTGATCGGCGGTGCCGTCGCCATCCTGATCGGGCCCGTCCTGTTCGCGCGCAACCCGCTGACCGCGGTCGGCGAGCAGGCCGAGCGCGTCCTCGCCCACGTCGCGGCCACGCTCGAGCGGGTGGCGGACGCGCTCGAGAGCGGCGACGCCGCCACCGCCGCCGACGCGCTCGCCCTCGCGCGCTCGGGCGACGCCGAGATCGCCGCCTTCGAGGAGCAGCTCGCCCGCGCCCGCGAGGCGATCCGGCTCGCCCCGCCGCGCCGGCGCGACCTCCCGCGCCTGGAGGTCTACGACGACGCCGCCGCGCAGGTCGACTACGCCGTCCGCAACACGCGCGTGCTCGCCCGCGCGGCCAACACCGCCGCCGTCCGCGACGTCCCGCCCGAGCCCGACCTCGCCGACGCCGTGCGCCTGCTGGCCCGCGCGGTCCGCGCCCTCGGCGAGGACCTCCGCCACCCCGAGGAGGAGTCCGCCGCGCGCGCCCTCGCCCGCCGCGCCGCGCGCGACGCGACCGCCGTGCTCGACCGCCGCGCCGACCTCTCCGCCAGCCTCGTCGTCGCCACCATCCGCTCCACCGCCGCCGACATCCTGCGCGGCTC
>DATLGB010000134.1:0-18939 GCA_035540675.1 Solirubrobacteraceae bacterium | reverse complement strand
AGCCCCGGGCGCTCCGCCGCGGGCCCCGGGGGCGTGGCCGCGGGAGCCCGATGCCACACCCGAGCCGTCGAACCCGATGGCGGTGCTGGCGATCGCGCTCGGGTCGATGTCGCTGCTGCTGCTCGTGTTCTCGATCGGCGTCGGCTTCTTCTTCTCGCTGCTGATGTCGGCGCTCGCGCTCGCGCTCGGGCACCGGGTGCGCCAGGTCATCGCCGCCACCGGGCACGGGCGCCCGGGGCAGGCGCGCGCCGCGCTCGTGGTCGGGGCCGTCGGCTTCGCGCTGGCCGTCGTGGCCGGGATCGTCTGGGTGATCCTGCAGGCCAACGGGTTCACCCCGCAGGACCTCCAGCACGAGCTCGAGCAGCGCCTGCAGCAGCGCCGGTGAGCCTCGCTAGGCTGCTCAGCCCCCCGCGGAGAAGCCACACATGAACCCCTTCATCAAGCAGTACCTGATGACGGCCGGCCCGACGCCGCTGCCGCCCAAGGTCTCCCAGGTCATGGCCGAGCCGGTGCTCTACCACCGCGCTCCGGCCTTCATGGAGGTCTACGAGCGCGTGCTCGGCCGCCTGCCCGCCGTCTTCGGAACGTCCAACGACGTGCTCGTCTTCGCGTCGAGCGGCTCCGGCGCGATGGAGTCGGCCGCGGCCAACCTCGCGCGGCCGGGCGTGAAGGTGCTGGCCTGCGCCGCCGGCAAGTTCGGCGAGCGCTGGATCGGGCTCTGCGAGGCCTACGAGGCCGACCTCGTGCGCTACGAGCCCGGCTGGGGCGCGCGGCTCGACCCCGCCGAAGTCGACCGGCTCGCCGGCGAGCACGGCGCCGAGGTCGTGTTCGCGACCCTGAGCGAGACCTCGACCGGCGTCGTCCACGACGTCCAGGCGATCGCGGACGTCGTGCGCCGCCACGGCGCGATCCTGGTCGTCGATGCCGTCTCCGGCCTCGGCGCCGCGGAGATCCGCCAGGACGAGTGGGGCGTCGACGTCGTGGTCGCGGGCTCGCAGAAGGCGCTGATGTGCCCGCCCGGCCTCGGCTTCGCGTCGGTGTCGCAGCGCGCGCTCGACTTCGCGGCCGAGCGCCCCGGCGGGCGCTACTACTTCGACTGGGCCCGGACCGCGAAGGGGCAGCGCAAGGCGCCGCCGTCGTCGCCGTTCACGCCCCCGGTCACGCTGTTCAGCGCGCTCGACGTCGCGCTGGAGATGATCGAGGACGAGGGCCTCGAGAACGTGCTCGAGCGCCACCGCGTCCTCGCGCGCGCCACCCGCGCCGGGGCCGCCGCCCTCGGGCTGGAGATCTTCGGCGACGCCGACGAGCGCTCGACCGTCGTCACGGCGATCGACCTGCCCGACACAATCGACGGCGGCAGGGTCCCGGGCGAGCTGCGCAGGCTCGGCATCACCGCCAACGGCGGCCAGGACCACCTCAAGGGCCGCATCCTGCGCATCGCCCACTGCGGCTACTTCGGGGCGTTCGACATCCTGACGTCGCTGTCGGGGCTGGAGATCGTGCTCGCGCGCCTGGGCCACGACGTCGACCTCGGCGCGGGCGTCGGCGCGGCGCAGAAGGTGTTCCTCGAGGCCGGCGCCCTGGCGCCGACCGCGTGAGGGTCCTCGTCGCGGAGAAGCTCGCGGAGTCCGGCGTCGAGGCGCTCCGCGAGCACTTCGACGTCGACCTCGGCCTGGACTGGTCCGCCGAGCAGCTCGCCGACCGCATCGGCGACTACGACGGGCTGTTGATCCGCTCGGCGACGCAGGTCACCGCCGACCTGATCGCGCGTGCCGACCGCCTGAAGGTGATCGGGCGCGCGGGCATAGGCGTCGACAACGTCGACGTCGAGGCGGCGACCAAGCGCGGCATCGTGGTCGCCAACGCACCGCAGTCGAACATCGTCGCCGCGGCCGAGCACACGATCGCGCTGATGCTCGCCCTGGCCCGCAACATCCCGCGCGCGCACTCGAGCCTCACCGCCGGCCGCTGGGAGCGGTCGAAGCTCTCCGGCGCCGAGCTGTCGGAGAAGACGCTCGGCATCCTCGGCTTCGGGCGCATCGGCCAGCTCGTCGCCGCTCGCGCCCGCGGGTTCGGGATGCACCTGCTCGCCTACGACCCGTTCGTCTCCGACGAGCGCTACCGCGAGCTGGGCGTGGAGAAGGCCGAGACGCCGGAGCAGATCTACGCGCGCGCCGACTTCATCACGCTGCACCTGCCGCGCACGCCGGAGACGCGGGGCATCCTCAACGCGGGTGCGTTCGCCCAGATGCGCGACGGCGTCCGGGTCGTCAACTGCGCTCGCGGCGAGCTGATCGTCGACGAGGACCTGCAGGCGGCGTTGGACGCGGGCAAGGTCGCCGGCGCGGCGCTGGACGTCTTCCACGCCGAGCCCATCACCGAGCACCCGCTGTTCGGCTATCCGAACGTCGTGGTCACGCCGCACCTCGGGGCGTCGACCGCGGAGGCGCAGGACCGCGCCGGCGTGCAGACGGCCGAGCAGGTGGTGGCGGCGCTGACCGGCGGAGTCGTCTCGACCGCCGTCAACATCCCGGCGATCTCCGCCGAGGACCAGGAGCTGCTGGGGCCGTTCGTGCCGCTGTGCCGGCGGCTGGCCGCGATCGCCATCGAGCTG
This sequence comes from Solirubrobacteraceae bacterium, assembly GCA_035540675.1. Classification (GTDB taxonomy): domain Bacteria; phylum Actinomycetota; class Thermoleophilia; order Solirubrobacterales; family Solirubrobacteraceae; genus DATLGB01. Next base: position 16,325 of record DATLGB010000134.1, on the reverse strand, counting down.
GTGGGCGGGTCGTCCATCGAGGCCGTCGAGGTCGAGCTGCGCGGCCGGATCGCCGAGCGCGACACGCGCATGCTGTCGCTGGCCACGCTGATGGGAGTCCTGCACGGGCGCGTCGAGGAGGACGTCAACCTCGTCAACGCGCCGACGCTCGCCGAGGAGCGCGGGATCGCGATCCGCGAGGTCAAGGAGCCGCGGGCCCGCGACTTCTCCGATCTCGTGCGCGTCGCCGTCACCTCCGGCGGCGAGCGGGTGCGGGTCGTCGGCACGCTGGTCGGGCACCGCAACCGCCCGCACCTGCTCGAGGCCTGGGGCCAGCGCTTCAACCTGCAGATCGAGGAGCACCTCGCGCTCTTCCGCCACAGCGACGTCCCCGGCATGATCGGCCGCGTCGGCACGATCCTCGGCGACCGCGGCATCAACATCGGCCAGATGGCGGTCGGCCGCCGGCCCGACGACGCCGACGACGGGCACGCCGTGATGGTGCTCACCACCGACCAGCCCGTCCCGCGCGACGTGCTCGACGAGATCACGGCGCTCGAGGGCATCCTCGACGGCCGCTCCGTCACGCTCGCCTGAGCGCGGCCGTCGCCGGTCCCCGCTGGTTGCGGGAAGTCCCGCGGTTCCGTCCGCGCGCGCGGCTAGGGTCACGGATCCGATGTCAGCCTCGCCGCTCGCCGCCCACCATCCGCTCGGCGCCTCCACCGGCATCGTCGGCCGCGGCGGCGACTGGCCCGAGCTCGTCCGGAAGGCGTGCGCAGTGTCCAGTCACGCGATCGAGCTGGCGGCGCTCGAGGCGGACGAGCTGCCGGCGCTCGCGGCGTTCCTCGCCGACCGGCCGCGGCTGCCGTTCCGCTACGTCAGCGTCCACGCGCCGGTCAAGGGCGTCTCGGGCTCCGACGCGGAGCGCGCCGCGGCGCTCGCGCGGCTGCCGCTGTTCGTGCGCTCGATCATCGTCCACCCGGACCTGATCGCCGACCCCGCGCCGTACCGCGCGCTGGGCCGCCGGATCGTGGTGGAGAACATGGACGTCCGCAAGGACGACGGCCGCACGGCCGCCGAGCTGGCGCCGCTGCTGGCCGAGCTGCCGGAGGCCGGCTTCTGCCTCGACGTCGCGCACGTGCACACGCTCGACCCGTCGATGGCGCTCGGCGTCGAGCTGCTCGACGCGTTCCGGGGCCGGCTGCGGCAGGTGCACCTGTCGTCGATCCGCGAGGGCTCGCACACGAGCCTCACGGCCGACGACGAGGCGCTGTTCGCGCCGCTGCTCGCCCGCTGCCGCGACGTGCCGTGGATCCTGGAAGGCGCGCCGCCGGCGCGCTGGGCGCTGCGGGCGCACCTGGCGATGCGCTCGGTCGCCGAGCCGCTCGCCGCCTGAGCGCCCGGCGCATCCATAGGCTGCGGGCATGAGCGGCGTCGCCGCGCTGTCCGAGCTGACCACCGAGGAGTTCGCCCCCGTTCGCGCCGCCCGCGCGCGGACCGAGCGCGGGCTGGCCGAGCGCCGCGCACGGCTGGCCGGCGTGCCGCTCGACGAGGATGCCTGCGTGGTCCTGCTCGGCTCGTGGGGGCGCTTCGAGGTCACCAGCGCCTCCGACGACGACGCGATCGTGCTGCACGCCGGCGCGCAGCGCGACGGCGCGCACCCGGCGCCCGAGCAGGTGGCGGCGGCGCTCGGCGGGCCGCCGCCGGGTCGCGAGGGGCTGTTCGGCGAGACGGTGTGGCTGGCCGACCTGACCGGCCGGATCGGCCTCGACGCCGACACCAACGCGAACCTCACGCGGCGCATGCTGTTCCTGCTCGAGTCGGTCGCGGTCGCCGGCGACGCGGCCCACGCCCGCGCTCGCGCGGCGATCCTCGAGACCTACCTCGCCGCCCACGAGCGCGACTACCGGCCGCCGCGCTTCCTGCTCAACGACCTGGTCCGCTACTGGCGCACCATCGCCGTCGACTTCGAGGGCAAGCAGCGCGCCCGCGCGGGGGAGGGGTGGGGGCTGCGCCACGCGAAGCTGCGCTTCAGCCGCAAGCTGCTGTTCGCGGGCGGGCTCGTGCCGGTCCTGGAGTGCCACGCGCTGCCGGCCGGCGAGATGCCGCGCTTCCTCGCCGCCCGGCTGGCCGAGCCGCCGCTGGACCGGATCGCGCGGGCGTTCGCCGAGCGCGGCATGGCCGACACCGGCGCCCGCGCGCTGCGCGCCTACGGCGCGTTCCTGGAGATGCTCGACGACGAGGCGACGCGGGCCGAGCTGGCGGGGCTGGCCGAGGCGGATGCCGACGAGTCGCCGCTGTTCGCCCGCGTGCGCGAGCTGGGGGAGGACCTGCAGGCCGCGCTGCTGGCGCTGCTGTTCGAGGACCCGGAGCTCGAGCGCCTCGTGCGCGACTACCTAATCTTCTAGGCCGGGACTCGCGCCGGCGCGCCGACGCGCGCCGGGGCGGGCGCGGTGCCCGCTCGCCGCTCCGCCAGCACCGCGGCCGCGAGCACCACGAGCGCGACCTCGAACCCGAGCGACGCGACGCCGGCGGGCGAGGCCCAGTCGCCGACGTGGTCGCGCAGCTGCGGCAGCCCGACGGTGCGGCTGGCGACGTAGCCGGCGAGCGCGAGCGCCGCCAGCCCGCCCGCCGCGACGGCGGCGCTGCGGCAGAAGCGCTCGCTGAGCACCGCGATCGCCAGCACGGTCGCCGCCGTGATCAGTCCCACGAACAGCGCGGCGAGGTACGGCGCCTCGGCGAGCTTGTGCGGCAGGTCGAGCATGTGCGTGAACGCCACGCCGAGCAGGCCGGCGGCGGCGGTGAGGCGCAGGGCCGGGGTCATCGCGGGCATGCCACTCTCTACGCGCGAGCGGGCGGATCGGATGCGCCTGCGGCGCGCATCCGATCGCACCCGGGGCGCCCTAGCGGACGCGCCCGCGCTTCGTCGCCGCCTTGCCGCGGTTGCCGGCCGCGTCGCTGGCGCGCACGAGCACGACGTAGCGGCCGCGGCGCAGCTTCGCCTTGCGCGAGTACGACCACCCGCGGCGGCCCTTGGCGTTCAGGAACACCGGCTTGCGGCAGGAGCGTGCCTTCGTGAAGCGCCCGGTCCGCGACAGGAACGAGCACTTGCGGCCGACGCGCCGGCCGATGGCCACCGACACCCGCGAGACGCCGGCGCAGCCGCGATCGGCCGCGCGACCGCCGAGCCGGACGCTGCGGCGCGTCAGCCGCACGCGCTCGAGCGACGCCGTCGGCCGGCTGCGGTCCGCGCACGCCGGCGGGGACGGCGGGTTCGGCGTGGGGCCGGCGCCGGGGGAGTCGTCCTCGCGCGCCACGGTCAGGCCGCCGGTCATGTCCGGGATCATCACGTGGCCGTTGACGTAGGTCATGTCCCAGATCAGCGGCCGGTAGTCGATGAAGCTCGTGAAGAAGTCACCGGCGTCCGGGTGGATCGGCCGCGTCGGCCCCTCGTGCGGGACGTAGAGCGCGGTCTCCTTGGGCTGGACGTTGCGGCCTTCGAACGCCGCCTTGGCGTCGAGCACGACGACGCCGCCGTGGTACTGGGAGAGGTAGACCTTGTCGCCGACGATCTGCTGGTTGTGCGGCGAGAAGGTCAGCTCGCCACCCGCGCGCCGGGCCGGGTTGGCGTAGTAGGTGATCAGCGTCTTGAGGCTCGCGTCCTTGAGCGCCGTGCTCTCGGCGTCGGTCTTGGCGCCCGTCGAGGCCGGACCGAGCTTCGAGAAGTCGGTGGCGTCGATGAACCACATCGGGCCGGCGTGGTCGCCGTTGCCCTGCAGCGTGCCGCAGTTCTCGGGGTCGTCGCCCTGCTCGCCGAAGAAGTCGATCAGCTCGTTGGGCAGCGTCACGACGCGCCGGCCGTTCTTGACGGTGACGTCGATCGTGTGCGAGTACCAGTCCGCGCCGCACTCCGGCGTCGGGTCCCATTCGCCGAGCAGGACGGGCGAGCTCGGCGCCGTGATGTCCCACACGTAGAAGCCGGTCGTGAAGCCGCCCGCGGCGTACAGCAGCGTGCGGTTGAGGATCGGGTCCTCGTGGATGAAGGTGTCGTGCGTCTCGCCGACCTCCATCAGCGTCACCGGGGCGAGCAGGCCGGCCGGCGTGACCCGGTGGATCATCAGGCCCATGCTGTTGGCGACCGAGACCGTGTACTCGCCCGGTTCGCGGTCGCCGGCGCCCCCGGTCTCCGGGACGACGAACGAGCGCGTGGTGTGCACGCCGCCGACGCTGACGACCGGCATCGTCTGCAGCAGCACCGGCAGGGTCGGGTTGGAGATGTCGACCACCTCGACGCCCGGGTAGGCGTTCACCGGCCGCATCGACGGGTTCGGCGAGTGCACCGGCGCGATCGCCTGCACCGAGATGTAGACGCGCTTGCCGGAGGGCGAGAGGTCGACGTAGGCGCCGCAGTCGACGTCGGTGTAGACGTCCTCGCACTCCTCGCCGCGATAGTGCGACAGCAGCTTGGGCTGGGCGGGGTTCGAGATGTCGTAGAGCAGGAAGCCGCTCTCGGGGAACGCGGCCGCGATCACCATCAGGTTGCCCTTGACGTCCATCTCGCCGAGGACGATGTCCGGCCGCACGCTCAGCACGTCCGTCAGCGGGTCGAAGAACACCTTCGACATGCGGCAGGCGAAGTTGTGGCGCGTCACGTCCAGGTGGTCGCCGTGCTCGGGCGACGCCGGCATCGCCCGGGCCGCGGCCTCCGTGCACGGGCCGTTCTCGACCGCCGGCGCCGGGAAGGAGCTCATCGCCGGGTTGACGATGGGGGCCGGCGTCTCGCCCCACCGGTACTGCTCGTCGGCGGCGGCCGGGGCGGCCAGGGCGAGGGCGAGGAGGAGAGCGGGGACGATCAGGCGCATGATCTACGTCAACGCACGGGCGCCGGGAAACCCGCGCTCGCTCGCAGCACCGCGATTTCGGCGCCCTTCGCGCGTTCTCAGCCAACGATGCGCCGCCTCGTCCCAGCGCTCCTGCTCGCCTGCCTCGCCGTCGCCGCGCCGGCGCCCGCGGCGCTCGCGCAGGAGGTCCTCGAAGAGACCTACGCGGTGCCGACGGCCGACGGCGCGTCCGTGAGCGTCGAGGTCCGCCGTCCGGCCGGCGCGAAGGTCCCGGTGATCCTCACCTACTCGCCATACAACTCGATCCGCGAGCCGGCGCCGGCCGACGACGCCATCGCGCAGCGCTACCTGCCGAAGGGGTACGCGCGCGCCGTCGCCGACGTCCTCGGCACCCGCAACTCGAGCGGCTGCTGGGACTACGGCGGCCCGAAGGAGCAGCAGTCGGGCGTCGACCTCGTCAACTTCCTCGCCGACCGGCCGTGGTCCAACGGCAAGGTGGCCATGATCGGCGGCTCCTACGACGGCACGACGGCGACCATGGTGGCGGCGCGCAGCGCGTCGGCGCCGGGCCTGGCGGCGATCGTGCCCGTGTCCGGGATCAGCCGCTGGTACGGCTACGCCTACCACGCCGGCGTGCGCTACCTGGGCAACTCCCAGCACCCGGCCGACGAGGGCTTCGACACGCCGCTCGCCTTCGACTTCGGCTTCGGCCGCACGCCGCCCCGCGACCCGGTCTCGTCTCCGGAGGCGCTGCTCGCCCGCGCGAATCCGTGCGACTCGGTCGAGCACACCCGGCGCGGCTACTCGCCCGCTCCCGACTACGACGACTTCTGGCTCCAGCGCGACTACCGCAAGGACGCGCGGCGCTTCCGGGTGCCGGCCCTGATCGCCCACGGCTGGCAGGACTTCAAGGTCAAGCAGGCGGAGGGCGTCGCGCTCTACGAGGCCCTGAAGGGCCGCCGCGCCTGGACGAGCCTGTTCCTCACGCAGGACGCGCACGCCGCGCCGGCGGGCGAGCGCTGGGAGGAGCTGCTGGACGCCTTCTTCGAGCGGTTCCTGCGGGGCCGCGGCGAGGTGGGCGAGCGCGTGCTGTCGGCCGCCCGAGATGCCGCCGGGCCCCAGAGGCTCGAGCGCCTGCCGTCGTGGCCGCCGCCGCGGACCGGCGACGTCGAGCTCGCGCTCGGCCGCGGCGCTGACGGCGGCACGCTGGGGCGCTCGGCGGGCGCGCCGGCGAGCTACACCGACGCCGGCACGACCGAGGAGGCGGCGGCGGAGGACCCGTCGCGCGAGGCCGGCTGGCTCGCGTACCGGTCGGAGCCGCTGCAGGGCGGCATCCGCATCGCCGGATCGCCGGCCGTGGAGCTGACGGTCACCGCCGGCCGCGACCACGGCCACTTGGCCGCGACCCTCTTCGACGAGACGCCGGACGGCACGCGGGTCCCGATCACGCGCGGCTTTCTCAACCTCGCCTACCGCGACGGGCTGGCCACGGCGGTCCCGGTGCCGGTCGGCAGGCCGGTCCGCGCGGTCGTCTCGCTGCTGCCGCAGGACTGGATCGCCCGCCAGGGCCACCGGCTCGTGCTCGTCGTGGCCAGTTCCAACGCGGTGTGGGCCGTGCCGGACCGCCCGGGGCTCGGGGTGACGGTCGCCCACGAGGGCGCGTCCCGGCTGCTGCTGCCGGTGGTCGGGGCGGCGCCGCCGGGGGTCACGCCGCCCGCGGGGGTTCCCGGCGGCCGGCGCGCGAAGCCCGTGCTGCCGACGGCGCGCGAGGCGCGGCGCACGCTGCGGGTCCGGCTGGCCGGCCGCACGCGGCGGCTGCGCGCGGACGTCCGCGGCCCGCGCGGGGCGCGGGTGCGCGTGGCGCTGGTGCGCGGCCGGAGCACGGTGGCCCGCCGCGCGGTGCTGCTGCGCACGGGGCGGAAGCTCGTGACCCTGCGCGCGCGCCGCGCGGGCGCCTATCGCGCCGTGGTGTCGGCGCGGACGCGCGACGGCGTCGTCACCCGCCGCTCCAAGCTGCGCCGCGTCCGCTGACGCTGCGTCCTTGACCGCGTCGGGGCCGCTGGTAGCCTGGATCGCAGCGATGGCCCTCCGCCTCGACTTCCTTCTTCTCCTTCTCCTCCCCCCGCGGGGGGAATAGCTGCGCGTGGCGGCCGCCTGAAGCCGCGAACCAACGAGAAGAAGGAACCCGAGACTCACCCAGGAGCGTCATGAACCCCCCCGCCAGCGGTCACGACCGCGTCATCATCTTCGATACCACCCTGCGCGACGGCGAGCAGTCGCCGGGCATCTCGCTCAACGCCGCCGAGAAGCTCGAGATCGCCCACCAGCTCGCGCGCCTCGGCGTGGACGTCATCGAGGCGGGGTTCCCGATCGCGTCGCCGGGCGACTTCGAGGCGGTGCGGGCGATCGCACGCCAGGTCGAGGGGCCGGTGATCGCCGGCCTGGCGCGCGCGCACGCCGCCGACGTCGAGCGGGCCTACGAGGCGGTGCGCGAGGCCGAGCGGCCGCGCATCCACACGTTCATCTCGACGTCGGACATCCACATCCGCCACCAGCTGCAGTCGACGCGCGAGGACGTCAAGGCGCAGGCGCGGGCCGCCGTCGCCCACGCGCGCTCGCTGGTGGAGGACGTCGAGTTCTCGCCCATGGACGCGACGCGCGCCGACGTCGAGTTCACCGCCGAGGTGCTGCAGATCGCGCTCGACGAGGGCGCGACCACGATCAACATCCCCGACACGGTCGGCTACGCGATGCCGCAGGAGTTCGCGGCGTTCCTGGGCCGCCTGTACGAGCTCGTGCCCGACCTCCGCCGCGCCGTGCTGTCCGTGCACTGCCACGACGACCTGGGGCTGGCCGTCGCCAACTCGTTCGCCGGGCTGCAGGCGGGCGCGCGGCAGGTCGAGGTCGCGGTCAACGGCATCGGCGAGCGGGCGGGCAACGCGTCGCTGGAGGAGGTCGTGATGCTGCTCGAGACGCGCAAGGCCGACGTCGGGCTGCACACGGGCGTCGTCACCACCGAGATCGCCCGCACGAGCCGCCTCGTCTCGCGTCTCACCGGCTACGCCGTCCAGCCCAACAAGGCGATCGTCGGCCGCAACGCGTTCGCGCACGAGTCGGGGATCCACCAGGACGGCGTGCTCAAGGAGCGCTCGACCTACGAGATCATGGACGCGACCACGATCGGGCTCGACGCCAACACGCTCGTGCTCGGCAAGCACTCCGGGCGCCACGCGCTGCGCGACGCGCTCGAGCAGCTCGGCTACCGCGTCGACGGCGCGACGCTCAACCACGCCTTCAAGCGCTTCAAGGAGGTCGCCGACCGCAAGAAGCAGGTCACCGCGATGGACCTCGAGGCGCTGGTCACCGACGAGCTGCGCGAGGCGGCCGGCCCGGCCTGGACGCTCGACTGGTTCGACGTCGAGGCCTCCACCCGCCGACCGCCGCACGCGAAGGTGGCCCTGCGCGCGCCCGACGGCGCCGCCGTCGTCGGCGACTTCACCGGAGACGGCCCGATCGACGCCATCTTCCGCGCGATCAACTCGGCCACGCGCCGCGAGGCGCGGCTGCGCGACTTCCGCATCGACTCCGTCACCGCGGGCCAGGACGCCCTCGGCGAGGCCAGCGTCGTGCTCGAGCTGGCCGGCCAGTCCGCCGCCGGGCAGGGCGTGTCGACGGACATCATCGAGGCCGCCGCGCTGGCCTACGTACGGGCGCTGTCGAACGTCGAGCGCCGGGTGCACGAGGCGGCCGGAGCGGCCGAGGGCGAGCAGCCCGAGGCGGCGCGGGCGGCGACGGTCTAGCCGCCGGCCAGCGCGCGGCCCTGCGCCCAGCCGGCGGCGTACACCTCGCGCTGGCGCCCGCCGGCCATCGGGTTCGGCCCGATCGCGCGGGCGGCCTCGGCGTCGGGCGCGACGACCCGCACGCGCGCGCCCCGCGCCCGCAGCGCCGCCAGCTCGGGGAACGCCATCGCCTGCGCCGCCGCGCGCAGCGCGCGGGCGGGCGCGCCGCCGCCGCGTGGCGACAGCAGCGGCAGCAGGCAGGCGATCTCCGCGCCTCGGCCGGCCGGGACCGCGTCGGCGTTCGACGTGCTCCACACGCCGCCGTCGACGTACTCGCGGCCGGCGATGCGCACGGGCGCGAACACCCACGGGATCGAGCACGACGCCATCACCGCGTCGGCCACGCCGGCGGGCGGCGCGCCCGGCTCGCCGAACACGACGCGGCGGCCGCTGCGGCGATCGACCGCCGCGATCCGCAGCCGCCCGTCGAAGTCCACGCCCAGCGACTCGACGTGGCGCCGCAGCGCCTCCGGCACCGGCCGCGACCGCGGGGTGGGGAGGAGTGCGGCCGCGCCGAGCGGCGCCGCCGCGCGCCGGCGCACCGCCAGCGCGGCGGGACCGAGCGGCGCCGTCGCCACCGCGGTCAGCCGTCCCGCCAGCTCGGTCAGCCGGCCCGCCGCGACGGGCCCCGGCGTGTCGGCGGCGAGCGCCGGCGGCGGGCGTCCCTCGCGCTGCGACATCCCCGCCGCGAGCTGCGCCGCCACCACCGAGCCCGCCGACGTGCCCACGAAGTACTCGCAGCCGCGGGCGTCGATCCCGGCCTCCTCGAGGCCGGCGAGCACCCCGCGCAGCCACCAGATCCCGAGCGTCCCGCCCGCGCCGAGCACGACGGCGTCCGGGCGGGTGGTCAGCGGCTCGGGCACGGCGGGGGAGGCTAGGGCGCGGTGGGTCGGCCGGGCCCGGGGACGACCTTCGGCGCGCCGGCGCGTGCCATCGGGGGGCCGGGTAGGGGAGCACCGGTCCCGGCCGGGTTTTCTGCGTCCACGTCCACTTCCGCCCGACGTGGACGCAGAAACCCGTGCTGTGCGACGGCAAACTGCGTCCACCCCCGCCCAGACGGGACGTGGACGCAGAAGCCCGAGCGCCGAGAACCACGTGCACGCCCGCGCAGTCGACGTGGACGAGCAAGAACCCGCCAGCAGTCGCCCGTATGCGATAACATACGCCCGACCGATGGCCCCCGTCGCCGCTCCCGAACCCACGGTCCCCGCCCTCGGGCCGCGCGTCCGCGCCCTGCGCGAGGCCCTCGACCTGTCCCTGCGCGACCTCGCCACCCGCTCCGGCGTCTCGGCGCCGATGCTCAGCCAGGTCGAGCGGGGGGAGACCAGCCCCACGCTGCAGGTGGCGGCGCGGATCGCCGCCGGGCTGGACCTCCGCCTGTCGCAGCTCCTGCGCCTGGACGAGGACGGCGCGGTGTCGATCGTCCGCCGCGCCGACCGGCGGCGCGAGCGCCGCGACGGCCACGGCTACGAGATCATCACGCCGCCGCTGCCCGGGCAGCGCGCCGAGGTCACCCAGCACACGCTCGCGCCCGGCGCCCGCACCGGCGCTCCCGGCGACCCGCCGATGCACGAGCCGGGCTCGCGCGAGACCGTGCTCGTCACCAGCGGCGGCGTGCGCTTCCACTGCGACGGCGACGAGCACGAGCTGCGCGAGGGCGACGCCGTGACCTTCGACGCCGACCTGCCGCACCACTTCGAGAACCCAGGGAAGGAGGAGGCGGTCCTGCTCGGCGTGTTGTCGGCGGGGCTGCGCCGCTCATGACCCCCAGCACGCTGCTCGACAAGATCTGGGCCGCCCACGAGGTCGCGCCGGACCTGCTGTTCATCGACCTGCACCTCGTCCACGAGGTCACGAGCCCGCAGGCCTTCGACGGGCTGCGCCTCGCCGGCCGCCGCGTCCGCCGGCCCGACCGCACGCTCGCCACCGCCGATCACAACGTCCCCACGGACGGCACGCCGGCCGCGGCCCGCATCCGCGACGCGCTGTCGCGCACGCAGGTGGAGACGCTCGAGCGCAACTGCGCGGAGTTCGGCGTCCCGGTCTACTCGATCGGGTCGGAGCGGCAGGGCATCGTCCACGTCATCGGGCCGGAGCTCGGCGTCACCCAGCCCGGGATGACGATCGTCTGCGGCGACTCCCACACCGCCACCCACGGCGCCTTCGGCGCGCTGGCCTTCGGCATCGGCACGAGCGAGGTCGAGCACGTGCTGGCGACGCAGACGCTCGCGCAGCCCAAGCCGAAGTCGATGCGCATCGCCTACACCGGCGAGCTCGGGCGCGGCGTCACCGCGAAGGACCTGATCCTCGCCACGATCGGCCGCCTCGGCACCGGCGGGATGGCCGGCCACGCGGTCGAGTTCGCCGGCCCGGTGATCGAGCGCCTGTCGATGGAGGGGCGGATGACGATCTGCAACATGACGATCGAGGGCGGCGGCCGCGCGGGCATGATCGCGCCGGACGAGACGACCTTCGAGTGGATCCGCGGTCGCCCGGCGGCGCCGGCCGACCTCGACGCGGCGATCGCCGGCTGGCGGCGACTGCACACCGACGAGGGCGCGAGCTTCGACCGCGAGGTCACGATCGACGCCTCCGGAGTCAGCCCGCTCGTGACCTGGGGGACGACGCCGGCGCAGGTCGTCCCGGTGACGGCGCCGGTCCCGGCCCCCGCGAGCGAGTCCGAGGAGCGGGCGCTGCGCTACATGGCGCTCGAGCCGGGCACGCCGATGACCGAGGTGCGGCTCGACCGCGTCTTCATCGGCTCGTGCACCAACAGCCGCATCGGCGACCTGCGCGCCGCCGCCGCGATGCTCGAGGGCCGCCGCGTGCACCCGGACGTCCGCGCCATGGTCGTCCCGGGCTCCGAGCAGGTCCGCCGCCAAGCCGAGGCCGAGGGGCTCGACGAGGTCTTCCGCAGCGCCGGCTTCGACTGGCGCACCGCCGGCTGCTCGATGTGCCTGGGCATGAACCCGGACACGCTCGCGCCGGGCGAGCGCTGCGCCTCGACCTCGAACCGCAACTTCGAGGGCCGCCAGGGCCGCGGCGGCCGCACGCACCTCGTCTCGCCGCAGATGGCCGCCGCCGCGGCCGTCGAGGGGCACTTCGTCGACATCCGGGAGTGGGACTGATGGAGCCGGTACGCCTGATCAAGGGCAACGTCACGGTCCTCGACCGCGCCGACGTCGACACGGACCAGATCATCCCGGCGCAGTACCTCAAGCGGGTCGAGCGCACCGGCTTCGGCCAGTTCCTGTTCGACGAGTGGCGCAAGGACCCGGACTTCCACCTGCCGCCGAACCCGATCCTGGCGGCGGGCCCGAACTTCGGCTCCGGCTCCAGCCGCGAGCACGCGCCGTGGGCGCTGCAGGACTACGGCTTCCAGGCGATCGTCTCGTCGAGCTTCGCCGACATCTTCTTCTCCAACTGCCTGAAGGTCGGCCTGCTGCCCGTGCGGCTGCCCGAGCCCGAGGTGCGGGCACTGATGGAGGCCGCCCAGGCCGAGGTCGACCTCGAGGCGCTGGAGGTCCGCTTCGGCGGGCGCGCCGTCCCGTTCGAGATCGATCCCGACCGCCGCCGGCGGCTCCTCGAGGGCCTCGACGACATCGCCCTGACGCTGCAGCTCGACGACGCCATCGCCGCCTACGAGCGCGAGCGCGAGCGCACCGGCCCCGTCACGACGGCGCTCTGACCGGATGCCGGCGATCGTCACCCTGCCGGGCGACGGCATCGGGCCCGAGATCCTGCCCGCCGCGACGCGGATCCTCGACGAGCTCGGGAGCTTCGACTACGAGGAGCACGCGTTCGGCGGCGCCGCGATCGACGCCCACGGCACCGCGCTGACCGACGAGACGCTCGACGCCTGCCGCCGCGCCGACGCCGTCCTGCTGGCGGCGGTCGGCGGCCCGAAGTGGGACGGCGGCCCGGCGCGGCCCGAGCAGGGCCTGCTCGGCCTGCGCAAGGGCATGGGCCTGTTCGCCAACCTGCGCCCGGTCCGCCCGCTGCCCGCGCTGTACGACGCGAGCCCGCTCAAGGACATCGCCGGCGTCGACCTGCTCGTGGTGCGCGAGCTCACCGGCGGCATCTACTTCGGCGACAAGACCGAGGGCACCGACCACGCGAGCGACCTGTGCGCCTACAGCCGAGAGGAGGTCGAGCGCATCGCCCGCGTCGCCTTCGGCGCGGCCCGGTCGCGCGTCACGAGCGTCGACAAGGCCAACGTCCTGGCCACCAGCCGGCTGTGGCGCGCGGTCGTGTCGGAGCTGCACGCGCGCGAGTTCCCCCACGTCGAGCTCGAGCACCTGCTCGTCGACAACGCCGCGATGCAACTGGTCTCCGCGCCGCGCCACTTCGACGTGATCCTCACCGAGAACCTGTTCGGCGACATCCTCAGCGACGAAGCGGCGATGATCACCGGCTCGATCGGGATGCTGCCGAGCGCGTCGCTCGGCGACGGCGGCCCCGGGCTGTTCGAGCCCGTGCACGGCTCGGCGCCCGACATCGCCGGCCGCGGCGTCGCCAACCCGCTGGCGATGATCCTGTCGGCCGCGCTCATGCTGCGCCACGGGCTGGGCATGGACGGCGAGGCGGCGGCGGTCGAGCGCGCGGTGGACGCCGCGCTGCAGGAGGGCCTGCGCACCGCCGACCTCGGCGGCACGGCCACGACGGCCGAGGCCACCGACGCCGTCCTGCGCCACCTCGGCTGACGTTTGCCGCCCCCGCCGCCCGGAGAGGGACCGGGCATGGCCGACGACGAGAAGACCGAGACCCAGGACGAGCCGCAGGCGACCCCGGACGAGGGCCCCGATCCCGCCGACCTGGAGTCCGACCCGGCGTACAACCCGGACGACGAGCGCCTCGAGCAGATCAAGGGCGGCTGACGGCCGCCCTTTCCGCCGCCCGGCGGCCCCCGTAGAATCCCCCGCTCGGAATCTCCAGGACAGGAGCGGTCGTGGTCTCAGCGGATTACGTGTGGATGAACGGGGAGTTCGTGGCCTTCGAGGACGCGAAGGTCCCGGTACTCACGCACGCGCTGCACTACGGCACCGGCGTCTTCGAGGGCGTGCGCTGCTACGACACGACGCGCGGCCCGGCCGTCTTCCGCCACGCGGCGCACCTCGACCGGCTGTGGAAGTCGGCCGAGCTGTACTACATGGCGATCCCGTACTCCAAGGACGAGATCCGGGCGGCGACCGACGAGCTGATCGTCCGCAACAACTTCCGCGAGTGCTACATCCGCCCGCTCGTGTTCCGCGGCGCCGGGCCGATGGGGCTGTTCCCGCTCAACTCGCCGGTCGAGGTCGCCATCGCGGTCTGGGAGTGGGGCGCCTACCTCGGCGAGGAGGGCAAGCAGCGCGGCGTGCGCGCCAAGGTCTCCTCCTGGCGGCGCATCAGCCCGGACTCGCTGATCCCGTCGGCCAAGGCCTGCGGGCAGTACCTCAACTCGGTCCTGGCCAAGATCGAGGCCGACAAGGCCGGCTACGAGGAGGGCATCCTGCTCGACCAGAACGGCTACGTCTGCGAGGGCACCGGCGAGAACCTGTTCCTCGTCAAGGACGGGCGCATCTCCACGCCGGGCTTCCAGAACTCGATCCTCGGCGGCATCAACCGCGACTCGGCGATGCAGATCGCGCGCGACCTCGGCTACGCGGTCGTCGAGCGCGACATCGCGCGCGGCGAGCTGTACATGGCCGACGAGATCTTCATGACGGGCACGGCCGCCGAGCTGACGCCGATCCGCGAGATCGACGACTACGCCGTCGGCACCGGCGAGCCGGGACCGGTCACGCGGGAGGTCCAGGCGGTGTTCGAGGACGCGCTGCACGGCCGCTCGGAGCGCTACGCGCACTGGAACGAGGTCGTGCAGGCGCCCGCGCGCGCCTCGTGATCGTCTACGACACGACGCTGCGCGACGGCATGCAGGGCGAGGGCATGTCGCTCTCGGCCGAGGAGAAGCTGCGCGTGGCGCACGTGCTCGACGGGCTCGGGGTGCACATGGTCGAGGCCGGCTTCCCGGCGTCGAACCCCAAGGAGGAGGAGTTCTTCTCGCTGCTGGCCGGCGAGAGCTTCACCGCGGCCGCGATCGCCGCGTTCGGGATGACCCGGCGCCGCGACACGGCCGCCGCCGACGACCCGGCGCTGCGGCTGCTGGCGGACTCGTTCGCGCCGGTCTGCACGCTGGTCGGCAAGACGTGGGCGCTGCACCTCGAGAAGGTCGTGCGCGTCGACCGCGACGAGAACCTGCGGATGATCGAGGAGTCCGTCGCGTTCCTCGTCGCCCAGGGCAAGACCGTCGTCTACGACGCCGAGCACTTCTTCGACGCCTACGCCGACGATCCGGCCTACGCGCTGCGCTGCCTGCGGGCGGCCGCCGAGGCGGGCGCCGCCTACCTGACCCTCTGCGACACCAACGGCGCGACGCTGCCCGACGCGGTGGGCGAGGCGACCGCGGCGGTCGTCGCCGGGCTCCCCGGCGCCCGCGTCGGCATCCACTGCCACAACGACGCCGAGTGCGGCGTGGCCAACTCGCTCGAGGCGGTGCGCCGCGGCGCGGTCATGGTCCAGGGCACGATGAACGGCTACGGCGAGCGCTGCGGCAACGCCAACCTCACCTCGATCGTGCCCAACCTGCAGCTCAAGATGGGCCACCGGGTGCTCCCCGACCTCGCCAAGCTGACCGAGGTCTCGCACTGGCTCGACGACCTCCTGAACTTCACGCCCGACCCAAACCGCCCGTACGTCGGCAAGAACGCCTTCGCCCACAAGGGCGGGATGCACGTGGCGGGCGTCAACGTCGACCCCGCGACCTTCGAGCACGTGGACCCCGCGGCGGTGGGCAACGCGCGCGAGATCCTCGTCTCCGAGCTGGCGGGCAAGGGCACGCTGCTGGCCCGCGGCGACCTCGACGAGGCCACCGCCGCCCGCGTCGTCGAGCGCGTCAAGGCGCTCGAGCACCGCGGCTTTCACTACGAGGCGGCCGACGGGTCGCTGGACCTGCTCATCCGCCGGGAGACGGGCGACTACGCGCCGCTGTTCCGCCTGGAGAGCTGGCGGGTGATCACCGAGAAGCGCGAGGACGGCAAGGTCCAGACCGAGGCGACGATCAAGATCTGGATGGACGGCCACCGCTACGTGCGCACCGCCGAGGGCAACGGTCCGGTTCACGCGCTCGACACGGCGCTGCGCGACGCGATCTGCGAGCGCCATCCGCACCTGCGCGAGATCCGCCTGGTCAACTACAAGGTCCGCATCCTCGACGAGTGGAAGGCGACGGGAGCGACCACGCGCGTGCTGCTCGACGCCTCCGACGGCGTCGACACGTGGGGTGCCATCGGAGTCCACGAGAACGTCATCGAGGCCTCCTGGGACGCCCTGGTCGACTCGCTGGAGGCCGGGATGCTCCCGGGCCGCGTCCACCACCGCCGGGCCGCGCCGCAGGTCCCCGAGCCCACGTGATCGGAATGGCGCGCCCCGTTCTGGGGCCCGAGGAGGAGGCGGCGGTGCTCGAGGTGCTGCGCTCGGGGCAGCTGTCGCTCGGGCCGCGCCTGGCCGCCTTCGAGCGCGACTTCGCCGCCCGCCTCGGCGACGGGGTGCTGGCCAGCGCGGTCTCCAGCGGAACCGCCGGGCTGCACCTGGCGCTGCGCGCCGCGGGCGTCGGGCGCGGCGACGA
>DATLGB010000133.1:0-5146 GCA_035540675.1 Solirubrobacteraceae bacterium | reverse complement strand
CGCTCGCGGGGTCGCCGCGTCGAGCACAAGCCGTACCCCCCGCGGCTCGGGCGCTGGCCGGCCGCGGTGGGGCTGCTCGCCTTCACCTGGCTCGAGCTCGCGGCGGGCGACGTGGGCACGCAGCCCGACGTGCTGGCGATCGCCGTGCTCGCCTACAGCGCGGTGCAGTTCTGGGGGATGGCCGTCTACGGCGTCGACCCGTGGATCGACCGCGCCGAGGCGTTCTCGGTGTACTTCAACCTGTTCGCGCGCATCTCGCCGTTCGAGCAGCGCGAGGGCGTCGTCGGGGTGCGCCCGCCGCTGACCCGTCTGACCTCGCTGGAGCGCCTGCCGGGCACGGTCGCCGTGCTGGCGGTGATGATCGGGACCGTCACCTTCGACGGCCTCGAGCAGGGCCGCACGTGGGCGAACCTCGCGAACGACCTGACCGAGTCGTTCGGCGGGCCCGGCGCCGGCGCCGAGCGGCTGACCGCGACCATCGGGCTGCTGGTCGGCGTGGGGATCGTCGCCGGCTTCTACGCGCTCGGCATCGCCGGGGCGCGGTCGGTCGGCGGCGAGCAGACCGCCGAGCGGCTGCGGGTCGGGTTCGTGCACTCGCTCGTCCCGATCGCGCTGGTCTACGTCGTCGCCCACTACCTGACGTTCTTCATCTTCGAGGGGCAGGGCATCGTCGCGCTCGCCTCCGACCCGCTCGGGAAGGGCTGGGACGTCTTCGGGACGGCCGAGTCGGGCACCGACTTCAGCGTCATCAGCCAGAACACGGCCTGGTACCTGCAGGTCGGCTTCGTCGTGGCGGGTCACGTCGCCGCGCTCGTGCTCGCACACGAGCGCGCGCTCGTGCTCTACCAGCAGGCCAGGCTGGCGGTGCGCTCGCAGTACTGGATGCTCGCGATCATGATCGGCTTCACGACGCTGGCGCTGTGGCTGCTGTCGGAGGCCGGGACGGCATCGCAGGCCGAGCGGGCGGCGCCGGCGCCGCAGGTGGCCGAGCGGTCGCACCGGCTGGTGGACTTCTCCAGGCAGCCGCCGTTCGTCAACGGCCTCGAGATCGATCCCAACAACGGCGACTTCCTGCTGACCACCAACCGCGGCTTCTGGCGCATCGACCGCGAGACCCAGGAGGTCGAACCGGTCCGGGGGACGATCTCGGCGCGCGGCCAGACCGACACCGTGGGCACGTTCCTGCTGGTCAAGAGCCTCGGCGGCCGGCGCCTGATCGGCTCGGGCCACCCCGACAACAAGGACACGCTGCCGGAGTTCCTGGGCACCATCGAGTCGCGCGACATGGGCAGGACGTGGCGGGTGATCTCGCGCCTCGGCAGCGCCGACCTGCACAAGATCGAGCTCAAGCACGACCGCATGTACGCGTGGGACGCGGTGCTGAGCGCCATGGTGATCTCGCGCGACGAGGGGCAGTCCTACGAGGAGGAGCGCTTCACCCCGTCCCAGCGGCTGATCATCGACTTCGCCGTCGACCCCGAGGACCCCGGCTACATCCTCGCCGCGGCCGACGAGGAGCTGTTCGCCAGCCGCGGCGGCGACCGCTGGAAGCGGCTCGGCCGCCCGGTCGGCGCGCGCCTGTCGTGGCCGGCGCCGGGGGCGCTGTACCGCGCGGACAAGGACGGCACCGTGCACACCTCCGCCGACCGCGGTCAGACGTGGACGCGCGTGTCGTCGGTGCCGGGGGAGCCGTACAAGCTCACCGAGACCGACGACCCACGGCACCTGTTCATGGCCCTCAGCGACGGCACCATCCTCGAGACGACCGACGGCGCGAGGACCTGGGCCGTCGTCTTCCGCCCGTAGCCGCGCCCGCGGGCGCATAATGGTCGCGGAGCGAGGAAGGGAGAGCCGTGTCGACCGTGTCCGTGTCCTCCTACGAGGAGGCCTGCCGCACGCACCGCTGGGACGTCCCGGAGCGCTACAACATCGCGACGGACGTCTGCGAGAAGCACCCGCGCGACAAGCTCGCGATGATCCACGAACGCCACGACGGCGCGCTGCGCGAGGTGCATTGGGGCGAGCTCCAGGACCTGGCGGCGCAGGCGGCGCACGCGCTCGCGGCGGCGGGCGTCGAGCGCGGCGACCGCGTCGCGGTCGTCCTGCCCCCGACGCCGGAGACGGCGGCGGTCTTCTTCGGCACCTGGAAGCTCGGCGCGCTGCTGCTGTCGATGTCGGTGCTCTACGGCGACGACGGCATCCGCCACCGCCTGGGCGACTCGGGCGCGAAGGTGCTGGTGACCGACCGCGCCAACGCCGGCCGCTTCGAGCATCCGAACCTGCTCGTCCTCGACGACGGCCTGCTCGACGGCCACCCGACCGACCATCCGACGGCCGACACGGCGGCCGACGACCCGGCGCAGCTGTACTACACCTCCGGCACCACCGGACTGGCGAAGGGCATCGTGCACGCCCACCGCTACGTGCTCGCGCACGAGGAGTTCGTCTACTGCCACGAGGTGCGCGACGGCGAGCGCTTCCACGGGATGGGCGAGTGGGCCTGGGCGGCCGGGATCGCGCCGCTGCTCGGGCCGTGGCGCCTCGGCGCGGTGCAGTGCGTCTACCAGCGCGAGGGCGGCTTCGACCCGCACAAGCAGCTGGCGTTCCTCTCCCGCCACGAGGTCGCGAACGTGTTCACCACCCCGACGGCGATGCGGGCGATGATGGCCATCCCGGACGCCGGCACCCGCTACCCGTGCCGCTTCCGCCGCGTGTGCTCGGCCGGCGAGCCGCTCAACCCGGAGGCGATCCGCTGGTTCCGCGAGCAGTACGGCATCACCGTGCTCGACTACTACGGGCTGACCGAGTCGTACCCGCTCGTCGCCAACTACCCGTGGATGGAGGTCCGCGAGGGCTCCATGGGGCGGCCGATGCCGGGCTGGGACGTGCAGATCCTCGATGAGGACGAGCGCCCGGTGGCGCAGGGCGAGCGCGGCGAGATCTGCCTGCGGGCGCGGTCGAACCCGCACTATCCGCTCGGCTACTGGAACAACGACGAGGCGAGCCGCGAGACGTTCGGCGGCGAGTGGTTCCACACCAAGGACGCCGCCCGCACCGACGAGGACGGCTACTTCTGGTACGAGGGCCGCGCCGACGACGTCATCATCGCGTCCGGCTACCGGATCGGACCGTTCGAGGTCGAGTCCGCCTGCCTGGAGCACCCGGCGGTGGCCGAGGCGGCGGCGGTCGCCTCGCCCGACGAGCAGCGCGGCAACGTGGTCAAGGCCTTCATCGTGCTCGCGGAGGGCCACGAGCCGGGCGACGAGCTGGCGCGGGACATCCAGCGCCACGTCCGCGAGCGGCTGTCGGCGTACGCCTACCCGCGGCTGGTCGAGTTCGTCGACGGCCTGCCCAAGACGCTGACCGGCAAGATCCGCCGCATCGAGCTGCGCCAGGCCGAGGCCGAGCGGGTCAGGGACGCGAGCTGATCGCGGCAGAACCGCGGCGCCCGCGCCGTTGACTGCACGTGCCCCGCAAGTGGTGACAGGCTGATCAGGCGCGCGCGGGCGCGCCGTCCTGCCGGCGCGCCTCCGTCCTCATCTCCGACAGGATGCGCTCGAGCCGCGGCTCGGTGTCGCGATCGACGTGGGTCATCGCCTCGGCGATCCCCGGGTGCACCTGCGCGATCTGCCGGTGCATCTCGTGCGCGACGGCGCGGTAGGCGGGGTGGCCCTCGCGCCCCGAGCGCAGCTCGATCAGCTGCATCGCCTCGCGCGCGTTGAGGTCGAGCACGAAGCGGATGCGGTAGCCCAGGCAGAGGGCGTACGGCGCGGCGGCCGCGAGGCCGGCGTCGACCAGGCGCTTGTACTCGCCGCGCGAGCGCTCGAGCGCCCGGGCGTAGGCGTCGCGGCGACCGGCGGCGGCGACCTCCTCGGGGATCCCGGCCCCGAGGTCGGGCGTCAGCGCCTGCCACTGGACGGTGAGCATGCGGTGGCGCTGGAGGTCGCGGAAGGCGCCGTAGTCGGCCACGATCTCGAAGCGGTAGCGCACCGCCTCGAAGCCGCGGCCGGGGCGGTGGCGGCGGTTGCGGCGCTCGCCGACCAGCTCGCGCAGCGCCGCAGCACGCTCGTCGGCCGTCAGGCGCGCCACGGCCGCGCGCGCGGCGGCTTCGCTGCAGGTGCCGCCCTCGAACAGCAGCGCCGCGAGCAGGCGCTGCTCGTCGCCGTCGACTTCGAGCAGCTGGACGCTCGGGCGGTCCGTCCCCGGCTCGGGCCGGTCGAGGCCGAGCCGCGCGGCCCAGCGCTCGCCGCTGGCGCGGCGCTGCTCGAGGTAGGAGACCCACTCGCCGCCCCGGTCCGGCCGCTCGACGCGGGTGACGAAGCTCGGCATCACTGCCTTGACCGCGTCGAGGATGAGCTGGCCGTAGCGGCGCGCCTCCGGCAGCGGGTGGCCGATCAGGTGCAGGATCAGCTGCTCGTAGGACTGGCCGCTGGCGTAGATGCCCATGTGCGACAGCGACGCCGCCGGCAGCAGGCCGCGCAGGAGGTCGAAGGCCTTCGCGCCGACCGCGCGCCTGCGCGCCGCCGGCGACTCGCCCTCGGCGCGCGGGAACGTCCCGTCCACCCACGCGCGCACGACGGGCAGCGCCTCGGAGTAGGTGGCGAACAGGAAGTCCATCGCCCCCTCGTACTCCGGCCCGAGCTCCGGGTCGCGGTAGTAGCGGTACCGCCCCGCGTCGTCGCCCTCCATCGGGCGGTCGTAGGCGATGTAGCGCGTGCTCTGCTCGAGGTAGGACGCCAGCCGCGGGCGCTGGAGGATCTTCGTGAGGACGTTCGAGCACCACTCCGTGGCGACGTGCGCGCCGCCGAGCTGGGCCACCGAGTCGTCGCCGTAGCCGAGGAAGATGCGCTCGTAGAGCTTGGCCGCGCGCTCGCCCTCGGCGCCGTCGTAGGCGCCGGGCGCCTCCGGCAGCGAGTCCGCGAACTCATCCAGGAACAGCCGCCGCAGCGTGCCCGGGTAGCGCGAGTAGCGCGCGAACAGCGCGCCCTTGACCGTTTCGGGGAGGTTGACCAGTGCGAACACCGGCTGGTCGAGGTTGGTCACGTGCGGCGCGAGCCGCTCCCGCTCTTCGGGCGTGAATGTCTCCACCGGGTAGCGCACCGCTCACGGCACCCTAGCGCGGGTCTCGGCGGCGCTCGCGCGGCCG
>DATLGB010000132.1:0-9941 GCA_035540675.1 Solirubrobacteraceae bacterium | reverse complement strand
ACCGGGTCGAGCATCGCCAGCGTGGCGATGAAGTCGGCGATGTAGGCGTCCTTGCACATCACCTTCAGCGCCTGCAGGTTCACGAAGCTCGGGTCGCGCATGTGCACGCGCGCCGGCTTGGACGACCCGTCGGAGCGCACGAAGCAGCCGAGCTCGCCGCGCGGCGACTCGATCGGGTAGTAGACCTCGCCCGGCGGCACCCGGAAGCCCTCGGTGACCAGCTTGAAGTGGTGGATGAGCGCTTCCATCGACGTCGCCAGCTCGTGGCGCGGCGGCAGCGCGTACTTGCGGTCCTCGGTGATGTACGGGCCCTCGGGCAGGCCGTCGAGGGCCTGCTCGATGATGCGCACCGACTCCTTCATCTCGGCCAGGCGCACGTGGAAGCGGTCGTAGTTGTCGCCGATCGTGCCGACCGGGATCTTGAAGTCGAAGTGGTCGTAGCTCGAGTACGGCTGCGCCTTGCGCAGGTCCCAGGTGTTGCCGGTGGCGCGCAGCAGCGGCCCGGTCACGCCGAGGGACAGCAGCGTCTGCTCGTCGACGGTCGCCACGTCGCGCAGGCGCTGGAGGACGATCTCGTTCTTCTCGAGCAGGTCCGCGTACTGGTCGACGCGGTTGGGCATCGCGACGATGAACTGGCGCAGCTTCTCGGCGAAGCCGGTCGGGATGTCCTCGAAGACGCCGCCGACCTGGATGTAGCGGGTGTGCATCCGCTGGCCCGTCGACATCTCGAACAGGTCGAGGATGAACTCGCGGTCGCGGAAGCAGTACCAGAACATCGAGATCGCGCCGAGGTCGAGCGCGCTCGTGCCCAGCCACACCAGGTGCGACATGATCCGGTTGAGCTCGAGGTGGATGACGCGCAGGTACTGCGCGCGCGGCGGCACGTCGAGGCCGATCAGCGTCTCGGTCGCCCCGCAGAACGTCATCGCGTTGAAGAAGTAGGCGAGGTAGTCCATCCGCTCGACGACGGGGATGGCCTTCCAGTACGCCTTGTCCTCGGCCGTCTTCTCGATGCCCGTGTGGACGTAGCCGATGATCGGCTTGAGGTCGCGGATGACCTCGCCCTCGAGCGTCGTGAGGAGCCGCAGCACGCCGTGGGTCGCCGGGTGGTGCGGGCCGAAGTTGAGGGTCAGCAGCTCCTCGGACATCGGGTGCGCCGCCGACGAGATGTCGATCGACGCGGTCCGCTCGTCGTAGTCCGGGACGGTCGCGTCCGGGAACGCGGCGGGGGGCTCGGGCGTGTTGGTCGGGCTCACTTCCACCACCCCGGGCCGCGCGGCTCGTTGTGGGTGAACAGGACGGGCTCGCCGCCGATCGGGAAGTCGCGGCGCTGCGGGTGGCCCTCGTAGTCCTCGGGCATCAGGATCCGGCGCAGGTCGGGGTGGCCCTCGAAGACGACGCCGAAGAGGTCGTAGATCTCGCGCTCCTGGTGGTTGGCCGTCGGCCAGTCCGGCGTCACCGACGGCACCTGGGGGGCCTCGGTGTGCACGCGCGTCTTGACCGTGATGCGGTCGACCTCGCGCATGTCGAGCAGCTCGTAGTGGACGCCGAGCCGCGGCTCCTCCGGGAAGTAGTCGACGCCGTGCACGGACGCCAGGAAGCTGAAGCCCTTCCCGCGCAGGTGCTCGAGCGCGCGCGGCACGAATCGCGGGGCGACGAGCAGCGTCGCGCGTTCGCGGAAGAACAGCGTGCCGAGGACGCAGTCGTCGTCGACGTCGCGCAGCTCCTGCGCGATCAGCTCGAGGCCGGTGGCGTCAGGCACCCTGTCCCTCGTCGCCGCCCGAGACGTTCACGGAGTGCCGCGTGCCGGCCTCGGCCGGGACGACCTCCTCGGTGCCGATCGCGCCGTAGCGGCGGCGCCAGCTCTCGTCCGGGTGGTCCTGGATGAGGTTGCGCAGCTTGAGGATCCCGTGCATCAGCGACTCGGGCCGCGGCGGGCAGCCGGGCACGTGCACGTCGACCGGCATGAACTTGTCGGCCGGCACGATCGCGTAGTTGTTGAAGACGCCCTGCGAGCTCGAGCAGGCGCCCATCGCGATGACCCACTTGGGCTCGAGCATCTGGTCGTAGATGCGGCGCACCACCGGCGCCATCTTGATCGAGATGCGGCCCGACAGGATCAGCAGGTCGGCCTGGCGCGGCGACGCGCGGAAGGCCTCGAAGCCGAACCGGGCGACATCGACGCGGGCGGCGACGATCGACATCATCTCGATCGCGCAGCAGGCCAGCCCGAAGGTCAGCGGGAACATCGCGTTGGAGCGCGCCCAGTTGACGGCCTTCTCCAGGGTCGTCGTGAGGACGGACTCCTCGACGTAGCGTTCGAGCGCGTCGCCCTCCAGGTCGCCCCGCAGCATGTCGCGGGCGCGGAGCTGGCGGGCGCGGAACTCGCTCGGCGAGCCGAGCGGCTCGCGGCGGACTATCTCCAATTCAGGGCCCCTCTGCGCCAGACGTAGATGAACGCCACGAACAGTAGGCCGATGAACACGAGCGTCTCGACGAGCGCGAACGTCCCGAACTCGCGCAGCTGGATGGCGACGGGGTAGAGGAACAGGACCTCGATGTCGAACAGGATGAACAGCATCGCCACGAGGTAGAACGACACCCCGAAGCGGAAGGTCTTCTGGACCTCCGACGGGAGGCCGCACTCGTACGGGTCGGTCTTGGCCTTCGACGGCTTCTTCGGACCGAGGAGCCCGTTGAGCAACGAGAACGCCGCGCCGACCAGGCCCCCGAGGAGCAGGAACACGATCGCGGGCAGGTAGGCACGGATCACCGCCCGATTTGTAGCACCGGCCGTAACTTCTTGTGCGTCCGTGTCACAAGTGGCAAACCGCATATGACCACCGTTCACATCGTCCTCGGCGCCGCCGTCGTCGTCTCGAGCCTCGCCGCGGGGCTCTGGGGCGCGTGGCTGTGGTGGCGCGCGGAGGCCCAGCCGGCCTTCTGGCCGCTGCTGCGCGTGTCGCAGGGCCTGCTCGTCGTGCAGGTGCTCGTCGGCGGCGTCCTGCTGGCCCTGGGCAACGAGCCGGACGAGCTGCACCTGCTCTACGGGCTGCTCCCGCTCGGCGTCACGTTCATCGCCGAGCAGCTGCGCGTGGTGGCGGCCGAGCAGGTGCTGGGGCGGCGCGGGATGGAGTCGGCCGCCGAGATGCGCGAGCTGCCCGACGCCCAGCAGCGGCTGATCGTCATCGAGATCGTCCGCCGCGAGACCGGCGTGATGGCCGCGGCCGCGCTCGTCGTCGCCCTGCTCGCGCTGCGCGCGGCCGGCGTCGCCGGTTTCATCCTCTAGCGAGGCGGCGCGTAGCCGCCGTAGGCGCCGCGGAACCAGACGAGCGGGTCGCCCGCGGCCGCCTCGACCTCAGCGGCCGTCACCGCGCCGATGCCGATCGTGTGGTCGCCCGCCTCCACGAGCCGCTCGAGCTCGCAGCCGACCCACGCCAGCGCCCCGCCCAGCACCGGGATGCCGCCGTGCAGCGCGTGCGCGACGCCGGCGAACTTCTCGGCCTCCGGCCGCTTGGACGCGAACAGCCGCGCCAGCTCCTCCTGCCCGGCGGCCAGGACGTTGACGCCGAAGCGCCGCGACTCCCGCACCACGGGCAGCGTTCGCGCCTGGTTGTCGAAGCAGACGAGCAGCAGCAGCGGCTGCAGCGACAGCGAGGCGACGGCGTTCGCGGTCATCCCGGCGGGCCCGTTGGCGCCGGTCGCCGTCACGACGGTGACACCGGTGGCGAAGTGCCCCATGACGGCGCGGTAGTGGGCGGGATCGACGGGCCTCATCGCACGACGATGGTGCCGTACTCGCCGAGCTCCTCGTGGTTGGCGAGCGCGCAGTACATGCGGAACGCGCCGCGCGGCAGCCGCGTCGTGCCGGCCGCCGACTCGCCCGGCAGCAGCGTGGAGATCTGCAGCCGCACCCGCCCGCTCGGGCCGCGGACGGCGAAGTTGTGCGGCACCCGCCCGCGGTTGGCGACGCGGAAGGTGACGAGGCCGCGGCGCACCTGCACCGCGGCCGGGTGCTGGCGGTAGTCGTCGATCGCGATGCGGGCGAGGTTGCCGGGCGCGCGGACCGGCGCCACGTCGCCGCCGCACCCGGTCAGGGCGGCGACGGCGATCAACAGGGGGGTCCCGGCTCGGCGCATGGGAGCGCGGGATTCTTCCGTATGCTTCCCGCCGCGATGCCCCGCCCCACCCGTCGCAGACTTCTCGTCCTTCCCGCGCTCCTCGCCGCGGTGGTCGCCGCCGGCTGCGGCGGAGACCGGATCGAGCTGGCCAAGGACGACCCGCTCTACGAGGGCGCCGTCATCTTCAACCAGCGCTGCGCGGGCTGCCACACCTTCCCGCACGCGGCGTCCGAGGGGTCGGCCTACCAGGTCAACAGCTCGGAGTACAAGGACGGGCCGAACTTCGACGAGCGCGCCGAGGAGTACCAGGACGTCCTCTACGCGATCCGCAACGGCGGCTTCTCGTCCGGGCCGATGCCGCAGAACATCGCGGTCGGCCGCGAGGCGCGGCTCGTCGCCTGCTACGTCGCCACCTACTCGGGCGGCAACTCGGACCGTGCGCCGAGCCAGCAGGCGCCCGAGGGCGCCGGGCGCGACGACTGCGTCGACGACATCGACTGAGCCGACGCGCGGTTAGCCTGAAGCGTCGTGCTTGACGTCAAGGCCATCCGCCGCGACCCGGAGCCGGTGCTGGCCGCGCTCGCCCGCCGCCGCGACGGCTCCGACGAGCGCCTGCGCGGGGTCCTCGAGCTCGACCGCCGGCGGCGCGAGCTGCTGCCGCAGGTGGAGTCGCTGCGCGCCCGCCAGAACGAGGCGGGCGGCGCCATCGCGCAGGCGAAGAAGGCGGGCGAGGACGCGGCCGCGGCGATCGCCGCGATGCAGGAGGTCAAGCGCATGCTCGAGGCGCTCAACCAGGAGCTGACCGCCGTCGACGCCGAGCTCGAGGCGGCGCTGGCGACGCTGCCGAACCCGCCCGACCCGTCGGCGGCCGACGCGGACACCGTCCTGCGCGAGGTCGGCGAGGCGGGACGCGAAGGCCGCGATCACCTCGAGCTGGGCGGCGCGATGATCGACATGGAGGCGGGCGCCACGCTCGCCGGCTCGCGCTTCGCCTACCTGAAGGGCGATCTCGTGCTGCTCGAGCTCGCGCTCGTGCGCTGGGGGCTCGAGCTGCTGCGCGGCCACGGCTTCGAGCCGGTCGTCCCGCCCGTGCTCGTGCGCGAGCAGGCGCTGTTCGGCACCGGCTTCCTGCCCGACACCGAGCAGCAGATCTACCGCCTCGCCGACGACCCGCTGTACCTCGCGGGGACCAGCGAGGTCGCGCTCGCGTCCCTGCACGCCGGCCAGATCATGGACGCCGAGGCGGTGCCCGTCCGCTACGCCGGCTTCTCGCCGTGCTTCCGCCGCGAGGCCGGCGCCGCCGGGCGCGACACGCGCGGGATCTTCCGCGTGCACCAGTTCGACAAGGTGGAGATGTTCAGCTTCGTCGAGCCCGAGCAGTCCACCGACGAGCACGAGCGGCTGCTGGCCATCGAGGAGGAGATCCTCCAGGCGCTGGGCATCCCCTACCGCGTCGTCAACATCGCGGTCGACGACCTCGGCTCGAGCGCGGCGAAGAAGTACGACTGCGAGGCCTGGCTGCCCGGCCAGGGCCGCTACCGCGAGCTGACCTCGACGTCGAACACGACCGACTTCCAGGCCCGGCGGCTCGACATCCGCTACCGCCCCGCCGGCGGCGGCGTGCGCCACGTGCACACCCTCAACGGCACGGCGATCGCCGTCGGGCGGACGCTGATCGCGCTGCTGGAGAACCACCAGAACGCCGACGGGACCGTCGACGTGCCGGCGGTGCTGCACGAGTGGGGCGCGCCGGCCCGGGTAGGTACGCCGCTATGAGCGACGATCCGAACGTGCCCGAGATCTCCTGGGAGGAGGACGTCCCCGACGAGCGCCCGGAGGCCGAGGGCGGCGAGCCGGAGACCACCGACCAGCCGCTGGGCGTCCCCGCCGACGGCGACGCGCGGGAGGCGCCGCTGCCGGGCATGCCGGAGACCGAGCCGCCGGCCTCCGAGTAGGGCTCAGCCGGCGCCGCGCAGCAGCTCCGCGGCCAGCATCAGGGCCGCGGTGACCGCAGCGGCCGGCAGCCACGGGAGATGGCGCCGGCGCCGCCGCCGCTCCCGGCGCGACAGGCTGCTCGCGTAGATGTGCCTCGGCTGCGGCAATGTGTGACAAATGCAACGCGCGCGTGCCGACCGCGTCAAGCCGCCCTGCGCGGTCCTCGCCGCACGTTGCGCGGTTTCTCAGTGCCGTGCCGTGAGCCGCGGCAGCTCGATCGCCGGGCAGCGGTTCTCGACCACCTGCAGCCCCGCGGCGCGCGCGCGCTCGCAGGCGGCGCCGGCGAAGACGCCGAGTTGCAGCCAGACCGCGCGGGCACCGGCCTCGATCGCCTCGTCCACGTGCGCGCCGGCCGCCTCGGAGCGGCGGAAGACGTCGACCACCTCCACGCCCTCCTCGGCCGGGATGTCGAGCAGGCTCGGGTAGCAGCGCTCGCCGAGGACCTCGTCGCAGTTCGGGTGGACCGGGATCACGCGGTAGCCCGAGCGCTGCAGCAGCGCCGCGATCTGGTGGCTGTCGCGCCACTGGTGCGGCGAGCAGCCGACCACGGCCCACGTGCGGAAGCTCCGCAGCACGTGCGCGATCGTCTCGCGGTCGCTCACGACGCCGCTCCCGCCGCCTCGGGCTCGCGCGCCGCGGCCTCGCCGTTGCCGCGCCCGTGCGTGCTGCGGTCGGACCCGTCGCCCTCGCCGGACGGATCGCCCTCGAGCCGCTCGCGCACGATGGCGTCGAGCTGCGCGCCGGTGAGGAAGGCGATCGACGAGACGTAGAAGTACTGCAGCGTGATCACGATGGTCGCGAGGTTGCCGAAGATCGAGCCGTAGTCGGCGACCTTGGTCATGTACGCGGCGAACGCGATCGAGGTGCCCAGCCACGCCGCGACGACGACCAGCGAGCCGAAGGAGACCCAGCCGGCGGACTGGGGCGTGGCGGGGGCGAAGCGCACGAACAGCGGCGGCACGCAGCACAGCAGCGCGATCGCGACGAGGTAGCGCAACCCGCCGAGCGGCCCGTCGAGCAGCAGGTCGCCGCCCTCGACGATCGTCAGCGCCGCCAGCAGGAGCGCGCCCGCGGCGAGCGCCAGCGCGAACGAGACCAGGTAGCGCTCCTTGGCCGACCGCTCGTCCTCGGAGCAGTAGATGCGGTCGAAGACGTCCATGATCGCGCGCACGCCGCCCGACCCGCCCCACAGCGCGACGACGAAGCCGCCGGTCATCCACCACACCTGGCGCTCCTCGAGCACGCGCATGACCGTGTCGTTGAGCACGGAGAAGGCCGCCGGCGACAGCTTGCCGCTCAGCTGCGGCTTGACCTCCTGCGCGTAGACCTCCTGCATGCCGACGCCGCCGAGCATGGCGAGGGCGAACAGCGCCAGCGGGATCAGCGCGAAGAAGACCTTGAAGGAGATCGCGCCGGCGAAGGTCAGGATGTCGTTGGCGCGATAGGCGCGCACCATCTCGCGCACGAGCTCGCGCAGGCTCATCGCGCGCGCCTCGTCCCTCAGTCGCGCCAGCATGGGGCGGGGCTACCCGGGTGCGGCCGTTTCAGCCCGCCGCGCGCGCCGTCTTCGGCGGCGGGTCACGGCGACGGCGACGGCCGCGGCGAGCAGCGCGAGCACGATCAGCACGGCCATCACCGGCACGACCAGCGCCAGCACGACGGCGATGAAGGCGATCGCGTCCTCGACGACGCTGACGACCGGGTTGCCGAGCCCGGCGGTCCCGAGCGTCACCACCGGCCGCGCGCCCGCCTTGGTGGCGTGCGCGGTGCCGGCCAGCGCGAG
Source organism: Solirubrobacteraceae bacterium (assembly GCA_035540675.1). Classification (GTDB taxonomy): domain Bacteria; phylum Actinomycetota; class Thermoleophilia; order Solirubrobacterales; family Solirubrobacteraceae; genus DATLGB01. The sequence continues at coordinate 2,042 of DATLGB010000132.1, read as the reverse complement.
CCCGAGCACGGCGGCGACCGCCGGCGGCAGGTCACCCGACGTCGACGCGAGCATCACGACGGCGCCGGCGCTGGGCCGCAGCGCGGTCTGCACCGCGTCGTTGACGTGGTCGAGCCCGGGGATCTTGTCCACGACCTCCTCGATGGCCAGCAGCACCGCCAGCGCGCCGATCGCCGGCCACGACGACAGCCAGTCCCAGTCGGCCGGCAGGTCGGCGAAGCCGGTGAAGCGGTCGGCGAGCGCGACCAGCAGCAGCGTCAGGGGCGCGTTGATGCCCGCCGGCGCCGCCAGCCCCAGGCCGCTGAGGATGCCGCCGTCCACTCAGCGGACCGTACCGCCCGCGGCGGCCGGGCTCACGCGGGCGCGGCGAGGCGCGTGGGCACGGTCCGCCCGCGCAGCACCCGCTCGCCGTCGACGCGCCAGCGGGAGGGCTCGTCGCCCGCCGCGCGGTCGACGACCGCCGCCGACGCCAGCACGCGGCGCTCGTCGCGCTTGGCCAGCTCGCACAGCCGCGCCGCCTCGTTGACGGCGTCGCCGATGACGCTGTACTCGAAGCGCGCCTCGGCGCCGACCCAGCCGGCGACGGCCGGCCCCGCCGACAGGCCGATGCCGGCGTCGACGCCGGGCAGCTCCCGCCGCAGCCGCTCGCGCAGCTCCCGGGCGGCGGCGAGCGCGCAGCCCGCGGCGTCCTCCTGCTCGGCCGGCGCGCCGAACACGCACATCGCCGCGTCGCCCTGGAACTTGTTGACCCATCCGCCGTGGCGCCCCACGACGTCGACCACGATCGCGAAGAAGCGGTTCAGCCGCGCGACGACGCGCTCCGGCGGGGCGTGCTGCGCGTGCTGCGTCGAGCCGATGATGTCGACGAACAGCACGGCGACGTCGCACACCCGGCCGCCGAGCGCCGGCTCGTCCTCGAGCGCCGCGCGCGCGACGTCCTCGCCGACCTGGCGCGAGAACAGGTCCTGGACGCGCTCGCGCTCGCGCAGGCCGCCGACCATCTGGTTGAAGCCGCTCTGCAGCAGGCCGACCTCGCTGCCGTCGTCGACGCGCACCTCGGCGCTGAGGTCGCCGGCCTGCACACGCGCCAGGGCGCGGCGGACGGCGGTCAGCGGGGACGACACCGTCCGCGCCGCGATCAGCGTCACGCCGAGCCCGAGCACGAGCGCGGCCAGCCCGAGCGCCAGCACGCCACGGCCGACCTCCTCGGCGCTGGCGCGCCCGAGCAGCCCGTCGCAGGCGACCATCACCATGCCGAGCACGGGGACGCCGGTGGCCGACAGCCAGGCGAGCACGAGACGGCCTTCGACACCCGGCCAGATCGGCGCCGGCGGCGGCCCGCTCGCCAGCGCGAGCGCGTGGATCGGGCGCTGGATGCGCTCGACGAGCAGGTAGCTGATCGCGCACGTCGTCAGGCCGCCCAGGACGATCGTGGTCGAGACGTGCAGCACGGCCGCGGCGCCCTCCGGCACGTGCAGGCCGCCGAACAGCACCGCCGCGCCGATCCACAGGCCGAAGCATGTGCGGGCGCAGTGCAGCGGGGTCGAGAGGTAGTGCGCGCGCTCGTCGGGCGTCGGGTCGCGGCCCTCGAGCAGCCACGCGGCGCGCGCCGGGCTGAGCTTCATCCCGAGGTGGTGCCCGACCATCCATGCCAGCGGCATGTAGACGGCGAAGGCGACGAGGCTCGTCCCGATGTGGGCGCTCGGCTCGCCGGTCGGCTGCGGCAGCAGGAACAGCAGCAGCGCGGCCACGTCGAAGGCGCCGAGGACGTGTGCGGCGAGCATCGCGGTCGTCGTCCGACGCTCGATGCGCCGGGCGAGCCGCAGGCGCTCGTCGGCGCCGGCCTCGCCCCGCAGCAGCCGAGCGGTGGTCGCCGTCGCACCCATGTCTAGAGGATGCCCGACGCGCCCGTTTCGCGCGCGGGTGCGACTGTGAGGTCGCTCACAGATTGCGCGGGCGCAGCAGCGGCGCCAGCAGCGCCGCCACCTGCTCGGCGTCGAGCTCGCCGTTGGCGTGCCGCGCCAGCTCCGCCGCGACCGCCG
>DATLGB010000131.1:0-18680 GCA_035540675.1 Solirubrobacteraceae bacterium | reverse complement strand
AGCCCGCGGCGCACGCGCGCCAGCGTCTCGCCCGGCTCGTCGGGCGCCGTGCCGAGGTCGAGCGCCTCGGCGCCGGCGCGCGCGGCCAGCGTGCGCAGCGTGACGCCGCTCGTCTCGTGGATCTGTCCCGGCCCGAGCGGCCGCCCGGGCGGGACGAGCTCGTCGCCGGTCAGCAGCACGGCCACCCGCGCCGGGCGGTGCACCGGGACCGCGGCCAGCCCGGCGGCGGCCAGCACCGTCAGCGCCTGCGGCGTCACGCGGTCGCCGGCCCGCAGCAGGAGGCTGCCGGCCGCGACGTCCTCGCCGCGGCGGCGTATGTGGCGGCCGGGCGCGACCGCCGCCGCCAGCTCGACGGTGCCGTCGCCGAGGTCGCGGACCTCCTCCTGGCGCTCGACGGCGTCGGCGCCGGACGGGATCGCGCCGCCGGTGAAGATGCGCTGCGCCGTGCCGGGCTCGACGGCGTCGTCGCCGGCCGCGCCCGCCGCGACCTCGCCGGTCACGCGCAGCCGCCCCGGGGTGTCGGCGCTGCGCACGGCGTAGCCGTCCATCGCCGAGCGGTCGAAGCCGGGGATGTCGATCGGGCTCGTCGCGTCCTCGGCGAGGACGCGGCCGGCGGCGCGCTCGAGCGGGACCGGGGCGGCCGGCAACGGGGCGGCGTGCGCGGCGATGCGCGCCCACGCCTCGTCGCGGCCGATGACCGGGCTCATCCCCCGATCTGGGACATCGAGCGCTCGGGCTGGACGAAGCCCGGCTCGTTGACGTGGTGCTTGAGCTCCTTGCGCCAGACGGCGCCGCGGATGACGTCGGCCAGCTCGGCGTCCGTCGCGCCGGCGCGCAGGGGCGTGCGCAGGTCGGTCTCGTTGAGGCTGAACAGGCACGTCCGCAGACGGCCGTCGGCGGTGAGCCGGATGCGGTTGCAGTCGCTGCAGAAGGGCTGCGACACCGGCGAGATGAAGCCCATCCGGCCGGCGCCGTCGGCGAACTCGTAGCGCGCGGCGGTGCCGCTCGTCTCGCGGCCGAGCGGGACCAGCGGGTGGACGGCGTCGATCATGGCGCGCACCTCGGCGTTGGGCAGCACGCGGTCGCGGCCCCAGGCGCGGTCGGCGTCGAGCGGCATGAACTCGATGAAGCGCACCTCGTAGGGCTTGCGGCGCGCCAGCTCGGCGAAGCGCAGCACCTCGTCCTCGGTGAACCCGCGGATGGCGACGACGTTGACCTTGATCGGCCGCAGCTGCGGGTACCCCTCGGCCGCCTCGAGGCCGTCGAGCACCTCGGCCAGCGCGTCGCGGCGCGTCAGCTCGAAGAAGCGGTCGGGCGCCAACGAGTCGAGCGACACGTTCAGCCGCCGCAGCCCGGCGGCGACGAGGTCCGGCAGCTGCCGGCGCAGCAGGTAGCCGTTGGTGGTCAGCGACAGGTCGCGGATGGCCGGCTCGGCGGACAGCAGCGCGACGAGCCGGTGCAGGTCGCGGCGCGCGAGCGGCTCGCCGCCGGTGAGGCGGACGTCGTGGACGCCCAGGCGCGCCAGCAGGCGGGCGAGGCGCGCGATCTCCTCGTAGCTCAGCACCTCCGCGCGGTCCAGCCACGGGAGGCCTTCCGCCGGCATGCAGTACTGGCAGCGGAAGTTGCAGCGGTCGGTGACGGAGATGCGCAGGTCGCCGATCGCGCGGCCGTGGCCGTCGACGAGCGGCTCGAGCGCCTCGGCGCTCACCGGCGCCAGTCCCGCTTGCCGCCGGTCTTCTCGAGCAGCTCGACGCGCTCGATCGTCACGCCGCGCTCAACGCCCTTGACCATGTCGTAGACGGTCAGCGCCCCCACGGTGGCGGCGGTGAGCGCCTCCATCTCGACCCCGGTCTCCGCCGTGGTGCGCGCCTGCGCGGTCAGCGTGACGGTGCCGGCGGCGGCGTCGACCTCGAGCTCGCAGTCGACGTGCGCGAGCGGCAGCTGGTGGCACAGCGGGATCAGCTCGGCCGTGCGCTTGGCCGCCTGGATCGCCGCGAAGCGCACGACCGCCCGCAGGTCGCCCTTGGGCAGGTCGCCGGCCTCCACGCGCGCGGCCGTCTCCGGCGCCATCCTCACGAGCGCGCGGGCGCGGGCGCGGCGATCGGTCGGGGCCTTGTCCCCGACGTCGACCATGCGCGCGCTGCCGTGCTCGTCGAGGTGCGTCAGCGCAGGGTCCATGCACGCTGAAGCATAGGTCTCAGGTCCCGGGCGCCATGTCGCGCAGCACCCAGACGCCGGAGGCCGCGGTGAGCGCCGCCACCACCGCGATGGCCCCGGGGAACCCGACCGCGTCGGCGACGAGGCCCGCTACGAGCGCGCCGGCGACGTAGCCCATGTCGCGCCAGAAGCGGTACACGCCGACCGCGGCGGCGCGCTCGAGCGGCCCGACGGCGTCCGAGATCGCCGCGATCAGCGTGGGGTAGACCAGCGCGGTGCCGGCGCCGAGGACGACGGCGGCCACCGCCGCCGGCGCCACGCGCCCGCCGGACACCGCCAGCAGCGCCAGCCCGGCCGACTGCACGAGCATGCCGGAGGCGATCAGCGGCCGGCGCCCGACGCGATCCGACCAGTGGCCGGTCCAGATCTGGCCGATCGCCCACACCGCGGGATAGAGGCCGGCGATGACGCCGATGGCCGCCGCGCCGGCGCCGCTTGCGGCGAGGAACAGCGGCACGAGGCCCCAGGCCAGCGCGTCGTTGAGGTTGTTCGCAAGCCCGGCCTGAGAGGCCGCGCGCAGGCGCGGCACGCGCCAGGAGGACGCCGCGAACGCGTGCCGCAGGGATGGCGCGGCGCCGCCATGGCCATGCGCGGCCTGCTCGACCGCCACGTGCGCGCCGGTGTCGCGCACGAACAGCGCCGAGAGCGCCAGGCCGGCGACGGCGATGACGGCTCCGGCGACCACCAGGGCGTCGCGCGGCGCGAACTCGGCCGCCAGCCACCCGCTCGCGACGGCGGCGACGGCCACTCCGCCGTAGCCGGCCGCCTCGTTGAGCCCGAGCGCGAGGCCGCGCCGCTGCGGCCCGACCAGGTCGATCTTCATGACGACGGCCATCGACCACGTGAGGCCCTGGTTGATCCCGAGCAGCACGTTGGCCGCCGCGATCCAGCTCCAGGCCGGCGCGAGCGCGATGAGAAGCGGCACCGGGAGTGCCACCACCCAGCCGGCCACGAGCAGGCGGCGGCGCCCCATGCGCCCCGCCAGGCCGCCCGCCGCGAGGTTCGTCAGCGCCTTGGCGAGGCCGAAGGCGGCCACGAACGACAGCAGCGCGGCGCTCGAGGACACCCCGAACTCGGTGCTGCCGAGCAGCGGCAGCGTCGAGCGCTCGAGGCCGACCATCGCGCCGACGAACGCGGTGACGGCGACGAGCAGGCCGAACTGGCCGAGGTTCTCGCCGAGCCCGAGGCGGACGGGCGCCGCGGTCACCGCACGCTCGAGAGCGCCCGCCCGCGGCGGTTGGCGGCGATGATCGCGCGCTGGTGCTCCGGCGCGGGCGGCAGGTCGCGCGTCAGCGCGGCGGCGAACTCGGCGGCCGAGGCGTGGGCGAGCGCGCGGTTGTTGCGCCGCTCGTAGCCCACGGTGGACACCGGCGTCGCCGACAGCGCGCGGCCGCAGACCGACCCGGAGTAGTGGGCGGGGTAGAGCACCACGTCGTCGGGCAGCGCGAGCAGCCGGTCGGTGATCGAGCGGTGCAGCGTGCGCGCCATCACCTCCGGGCTCTGGTCGCCGTGCGCGTGGAGGTCCGGCCGGCCGGCGTCGCCGACCAGCAGCGCGTCCCCGGTGAGCACGAGCCACGGGTCGCTCGAGCGCACGCCGTCGAAGACGACGTAGGCGTGATGCGCCGGCGCGTGCCCGGGCGTGGCGAGCGCCCGCAGGCGCGTGTTGCCGAGGACGACCTCGTCGCCGTCCTCCAGCGCCCGGTGGGCGAACTCGACGCCCGCGCCGGCCGGGAGGTGCGCGGCCGCGCCCGTGCGCTCGACCAGCGCCGGCAGCCCGGACAGGTGGTCGGCCTGGACGTGCGTCTCGAGCACCGCGACGATCCGCGCGCCCTGCGCCGACGCCAGCGCGATGTAGTCCCCGACGAGGTCGGCGTGCGGGTCCACGACCGCGAACTCGCCGGTCGACTTGCAACCCAGCAGATACGACGCGCAGGCCGTCTCGTCGTTGAGGAGCTGGCGGAAGTACATGCCGCGACCGTACGCCGCCGCGCGTCATGCTCACAGAGCAGATGTGCGAACCGTCGGATGCCGCTGCGGAATGCGTCAGCCGGCGGTGCAGCCGGCGACGCTGGTCGCGCAGCACGAGCACAGCGTCTCGACGAACGCCCGCTCGGCCGGCCGCAGGTCACGCCCGTCGGGTCGCAGCAGGTAGACCGACCGCCGCATGTCGGCGGCGCCCTCGACGCCGAAGGCGTCGAGCTCGCCGCGCGCGACCTCGTCCTCGACCACGAGGCGCGAGACGAAGCCGACCCCGAGCCCCGCGGCCACCGACCGCTTGATCGCTTCGTTGGAGTCGAGCTCCCATCGCTTCGCCGGCTGATAGCCGGCGCGGGCCAGCGCGCGCTCGGCGATGGCGCGCGTCGAGGAGCCCGGCTCGCGGACGAGCAGCGTCCGCGCCGCCAGTTCCGCCACCCGCGCCCGTCCGTCGCGCAGCGGAAGCGTGCCGGGGGCGGTGATGCCGACCACCTCGTCCTCCAGGAACGGCTCGCCGCTGACCCCGTCCGGCAGCGCCACGTCGCCGGCGAGCCCCAGCTGCACCTCGCGGCGGGCGACGCGCTCGGCCACCCACGCGCTCGAACCGATGACGACGTCGACGTCGACGCGCGGATGGCGGTCCGCGAAGCACTGCAGGATCGAGGGCAGGACGTAGCTGCCCGGCGTGGTCGAGGCGGCGAGCGTCAGCGTCCCGCGCTCGGCGCCGTGCAGCGCCCGCAGGTCCTCGTCCATCGCGTCGAAGGTGTCGAGCACGCGCGCGGCGTGGAGGGCGACGATCCGCCCGGCCTCCGTCAGCCGGCTCGCGCGCCCGTCCCGCTCCACCAGCGGGCAGCCGACGGCGGCCTCGAGCGTCTTGAGGTGCTTGCTGGCGGAGGGCTGGCCCATGCGGCAGGCGTCGGCGGCCGCGGACACCGAGCCGCGCCGTCCGACCTCGACGAGCAGCCGCAGCCGGGCGGGCTCGAGGGCATCGACTATGCCCGGGGAGAAGGTCTCACGCGAGGCCATGCACTGGGAGAATACGTAGGAAGTCGGGCAGCGCATAGGCTTCGGCCATGCTCGCGGCACTGGTCTCCACCGCCGTGCTGGCCCTGGGGGCGCAGGCGCCGCCGCAGGAGCAGACGGCGACCGCCGGCCAGGTCACCGCGCGCATCACGTGGAAGGGCGAGTTCCCGTCCGCGCGCGATCTGCGCATCACGATCGACCGCGCCGGCGGGCGCCTGGTCGACGAGGAGCCGGACACGCGCGCGTGCGGGCGCTGCCTGTCGCCGCACGAGGACGCGCTGCGGGTGCTCGATCTCGACGGCGACGCCGAGCCGGAGGTGCTGCTGGACGGCACCACCGGCGGGGCGCACTGCTGCAACGTGACGCTCGTCTACCGCTTCGACGGCACGGGCTACCGGCGCATCGAGCGCTTCTGGGGCAACCAGGGCTACGTGCTCGAGGACCTCGACGGCGACGCGCGGCCGGAGCTCAACGGGCGAGACGACCTGTTCAGCTACGTCTACGGCGCGTACGCCGAGTCGATGCCGCCCGCGCTCGTGCTGGCGCTGCGCCACGGCCGGCTGCGCGACGTGACGCGCTCGTATCCGGACCTCCTGCGCGCCGACGCGAGGTACGCGCTCGCCCGCTACCGCCGGCTGGCCCGCAGCCGGCACGGCAACGTCCGGCCGGCGCTGGCGCTCTACGACGCCGCGCAGCACCGCCTGGGGCGGCCGGCCCGCTCGCACCGGCTGCTGCGCAGCGCGCTCCGGCGGGGGCTCCTCGCCCGTCGCAGCCGCTTCGACTTCAAGCCGTTCGGGCGCGCCTACATCCGCGATCTGCACCGCCGCCTGCGCCGCGGCGGCCACATCACGCCCTGATGGAGGTGCGCGTCAAGTTGTTCGCCGGCCTGCGCGAGCGCGCCGGCGCGGAGGTGCTGACGGTGCCGCTGCCCGAGCCGGCCACCGTCGCGGATCTGCTCGCGGCGCTGGAGGGGACCCCGCTGCGCGGCCTGCCGGCCCGGTCGTTCATCGTCGCCGTCAACCGGTCCTACGCGACGCCGGAGGCGCCGATCGCCGCCGGCGACGAGCTCGCCCTGATCCCGCCGGTCAGCGGCGGCGACGGCACGGTGCGCGCCGCGGCGGTCACCGGCGCGCCGCTCGACGTCGCCCGCGCGCACGCGCTCGTGCGCGACCCGCGCGCCGGCGCCGTCGTCGTGTTCGAGGGCGTCACCCGGACGGTGGAGCGCCTGGAGTACGAGGCGTACGCCGAGATGGCCGAGCCGCGCCTGCGCGCGATCGCGGCGGAGGAGGCCGAGCGCCACGGCCTGTGCGCGGTGGCCGTCGAGCACCGCGTCGGCCCCGTCCCGCTGTCGGAGCCCAGCGTGATCGTCGCCGTCTCCGCGCCGCACCGTGGCGAGGCGTTCGCCGGCGCCCGCGCCGTCATCGACCGCGTCAAGGCCGAGGCTCCGATCTGGAAGAAGGAGATCGAGGGCGGCGACGAGCGCTGGGTGGAGGGAACCCTGCCGGCCTGAACGAACGTCCCGGAAGCCGCGCTATAGGGCGTACTGCGGGACGTTCATGCGGGGAGGACGGCGGCGGCGGACGCGCAGGTCGCCAGCGCCCACGGCAGGTCGCCGTCGCTCACGCCCCGCAGGTCGGGGTGGTCGCGGTCGACCTCGACCGCACCGGCGGACTCGATGCCGAGGCTCGCGCAGCCGTTGCGCACCAGCTCGCCCCACAGGTCGCCGCCGAGGCGCGCGAGCGGCCCGGACCGCGACAGCGACTGCCGGCGCGCGTTCGTCTCGAGCTCCCGGCACTCCTCGAACGGGTCGACGCGGACGTTGGAGTCGCTGCCGACGGCGATCCGGACGCCGGCCTCGAGCAGCCGGTCGGCGGGGAAGTGGCCGTCGCCGAGGTTGGCCTCCGTGGTGGGGCAGGTGACGACGATCGTCTCCGTCTCGGCGAGCAGCGCGACGTCGAGGTCGGAGACGTGGATGCCGTGGACGACGCTCGTGCGCGGGCCGAGGAACCCGGTGCGGTGCAGCAGCTCGACGGGGGAGCAGCCGTGCTCGGCGCGGCACTGCTCGAGCTCGGCCGGCTGCTCGGCGGCGTGCACGTGGCGGACGAGCCCGTGGGCCTCGGCATAGGCGGCGATCTCGCGCAGCCACTCCGCCGGGACCGCCCGCACGGAGTGCGCGGCCACGCCGCAGCGCACGCCCGCGGCGCGCAGGCCCTCCACGCGCTCGAGGAAGGCGCCGACCGTCGCGTCGCGGAAGCGCTCGTGGCCGCCGCGGTGGTAGGCGGCGGGCAGCAGGACGAGGTCGAGCCCGGCTTCGCCCGCCGCCGCCACGACCGCCTCGGTCGTCCCGGGCGGGTGGTGGACGTAGTGGAACTCGCCGACCGCGCCGTAGCCGGCGGCGCGCATCGCCTCGAACGACGCCCGCGCCGCGGCGCGCATCGCCTCCGGGTCGAGCTCGCCGACGAGGCCGTACATGACCTCGCGCCAGGTCCAGAACGAGTCGCGATCGCCCGTCGGCCGCTCGCCGGCGCCGCGCAGGGCCCGCTGGAACGCGTGGGAGTGGGCGTTGGGCATCGCGGGGATCGCGTGCGGCCGGGTCACGCCAGCGCCTCCACCGCGCGCACGAGCGCGTCGACCGCCGCCAGGCAGTCCTGCGGGTCGACCTCCTCCTCGGGCGAGTGGCTGACGCCGCGCTCGTTGCGCACGAGCAGCATCCCGGCGGGGATCCGCTCGGCCAGGATCCCGGCGTCGTGGCCCGCCCAGCAGACGACCTCCGGCACCTCGCCCAGCGCCGCGCGGACGCCGGCGTCGAAGGCGACCGGCGGCGAGGCAGACTCGACCCGGCCCGTGCCGAGCCACGCGACCGCGTCCTCGACGATCGCCTCGAAGGGCGAGCGCAGGTCGAGCCAGAAGGTGACGCGCGCGGGGATCGTGGAGAGCGCGTTCGGCTCGACGAGCAGGCGCGTCGCGGTCGCGCGCAGCCCCTCTCGCGGCTCCGTCGCGTGCGCGATCAGCCGCGCGGCGGCGGCCAGCGCGTCGCGGCGCTCGTCCATCGGCGTCGTGCCGGCGTGGTCCGCCTGCCCGGCGACGTCGACGCGCACCCGCCGCCGGGCGGCCAGGCCCGAGACCCGGGCGGCCGGCACGCCGAGCGCCGCCACCTCGCGCGACTGGTCGATGTGCAGCTCGAGGAAGCCGCGCAGGCGGGCCAGCCAGCGCGGCGCGTCGACCAGGCCGCCGCGGTCGACGCCGAACCCCGCCAGCGCGTCGGCCAGCGATACGCCGTCCGCGTCGCGGCGGGCGAGCACGTCCTCCACGTCGAGCCGCCCGACCAGCGCGCGCGAGCCGAACGTCGGCGTGTTGAAGCGGGCGCCCTCCTCGTCGGCGAACGCGATCACCGCCACCGGCACGTCCGTGCGCCGGGCGACCTCGAACGCCGCCGCGACGCCGAGCGCGCCGTCCCACGCGCCGCCGCACCGGACCGTGTCGAGGTGCGAGCCGAGCGCCCACCACGGCTCCGGCGCGTCCGGCAACGCCCACAGCGAGCCCGCCGGGTCGCGCTCGACCCGCAGGCCGGCGTCCCCCGCCTCGCGGCGGAACCAGTCCTCGGCCGCCGCCAGCTCGGGGGTCCAGGGCAGCCGCGTCGTGCCGGTGGCGTCGCGCCCGATCGCCTGCAGCTCGGCGAGCCGGTGAATCACGCGCCGACCCGCCACGCCTGGTCCGGCCGCACCCACGCGACCTCGCCGCCCGCCACCACGACCGCGACCGGGTTGTGGCCGAAGCGGTAGGGGAGATGCGACAGCGGGGCGTCGAGGACGAGCACGTCGGCGCGCTTGCCGCGCTCGAGCGACCCGAGCTCGCGCTCGAGGCCGAGGACCCAGGCGGCGTTGTGGGTCAGCGCCAGCAGCGCCTCGCGCGCGCTCCAGCCGTAGCGGCGCACGGCGATCCCGGCGATCACGGGCAGCGAGGCGACGGGCGAGGTCCCCGGGTTGCAGTCCGTCGCCAGGACGCAGATCGCGCCGGCGTCGGCCAGCTCGCGCCCCGGCGCCACCGCCTCCGCGCCGAGCAGCTCCGCTCCCGGCAGCAGCACCGCCGCGCAGCGTGCCGCGGCCAGCGGCGCCACGTCGTCCGGGTGCAGCCGCGCAAGGTGGTCGACCGAGCGCGCGCCGTGCTCGAGCGCGACCGGCACCGAGCGGTGGCAGGCGAACTGCTCGACGTGCGCGCGCAGGTCGAGCCCGTGCCGCCCGGCCAGCGCACCGAGCCGCGCGAGGTGCTCGTTGGCGAAGGCGACGGTCTCGACGTAGACGTCGACCGCGCGGGCGCGCGTCTCGGCCAGCACGCGCGGGAGCATCGCCTCGACCTCGTCCATCCAGCCGCCGGCGTGGAAGCCGTCGGGCACGGCGTGCGCCAGCAGCGCCGTCGAGACGACGCGCTGGCGGACGGCGTCCGCGAGCCGCACCGCCAGCTTGAGCGCCCGCAGCTCGCCCTCGACCGACAGCCCGTAGCCGCTCTTGCACTCGAAGGCGGTCGTCCCGTGGCGGAGCATCTCGTCGGCCAGCTCGCGCGCCTGGCGCAGGACGGCGGCGTCGGTCGCGGCGGCGAGCGCCCGCGCCGAGGAGCGGATGCCCCCGCCGCGGCGCGCGATCTCCTCGTACGGGACGCCGGTCACCTTGAGCTCGTACTCCTCGGCACGCCAGCCCGCGAACGGCAGGTGGGTGTGACAGTCCACGAAGCCGGGCACGACCGCGCCGCCGGACGCGTCGACCTGCACCGGCGCCGCCGGGTCGGGCTCGAAGCCGGCGATCCGCACGCCCTCCGTGCACAGCGCCCCGGGCTCCAGGGCGATGTCGCCGGCGCGGTCGTGGCGCAGGTACGGCAGCCCGTCCTCGGGCGGCCGGGCGACCTCGGCGGCGGAGTGGATCGAGATCACGAGCGGCGCATCGGCACGCGGACGCCGCCGCGCTCGGCGGCCGCCACCGCCTCCGGGTAGCCGGCGTCGGCGTGGCGCAGGACGCCCATCGCCGGATCCGCCGTCAGCACGCGCTCGAGGCGCTCGGCGGCCAGGCCGGTCCCGTCGGCGACGCACACCTGCCCGGCGTGGATCGACTTGCCCATCCCGACGCCGCCGCCGTGGTGCACCGACACCCAGGACGCGCCGCAGGCCGTGTTGACCAGCGCGTTGAGGATCGGCCAGTCGGCGACCGCGTCCGAGCCGTCGCGCATCGCCTCGGTCTCGCGCTCGGGCGAGGCCACCGACCCCGCGTCGAGGTGGTCGCGCCCGATGACGATCGGCGCCGCCAGCTCGCCCGCGGCCACCATCTCGTTGAAGCGCAGGCCGGCCAGGTGGCGCTCGCCGTGCCCGAGCCAGCAGATCCGGGACGGGAGGCCCTGGAAGGCCACGCGCTCGCGCGCGAGCCGGATCCAGCGCGCGATGTGCTCCTGGTCGCCGAACAGCTCGAGGATCGCGTCGTCGGTGCGCGCGATGTCGACGGGGTCGCCCGACAGCGCGACCCACCGGAACGGGCCCTTGCCCTCGCAGAACAGCGGCCGGATGTAGGCGGGCACGAAGCCGGGATAGGCGAAGGCGTCGCGGTCGCCGTGCGCCGCCGCCAGGCCGCGCAGCGCGTTGCCGTAGTCGAACGCCTCGGCGCCCGCCGCCTGCAGGTCGCGCATCGCGCCGACGTGGGCGAGCACGCTCTCTCCCACGCGCCGCAGGTAGTCGTCGGGGTCGTCGCGCCGCAGCGCCTCGGCCTGCTCGACCGTCAGCCCCGCCGGGACGTAGCCGTTGAGCGGGTCGTGCGCGCTGGTCTGGTCGGTGACGACGTCCACCGCGACGCCGCGGCGCGCCAGCTCCGGCAGCACCTCCGCCGCATTGCCCAGCAGCCCGATCGACAGCGCGCGGCCATCGGCGCGCGCGGCGTCGAGCCGGCGCAGCGCGTCGTCGAGGTCGGCGGCGCGCTCGTCGAGGTAGCGGGTCTCCAGCCGGCGCTCGATGCGCTGCAGGTCGACCTCGACGCACAGGGCGCACCCGTCGTTCATGGTCACCGCCAGCGGCTGGGCGCCGCCCATCCCGCCGAGGCCGGCGGTCACGACGAGCCGGCCGCGCAGCGTCCCGCCGAAGCGCTTGGCCGCCACCGCCGCGAAGGTCTCGTAGGTGCCCTGCAGGATGCCCTGGGTCCCGATGTAGATCCAGGACCCCGCCGTCATCTGGCCGTACATCATCAGCCCGGCCGCGTCGAGCTCGCGGAAGTGCTCCCACGTCGCCCACTGCGGGACGAGGTTGGAGTTGGCGATCAGCACGCGCGGCGCCTGCTCGAAGGTGCGGACGACGCCGACGGGGCGGCCCGACTGCACGAGCAGCGTCTCGTCGTCGGCGAGCTCGGTCAGCTCGCGCTTGATGGCCTCCAGCGACGCCGGGTCGCGCGCCGCCTTGCCGATGCCGCCGTAGACCACCAGGCGCGACGGGTCCTCGGCGACGTCGGGATGCAGGTTGTTCTCGAGCATCCGCAGCGCCGCCTCCTGTTGCCAGCCGCGGCAGCGCAGGGTCATCGCGTCGAGCATGGCGCGACACTATCGCCATGACGCTCGAGGTCGCGACGACGGACTACCACACGGCGGGGGAGCCGTTCCGGATCGTCACGGCCGGCGCGCCCGGCCTTCCCGGCGCGACGGTGCGCGACCGCCGTGAGCGCGCGCTCGCCGATCCGGCCGCCGAGCGGGTGCGGCGGCTGCTGTGCCACGAGCCGCGCGGCCACGCCGACATGTACGGCTGCTTCGTCGTGCCGCCAGACGACGACGGCGCCGACCTCGGCGTGCTCTTCTGGCACAAGGACGGCTTCTCGACCGCCTGCGGCCACGGGACGATCGCGCTCGGCGCGTGGGCGGTGGAGTCGGGACTCGTCGAGGCGCCGGACGACGGCGAGGTGGAGGTCACGATCGACGTCCCCTCCGGTCGCGTCGGCGCGCGCGTGCGGATGCGCGGCGGCGCGGTCGAAGCGGTGACGTTCCGCAACGTGCCGTCGTTCGTGCTCGCCCGCGGCGAGGTGGACGTCGCCTACGGCGGCGCCATCTACGCGTCGGTGCCGGCGAGCCGCTTCGGGCTGCGCGTGGTCCCGGAGCAGCTTCCGGATCTGATCGCCGCGGGCCGCGAGGTCAAGCGCTCGCTGGCCGGCAGCCCCGCCGCGCGGCACCCGCACGACGACCGGCTGTCGGGCGTCTACGGGACGATCCTCTACGAGGAGCACGGCGACCTGCACCAGCGCAACGTGACGATCTTCGCCGACGGCGAGGTCGACCGCTCGCCGTGCGGCTCGGGCACCTCCGCGCGCTGCGCGCTGCTCGCCGCCGAGGGGCGACTGGGGGAGGGCGACGTGCTCCGCCACGAGGGGATCGTCGGCACGACCTTCCTGGCGCGCGTGGTGGGGGGAACGGAGGAGGGCGTGCTGACCGAGGTCGAGGGCGCGGCGTTCCGCACCGGCGAGCACCGCTTCGTGCTCGACCCGCGCGACCCGCTGGCGACCGGGTTCGTGCTGCGGTGACGCTCGGCTTCGACGCGGCCGCCGACGCGCTCGAGGCGGCGCTGCGCGCGGGGGTCGATCCCGAGGCCGACCCGCCGCGGACCGTCCTCGGCGTGGGGGAGGGGCAGCTGCTGGTGATGCCCTCGGCGGCCGGCGGCCACGGCGTCGTGAAGCTGGTGAGCGTCGGCGGCGACCCGCGCATCCAGGGCCTGTGCGTCGTGTTCGACCGCGACACGCTGGCGCCGGCGCTGCAGCTCGACGGCGTCGAGCTGACCAACCTGCGGACGGCCGCCGTGTCCCTGCTGGCGGTCCGGCACCTGGCGCCGCGCCCGCCGCGGCGCGTCGTCATCTTCGGCCGCGGCCCGCAGGCGCGCGCGCACGCCGCGGCGCTCGGCGGCGAGTCGGTCCTGCTCGGCCGGGGCGACGACCCCGCGCCGGTCGCCGCCGCCGACGTCGTCTGCTGCTGCACGACGGCGCGCGAGCCGCTGTTCGACGGGCGCCTCGTGCGCGACGACGCCGTCGTGGTCGCGATCGGCTCGCACGAGCCCGACGCGCGCGAGGTCGACGCCGCGCTCGTCGAGCGCGCGACGGTCGTGGTCGAATCCCGCGGGTCGGCGGCCCGCGAGGCCGGCGACCTGATCCTGGCCGGCAGGACGCCCGACCTGACCCTCGCGGAGCTCGTTGCCGGCGCGCCGGTGCCCGAGGGACTGCCGCGCCTGTTCAAGAGCACGGGCATGGCGTGGGAGGACGCGGTCGTGGCCGCGGCGATCCACGAGGCGTCGCGCGGGCGCACGGACGGCGGAGCCAGCAGGACCTGACAATCGGGCCGGGGCCCCGTGACGGACGCACGCGTCGTCGCGATCGGCGGGCTCGTGGCGTACGCGAGCCGCGTCCGGCTCCAGCTCGCGCCGACGAGCGGGGTGTCATCAGGGTTGACGTCGCCCAGGTCCGCCGTCCCGAGCACCCGCTCGCGCAGACGTCCGTTTCAGCCGTGACCGACGAAGCCGTGCCGGGCGCCGCCAGGACCGCGAGCGCAGCCGCGAAGCGCGGCGAGGAGGCGCGTCGTGCTCGGTCAACGGTTCTGGAGAAACGATTCGGACTTCCGCAGCGCGGTCGCCAGCGCCGCCAGCTCGCCGGCGATCGAGCGGTCCTCCTCGATGCGCGGGACGATGTCGCGCACGCGGGCCAGCGCCGCCTCGAGCGCGTCGGTCGTGCGCAGCGGCCGGTGGAACTCGAGCCCCTGGCAGGCGCACACCAGCTCCGTCGCCACGACGTGCGCGGCGTGGGCGACCACGGTGCGCGCCTTCAGCGCCGCCCACGCGCCCATGGAGTTGAAGTCCTCCTGGCCGGCGGACGTCGGAATCGAGCCGGCGCCCGCCGGATGGGCCAGCACCTGGCACTCGTTGACCAGCGCGGCCGCCGCGTACTGGGCGATCATCAGGCCGCTCGACAGCCCCGGCTGCGGCGTCAGGAACGGCGGCAGCTCGGCGTAGCCGGGGGAGAGCAGGGCGAACGTGCGCCGCTCGCTGAACGACGCCAGCTCGCACAGCGCGAGCGCGAGGTGGTCGAGCGGCAGCGACAGCGGCTGCCCGTGGAAGTTGCCGCCCGACAGCACCTCACCGTCGTCGGGGAACACCAGCGGGTTGTCGGTGACCGCCTGCAGCTCGCGCTCGAACGCCGCCTCGACGTAGTCGAGCGCGTCGGCCACCGCGCCGAGCACCTGCGGCGCGCAGCGCAGCGTGTACGGGTCCTGCACGCGCCCGCAGTCGGCGTGGCTGGCCACGACGGGGCTGCCGTCCAGGAGCGCCCGCAGGCGGGTGGCGACGGCGCAGCCTCCGGGGTGGCGGCGAACGTCGTGCAGGCGGGCGTCGAACGGGACGGTCGAGCCCTTGAACGCCTCCAGCGACAGCGCGCAGGCGATGATCGCGGCGTCGAGGACGCGCCGGGCGTCGCGCACCGCGAGGCCGCCCGCCGCGGCCATCAGGTGCGTGCCGTTGATGAGCGCGAGCCCTTCCTTGGCCGTCAGCGCCAGCGGCTCGAGGCCCGCCCGCCGCAGCGCATCCCCGCCGGGCAGGCGCCGGCCCTCGACGATGGCTTCGCCCTCGCCGATGAGCACCAACGCGAGGTGGGCGAGCGGGGCAAGGTCGCCCGACGAGCCGACCGACCCGCGGCTCGGGATCGCCGGCAGCACGTCGCGCTCCAGCAGGGCGTGCACCAGCTCCACCAGCTCGACGCGGACCCCGGAGTGACCGCGCGCCAGCGATGCGCCGAGCAGCAGCAGCATCCCGCGCACGAGCTCCGGCTCGAGGGGCTCGCCCGACCCGACCGCGTGCGAGCGGACGAGGTTGACCTGGAGCTGGGCGGCGTCGGCGGGCGGGATGTGGACGCCCGACAGGTGGCCGAAGCCGGTGGTGACGCCGTAGACGGTGCGGTCGGCCGCCACGGCGGCGTCGACCACCGCCCGCGCAGCCGCGATGCGCTCGCGGTCCGGCGCCTGCAGGGGCGGCGGCGGCGCGCCCCGCGCCACCGCCTCGAGCTCGGCGAGCGTCGGCATGGCCTCGACGCTATCGCGGCGGCGCACGCGCGGGTGCGCGGTCCCCGCCGACCGCCCGGCGCGGGGGGTAGATTCCCGCTCATGCACCCCAGTGAGGCCCTCGCGCCGCGCGACGTCTACGGCGCCCGCGTCGTCGCGTTCGTGCTCGACCTGCTGCTCGTCGCCGTCGCCGCCGGACCGCTGGCAGGCGCCGCCGGGTGGCTGTCGGCGCTCGCGTTCTCGCTGGTCTACCTGGGCCTCGCGCAGGGCCTCACCGGCTACTCGTTCGCGAAGGCGCTCGTGGGGATCCGCGTCGTGAAGGCGGGCACCGTCGAGCCGCCGGGCGTCGTGCGCGGGCTGGTGCGCTGGCTCCTCGGGGTCCCCGAGCTGTTTCTCACGCTCGCGATCGTCGCCGGCGTCGTCTCGTCCTCGAACGAGCGCCGCCGGCGGCTGGGGGACATGGCCGGCCGCACCGAGGTCGTCGGGCTCGATCCGTCGCCGCGGATGCGGCTGTACGCCGTCGGCGGGTATCTGCTGCTGCTCACGCTGTTCATCGCGCTGTCGAGCTTCAACACCTTCCTGATCGTCTACGCGATCTTCGTGCCGATGGTGATCGCCGGGCTCGTGCTGGTGCTGGGCCAGCGCCGCATGCCGCGCGCGCGTCACTGGCTCGCCGGGCTGGCGTTCACGCTCGTCCCCGCGGCGATGATGAGCATGGCGAGCCTGTGCCACCGCGGCGAGGGGCGGTGTGGGGACCTCGCCGCGCATCACAAGGCGCTGCCGGCGCTGATCGCGCTGCTGATCGCCATCGGGATCCTGTTCCTCGCGCGCGGCGCGATCGCCTACGCCGCGCTGGCGCTGCTGGTCGCCGCCGCGGAGGTCTGGATGTTCATGCGGGTGCGCGACGTCGGCGAGATGGGGATCGCCGCGGTGCTCCTGGTCGTCCTGCTGGTCGCGCAGGTGCTGATCGAGGTCGCGCGGGTGGTGCGCCACCGCCGCGCGCCGGACGAAGCGGCGGCGCCGGCGCCCGGCTAGGGCGCGATGGGCCGCTCCATCGCGACGCCCTCGACGGCCACGCCGTCCGGCAGCGTGATGACCAGGCGCTCGGTCTCGACGAAGCCGTACGCGCGGTAGAGCGGCTCGCCGGGCAGCGTCGCGACGAGCACCAGCTTCCGGAAGCCCTCGGCCCGCGCCGCCCGCTCGCACGAGTCGAGGATGGCGCGCCCGATGCCGCGGCGCGTCCAGTCCGAACGCACGAACATCGCGCGCACCCGTGCGGGCTCGGTCGCCGGGTCGAGCAGCCGCGCGTCGTCGTCGCGCGCGCCGGCGCCGGCGTAGAGCTTGGCGCGCCGGCTCCAGCCGCCGCACGCGACGATCTCGCCGCCGTCCTCGTGGACGAAGTAGGTGCCGTCCTCGATCAGCTGCGTGTCGAGGTGCGCGATGTGGACCAGGCCGCTGGCGGTCTGCCGCTCGTCGTAGAACGCCGGGAACAGCTCGCGCGCCGAACGGCGCATCAGCTCCGCGATCTCCGGGACGTCCTCGGGCCGCGCCAGTCGCTGGGGCGGCGGGGGCATCAGGTCACGAAGCGGATGGTCAGCGGGTACCGGTACGGCTCGCCGCGACCCGCCTTCAGGCCGGCGAGGATCACCAGCACGAGCCAGGCGACGGCGCCGGCGATCAGCACCGGGATCATCAGCAGCCCGATCAGCACGAGCGACCCGACCAGGAACAGCACGACGCCCACGATGGCGTAGATCAGCACGGACAGGTTGAAGTTGAGCGCCTCCGCGGCCTGCTGGCGGACGAACGGGTCGTCGCGGCGCACCAGGTAGACGACCAGCGGCCCGATGGCCGAGATCCCGACGAACAGGCCGGCGAGCGCCGACAGGTGGGCCGCCATCGCCCAGGTGGAGGAGTCGAAGCGCACGCCGGCGGGTGGCGCGGCTGCGAACGCGGGCGGCGGCTGCGGCGGCGGGGTGGCGTGACCGGTCCAGGCGGTCCCGTCCCACCAGCGCTGGCCGCCGGGGAACTGCGGGTCGGGGTACCAGCCGGGCGGGGTGCTCATGGGCGGGAGCGTACGCCGACGGCCGGTCGCGGTCGAGGGGGATGGCCCTTTAACGCGGATGGGGCGCCTCTTCGGGCGCCCCAGAGCCGACCGGATCATGAGCCACCTGCTCATTACTACGTCCCAGGCGCGATACGTGTCGGGCCTGGGCGACTCGACACTCTCGACCTCCGAGGCTGGCCGTCGCGCCTTGCGGCACGACGCGTTACTACGGATGAGGCTTGCGCCTCGTGGTCAAGTGGGCAGCTCGCCGGCCCGACGCAGGATAGACCCCGCGCGGGCGGTCAGGCCTCCGCGCGGGCCTTCAGCTCGCCCGGGCGTCCGTTGACGAGCATGTCGCGCAGCTTGCCCTCGACGGGGCCGCGGATCAGCATCCCCAGCATCCGCCCGGGGTCGCCGTGCAGCGTGTAGGTGGCGCGCGTCCCCGTGCCGGCCGTCTCGAAGCGCCAGGACCCGACGAGCGACTTGAGGTCGCCCTTCTCCTGGCGCCAGGACAAGCCGTTCGGCGGGTCGTACTCGAAGCGCACGCGCGTCTTGATCGTCGTGACCTTCGCGTCGTTGGAGATCTCGGCGACGAGCGCGCGGCCGTCGCCGTCGCGCTCGAGCACCTCGACGCGCTGCACGCCGTTCTGCCACTGGTCGATGTTGTCGACGTCCGCGGCGATCTCGTAGCAGCGCTCGACCGGCGCGTTGATCTCGATCGTGTTCGACCCTTCCATCTTGCCCATGCGCCGCGGCGTACCCGGGGGGGCGACGGTCGATGCCCGGCCCGCCGCTCAGGCGGCGAGGGCGGGGGCGACTTCGGCGTGCAGCTTCTCCAGCCCGAGGCGGACGCGGCTCTTGATCGTGCCGATCGGCTCCTGGAGGTGCTGGGCGATCTCGCGCTGCGTGAGGCCCGCGAAGTACGCGAGCTCGATCGCCGCGAGCTGCTCGGGCGGCAGCGCGGTGAGGGCGGTGCGGACCCGTCGCACCTCCTCGCGTCGCTCGGCCTCGGCGTCGGTGAGGATCTGCGACGCGACGCGGGCGGCGGCCTCGTCGGCCGACGTGGCGTGCTCCGCGTGACGGCGGGCGCGGCGCGTGAGGTCGATCGCCCGGTTGCGGACGATCGCCAGCAGGAAGCTGCGCACGGTCCCGCGGGCGGGGTCGTACGCGGCCGTCCACCACAGCGACAGGAAGACGTCCTGCACCGCGTCCTCGGCGGGGCCACCGGGGCCCAGGAGCCGCTGCGCCACCGCGCAGGCCGCGGCCGAGTGACGGTCATAGAGCGCGGCGAACGCGTCGACGTCGCCGTGGGCGATGCCGGTCATCAGCTGCTCGTCTGTGCGTCCGTCCATGTCGGCTCCGTCGGTTCGGTCAG
>DATLGB010000130.1:0-3727 GCA_035540675.1 Solirubrobacteraceae bacterium | reverse complement strand
GATCGGGCGGGTCGCGATGCCGGCCCAGTACGACGGCGTGGTCGATCCGGTGGCGGTGGCCGCCGCGGTCGAGCAGACGTACGCCGACGACGTGCTGGCCGATTGCATCGCCCGCTGCACCGCCGCGGACGACGCCGAGTTCCTGGTCGCCGAGCGCGACGGCGGCGTCATCGGCTTCCTGCACTTCGACTCGTTCGGAGCCGAGCCGGAGCTGCACCGCCTCTACGTCGACGCCTCCGTCCGGGGCGGCGGCGCGGGGCACGCCCTGGTCGAGGCGCTGCGCCAACGCCTCCCGCCAGGCGCCCCGTACATGCTGCTCGTCGTGGCGGCCAACGAGCGGGCGGTCCGCTTCTACGAGCGCCACGGGCTGCGGGTCGCCGAGGTGGTCGACGGGCTCGCCTACTACCGCTCGAACATGGGCGTCGAGTTCCCGCCGGGGCTGCCCACGTTCCCGATGCTGGTCATGCGCCGAACCGGCGCCCTGCCGACGACGCGTCCGTAGACTGCGGCCGCAGGGTGCTCCTGCGACGGACCGCACACGTCCTCGCCGTGCTCGGCTGCGCGGCCGGGCTCGGACCCGCGGCCGCTGCCGCCGACGTCCGCTACTCCCCCGCCGGCGGTTGCTGGGCGGTGCGCGACGTGGCGAGCGACCGCTTCCTCGTGCGCGACGGCGACGGCTTCCGCGCCGGCGCCAGGTCGGCGGCCGAGGCCGAGCCCTTCCGCTTCCAGGCCACCCGGCTGGGGCACTACCTGCTGTTCACCAAGGACGCCCGCTTCCTGTCGGCCGACGGGACGCGCGTCGTCGCCGCCGGCGCGCCGAGCGGGGACGGCGACTGGAAGGTCGAGCCGGCGGGTGGCGAGCGCTTCGTCCTCGTGCTGCCGGAGTCCGGCCAGCGGCTCGCCGTCGGCGGCGACGGGGCGCTGGGCGCGGGCCGGCAGGGCACGCCGCTTGCGCTGGCGAAGGCGGACGGCTGCGCCCGCTATCCGGAGTCCGAGGTCAACGTCGCCGGCGAGCCGTACCGCGGGCCCAGCGCCTACGGCGAGGCGAAGGGCCTGATCGACACGCACCTGCACCTGATGGCCTTCGAGTCGTTCGGCGGCAGCGTCCACTGCGGCCGGCCGTGGCACCCGTACGGGATCACCCACGCGCTCGTCGACTGCCCGGACCACGGCCCGAACGGGCAGGGCGCGCTGGCGGAGAACTTCCTCGCCAACGGCGACCCGACGCGCGGCCACGACACGGACGGCTGGCCGACGTTCAAGGGCTGGCCGCACCACCGGACCTACGTCCACGAGCAGTCCTACTACAAGAACCTCGAGCGCGCCTGGCGCGGCGGCACGCGGCTGATCACGGCGCTGCTGGTCGACAACTCGGTGCTGTGCGAGGTCTATCCGCTCAAGCGCAACACCTGCAACGAGATGGACAACGTGCGCCTGCAGGCCCGGAACATGTTCGCGCTGCAGGACTACGTCGACGCCCAGAGCGGCGGCCCGGGCAAGGGCTGGCTGCGGATCGTCAAGGACCCGTTCGAGGCCCGCCGCGTGATCAACCGGGGCAAGCTGGCCATCGTGCTCGGGATCGAGACGTCGAAGCTCTTCGACTGCGGCGAGTACAACCGCGTCCCGGAGTGCACGCGCGAGATGATCGACGCGCAGCTCGAGGAGATGCACGCGGTCGGCGTCCGCCAGATCCAGCTCGTGAACAAGTTCGACAACGCCCTGGTCGGCGTCGCCGGCGACGACGGGACGTTCGGCGTTCTCACCACCACCGCCAACCGCTACGAGACGGGGCATCACTTCGCGATGGAGACGTGCATGCACCCGACGGCGGAGCACGACCACGACAAGGAGCAGTCGACGCAGTCCGAGCACCTCGGCCGCGACGCGCTGCTCGGCGCGACGCTGCAGCTCTTCGCCCCGCCGGGCACGCTGCCCGTCTATCCGCCGTCGCCGCACTGCAACGTGCAGGGCCTCACCGAGCTCGGCGCCTACACGATCCGCCGCGTGGTCGAGAAGCAGATGATCTTCGACCCCGACCACATGTCCGTGCTCGGCCGCGACCAGGCGCTGGCCCTGATCGAGTCGATGCGCTACGGCGGCGTGCTGTCGAGCCACTCGTGGAGCACGCCGGACTCCTACCGGCGGATCCTCGCCCTGGGCGGCCTCGTCACGCCGGCTCCGAAGACCTCCGAGGGCTTCGTCCGCGACTGGAAGGACCTCCGCGTCTGGCGCAACCCGCGCTACCTCTTCGGCACGGGCTTCAGCACCGACATGGCGGGCTTCGCCGCGCAGGGCGGCCCGCGCGAGACGGCGTCCAAGGACCCGCTCCCCTACCCCTTCAAGTCGCTCGACGGCGCGACCACGATCGACCGCCAGCGCGTCGGCGAGCGCACCTACGACCTCAACGCGGACGGCACGGCGCACTACGGCCTCTACGTCGACCGCGTGGCCGACGTCGCGCACATCGGCGGCGCGGACGTCGCGCGCGACCTGGTGCGCGGCGCCGAGGCCTACCTGCAGATGTGGGAGCGCGCCGAGGGCGTCCCGGGGCCGGCCTGCCGCGCCGCGCAGCGGCGCTTCACGGCTCGCGGCCTCGGCGAGATGCGCGTCGGCATGCGCCCGGTGCGGCTGCTGCGCAGCGCCGGGCAGCCCGAGCGGCGGGTCGGGCGCCGCTGGACCTACTGCGCGCGCGGCGCGAAGGGCGGCCGCGTCCGTGTCGCGTTCGACCGCCGCGGGCGCGTCGCGCTCGTGGGCAGCACCGCGCGCCTGCACCGCGCGCGCGGCGCCGGCGCCGGGAGCCCCGTCGCCCGCATCCGCCGCGCCACCCGCCGCTTCGGCCCCGGGTTGCGCGTCGCGCGGACCGGTCGTCGCGGGACGCGGCTGGTGTACGGGGTGCGGCGCGGCCGCGTCACCTTCGCCGGCGTCGCCGGCGCGCGCGCCGCCCGCTCGCCGCGGCGCCTCGCCGCGTTCGTGCGGCTCGCGCGGCTGCGCTGAACCCTCACCCGGCCGGCGCCCCCGCCGCCCGCAGCCGCGCCAGCGTCCGCTCCGGCTCGACGACCGCCTGGCGCCAGGTCGCCCGCAGGACCCGCTCGCCGTGGGCCTCGAGCAGCGCCTGGCGCTCGGCGTCGTCCTCGCGCGCGAGCGCGTGGTCGTGCCAGGTGGCGCCGTCGGCTTCCAGCACCAGGCGCTGCTCGGGCCAGCGGAAGTCCGGCACCACGCGCCGGCCGCCGACGACGATCGGCCGGTTGACGTCCGGCCGCGCGATGCCGCCGCGGCGGATCAGGTCGAGCACCACGTCCTCGAGCTCGCTGCGCGTGGGCGCCGGGCCGGCGGCGACGATCCTCGCCAGCCGCGCGACGCCGCGGCGCCCGCGGTGGCGGCCGACGGCGGCGCCGAGCTCGCCGGCCGACGTCCGGCCGAGCGCCAGCGCCTGCCCCGTCGCCCGCCGCAGGCCGCGGTACGGCAGCACGGCCGCGGCGTCGATGAGCGTCCGGGCCGGCGAGGTCACCGGGACGCCTTCGTGGCGCGTCGCGTCGACCGGCAGCAGCACCGCGCTGCGGTGCACCCGGAGCCCCACGTGCTCGTGCGGCGCCGCGCCGGGCACCGTCACGTCGATCTCGCGCTCGGCCCAGTCGAGCAGACCCCACAGCACCGCCGCGCAGAGGTGGCTGAGCACGGCGCCCTCACCGCAGGCCTTCACCGCGGCGAGAAACCGCCCCTGCAGCGG
>DATLGB010000129.1:0-19579 GCA_035540675.1 Solirubrobacteraceae bacterium | reverse complement strand
TGCGCGGCGGCGCGCAGGTCGCGGTACAGGTCGGCGTCGCGCTCGATCTTGGCGTGCTGGTTGGCCAGCATCCGGCCGTGCCAGGGCAGGAAGGCGATCGACGCCAGCGCGGCGACCGCGCCGGCGATCAGCCACGCGCGCCGGCGGCGGTCGTCGCGGGCCAGCAGCGTCCAGCCCACGACGGCGAGCCCGTAGAACAGCGCCAGCAGCATCGCCGGGGTGCGGACGTAGCGGCCGATCAGCGGCAGCCCGAAGACCGGGCCGGCCATGAACACCAGCGTCATCGCTGCCGCCACCGCGAGCGGCAGCGCCGCGCGGCGGAAGCGGTCGCGGTGCGCCCAGGCGAACGCGAGCCCGATCGGGATGCCGACGGCGAGCGGCTCGCGCAGCGTCGAGCCGAAGTAGGCGGCGGTCCAGTACGGGGCCTGGTGCAGGTGCCGGCGGCGGCCGGCCGCCTCGGCCAGGTCGGCGGTGCCGTGCAGCGAGTGCAGGAAGTCGCCGGTGACCGCGTAGTCGGCCAGCGACCACAGCAGCGGGGAGACGGCGGCCAGGGCGGCGAGGCCGATTCGCGCCCGCCACTCGCGCGCCGGCCACAGCCACAGCACGTACAGCCCGGCCAGCGCCCACGCCTCGGGGCGCATCAGCCCCGCGACGACCAGCATCGCGACGATCGGCCAGCCGCGCCGCGGCCGGCGCAGCTCGAGCAGCACGGCGCCGAGGATCAAGGCGGCGAACGCCATGTCCTGATAGCCGAGCAGCGCGTCGCGCAGCAGCATCGGGCGCGTCAGCACCACGAGCGCGGCGACCGCGCCGGCGGCCGGCGCGAACAGCTCGCTGCCGAGCCGGAACACGAGCCACACGCAGGCGCCGAAGCACAGCGCCACCACCCAGGCCATGACGTCGGCGGCGCCCTCGCCGAACGGCAGCGCCAGCACGCTCGCCGCGGTCTCGAGCGGGTGCGGCGTCGGAGCGAAATCGGCGGTGTAGTCGGGCGTGTCGCCGCGCGCGGCGTCGCGCGCCCACAGCAGGGCGTAGCGCGCGTCGTAGTTGAGGTACCACGCGTCGTAGACGAGGCGCAGCAGCGCGGCGACGCCCAGCACCGTCGCCGCCGCCGGCAGGGCGCGGCGCGCACGGGACGTGGGAGTCGGCGCCGCCGCCGGCGGGGAGGCGGGGGCCATCGGTCGCGGGACGATAGCCCGGCGCGGCGGCGCGTCGACGCCAGCGGGTAGCGTCTCGGGCCATGCAGCCCCCGCTGGCGGTCGCCGCCGCGCTCCAGGGCGGCGTCGCGCTCTTGGCGGCCGTGGCCGCCGCCGCGGTCCTGCTGCTCCCCGACCCCCGCCGCCGCGCGCTCGCGATGGCGGCCGCCGGCGTGCTCGCCGCGCTCGGCCTGGCGAGCCTGATCGAGGGCGGGCTGGCGGACGACCTGAAGGAACGCGCCGGGCTGCTGGCCGCCGGCGCCGCCGGCGGCCTCGCGGTGCTGGCCGGACTCGGGCTGCTGCTGCGCGGCCGGCCGGCGCTGTTCGTCGGGCTGGTCTTCGCCACGCTGCCCTTCCGGATCCCGCTGGCGCTCGGCGGCGAGACCGCCAACCTGCTCGTGCTGCTGTACGGCGTGATCGCCGCCGGCTGCGTGGCGGCGATCGTCAGCGCGCTCCGCGGCGAGGCTCCGCGTGCGCCGCGGCCGGCGGGCGACGTCCGGGTGCGGCGCCTCGAGCAGGCGCTCGCGCTGTTCGTGGTCCTCTACGCGCTGCAGGCCCTGTACTCGACCGACGTCGAGCGCGCGGTCAAGGGCATCTGCTTCTTCTTCGTGCCGTTCGCGCTGCTGTTCCGGCTCCTGATCGACCTCGAGTGGAACCGCCGCCTGATCACCGTCGCGCTCGGCGTCACCGTCTCGCTGGCCGTGGTGGCGGCGGGCGTCGGCCTCGTCGAGTACGCCACGCGCCACCTGCTGATCTTCAACTCGAAGGTCCTGCTGGCCAACGAGATCAAGCCGTACTTCCGGGTCAACTCGCTGTTCTTCGACCCCAACATCTACGGCCGCTACCTCGCGGTGACGATGGTCGCGATCGCGGCGGCGCTGCTGTGGCGCCGGCGCGGGCGCGACGTCGCGCTGATCGCCGGGCTGCTCGGCCTGCTGTGGGCCGGCCTCGTCGTGTCGCTGTCGAACTCGAGCTTCGCCGCGCTGCTGCTCGGGCTGTTCGTGCTGGCGGCGCTGCGCTGGCGGCCGCTGCCGGTCGTCGCCGCCGCGGTCGCGGCGCTCGCGGCGACCGTCGCCTTCGTCCTCCTGGCGCCGGGGGCGCTGGGGCTGCGGACGGGCTCCTTCGAGGGCATCGACCGCGCCACCAGCGGGCGCGCCGGACTCGTCCGGGAGGGAGTCGAGATGGCGCGCGAGCGGCCCGTGCTCGGCTTCGGCGCCGGCTCGTTCGCCGAGCGCTACCGGGCGCGCAAGCGGCTGCTGTCGCCGCGCTCGCCGGCCGAGTCGCACACCATCCCCGTCACCGTCGCCGCCGAGCAGGGCGTCGTCGGCCTGATCGCCTACCTGGCGCTGCTGGCCGCCGCCCTCGCGCTCCTGCTCGACGGGCTGCGCGCCGCCGTGCGCTGCGGCGAGACCGCGTTCCCGCTGCCCGTGCGGCTGGCGGTCGCGGCGGCGTGGTCCGCGCTGCTGCTGCACACGCTCGTCTACGCCGCGTTCCTGGAGGACCCGATGACCTGGGCGCTGCTGGCGGTCGCCGCCGGGCTGCGCTGGGTGGCGCCGGGCGCGGGCGGCGCACAGCCGCGCCCCGACGCGCAGGCGGTGCCGGCGTGAGTGCCGTCCGCCCCGAGCTCGGCCCGACGCTGCCGGAGCTGGCCGAACAGCGGCTCGCGCGCCCGCGGCGCGCCCTGCGCCTCGCCGCGCTGGCGGCCGTGCTGCTCGTGGCCGCCGTCCTCGCCCCGCTGCTGTTCCGCGGCGGCGGGCTCGACGGGCGGGAGAAGGTCATCCACCGCGGGCCGCCCGTGTTCAACGTCCTGCACGAGCCGGGCGTCGTCCGCCGGATGCGCCCGCACGCCGGCGAGCTGCTGCGCTTCGAGGGCGGCGGCGGACGGCTGCGGCTCGCCTTCACGGCGCGGCCGCTCGAGCTGCCGCCGTTCCGCGGGGACGTCAACGGGATCCTGCCCATCCGCGCGCAGCGGGAGCTGATCGACCCGCGCCGCGACGTGCCGGGCTTCCGGCTGACCGACGAGGGCCGCGCCCGCGTCAACGACGCGCCGGGCTACCAGGTCGGGTTCCGGCTGCGCGACGGCCGGCGGCGGACGACGGGCCGCGACGTGATGGTGCTGCCGGCGGAGGTGGGCGAGACCCGCGGCGTGCTGCTGAGCTTCCGCCAGACGCTGCTGGGCGGCGGGCCGCTGAGCGAGGCCGAGCGCGAGCGGACGGCCGCCGTCAGGAGCGCGTTCCGCTCGTTCCGGTTCGGGACGGAGCGGAAGTAGGCAGGTAGCCCCAGGCCGCGGCGATCGGCCGCAGGTCGGCGGGAACCTCGTCGGGCGCCGGCAGCGGCGCCGGCGGCAGCACCTTCCCGGCCCGGATGCGGTCCTTCCAGTCGCCGAGGCCGGCGCGCAGGTTGCCGTGCTCGAAGCGCCCGTAGTCGAGCATCCGCTCCTCCCACTCGACGCCGAGGAAGGCGCACAGCTCGCGCGTCACGCGCGCCGGGTCCGCCGCCAGCTCCTCGTAGCGGACGGTCAGCCCCGGGTGCTTCGCGCGGGCCGCCTCGAGCGCGTCGGCGTAGCGCAGGACCATCTCGTGGTTGCGCTCGGCGGAGTCCTGCGGGCGCAGCTCGTGGCGGGAGCGCGCGATCGCCAGCGGGTGGCGCAGCAGGAAGATGAAGCGCGCGTCCGGCCAGCACTCGAGCAGCCGGTCTGCGATGAACACGTCGCTGGGGGTCTTGTTGACCAGCAGCCGCTTGCCGGCCCGCGCCAGCTCCTGGTGGAGCATCCAGTCCCACAGCACGTGCTCGAGCTCCTCGCGGTCGAGGCGCATCTCGGCCAGCGAGCGCTCGGCGTACTTGCTGCGCACCTCGACGCCGAAGTCGCGCAGGTGGACCTCGTGCGGCGCGTGGATCTGCGAGTGGCTGTCGAGCAGCATCCGCAGCAGCGTGGAGCCCGAGCGGACCGTGCACAGGACGAACGCGGGGCGCGTGAGCAGCCGGCTGCCGCTGGCGGGCGGCTGGCGGCGCACCGGGGCGCCGGCCTTGCGGAGCTGGTAGCCCGTGAGCCGCTGCAGGGTGGCGTTGACCGCGCGCTTCACGCGGCGGCAGGTTAGTCAGCCGACGCCCTGCTGCCCGCGGCCCGCAACTCGGCGGCGGGGGAGGGGTCAGACCCCTCGTGCCGCGAATGCGCTTCCCGCTCGCCGCCGCGCTTGCCCTCGCCTGCCTGCTCGCCGCCCTCCTGCCCGCCGCCGCCGACGCGCGGCGCGGGCCGTGCATGGTCGGCACCGAGCAGCCTCGCTGCCACGTCTGGACCGGCAAGCTGGCCTGGGTCGACGACGGCGACACGCTGCACGTCGACGTCCACGGGGACGGGACGCGCAAGCCGCTGCACGTGCGGATGATCGGCATCCAGGCGATGGAGCAGACCCGCTACGCCCGCAACAGCCGCGCCGGCGACTGTCACGCCGTCGAGGCCACCGAGCGGCTCGAGGCGCTGATCCGGCGCGGCAAGAAGCGCGTCCGGCTCGCCGCCCAGGACCCCGAGAGCCGCACGCGCGGGCGCTACTTCCGCTCCGTGGCGGTCAAGCTGCGCGGCCGCTGGCGCGACCTCGGCGCGATCATGGTCGGGGAGGGCCGCGCGCTGTGGCTGGCCAACCGCGCCGGCTACGCCTTCAACCAGCGCTACAGCGTCCTCACGCAGCGGGCCGAGCGGCTCGGGCGCGGGCTGTTCGCGGCCGAGGCGTGCGCGCCCGGGCCGAACCCGGGCCACTCGGTGCGGGTGTGGGTCAACGCCGACGCCGACGGCGCCGACCGCCTGTATCCCGAGGGCGAGTGGGTCCGCGTGAAGAACCTCGATCCGGAGAGCCCGCTGCCGCTCGACGGCTGGCACGTCCGCGACACCGGTCTGCGGCGCTACACGTTCCCGGCCGGCACGCTCCTGCCGCCCGGCGGCACGCTCACGGTCCGCGTCGGCCGTGGCGAGCCGGCCGATGCCGACGAGCACTACTGGGGCCTGCGCAAGGCGGTCTTCGACAACCCGACGTTCGACCGGCGGGCGCTCGGCGACGGCGCGTACCTGTTCGACCCGCACGGCGACCTGCGGGC
Organism: Solirubrobacteraceae bacterium; assembly: GCA_035540675.1. GTDB lineage: Bacteria > Actinomycetota > Thermoleophilia > Solirubrobacterales > Solirubrobacteraceae > DATLGB01. The sequence goes on along the minus strand of DATLGB010000129.1, from coordinate 14,294 downwards.
GTCGATGATGTACCCGTGCCGCGTCGAGTGCCACGACCCGCTCCAGGGCGCGCTGGCGATCAGCGCGAAGCCGCGCGGCAGGGAGCGCGTGGACGTCACGAACACGAGCGGCGGCCCGGTCGACCTGGAGGGCTACCGGCTGGCGACGCCGCCGTTCGCCTACCACTTCGCGGCGGGGACGGTCCTGCAGCCGGGGGAGACGCTGCGCCTGCGGATGGGCGGCGACCCGGACGACGACACGCCGCTGCGCAGGCACTGGGGGATGATGGAGCCGATCCTGCGCAACCGCGGGGACGTGGTGCGGGTCACGACGTACACGTGGATCGAGCTGGCCTGCGACGCATGGGGCGACCGCTCCTGCTGACGGTCGTCGGCGCCGGCGTGGTCGGGCTCTCCTGCGCGGTCGCGCTGCGCGAGGCCGGCTTCGCGGTGCAGGTCGTCGCCGCGGAGGGGCCGACGACCTCCGAGGTGGCCGGCGGGCTGTGGCTGCCGTACGCCACCGCCGCCGACGAGCGGACGCTCGGCTGGGCCGTCACCACGTACGAGTGGCTGGAGGCGGCCGGCCACCCGCTCGTCGACTACCTGCACATGGAGCGCGACGAGCCGCACTGGCTCGGCGCGCTGCCGCCGGGTCGCCTGCGCGCCGCGCGGGCCGGCGAGCTGCCGCCGGGCCGCGTGCGCGGCTGGGTGGCGCGCGTGCCGCTCGTCGAGGTGCCGCGCCACCTGGCGGCGCTGCGCGAGCGGGCGGGCGACCTGCGCGTGCGCCGCGTGGCGTCGCTCGACGACGTCGACGGCGACCTCGTGGTCAACTGCGGCGGCGTCGGCGCCGCCGCGCTGGCCGGCGACGACACGGTCGTCCCCGTGCGCGGGCAGGTGGTGCTCGTCCGGGCGCCCGCCGCCGTCCCGTGCCTGTGCGACGAGGACGAGCTGACCTACGTGCTGCCGCGGCCGGACGTCTGCGTCCTCGGCGGCACGCACCAGCCCGGCGACGCCGACCTGGCGCCGCGCGAGCACGAGACGCGCGACATCCTCGAGCGCTGCCGGCGGCTCGTCCCCGCGCTGGAGCGCGCGGAGGTCCTGGGGGCCCGCGCCGGCCTGCGCCCCGTCCGCCGCGGCGGCGTGCGGCTCGAGCGCGAGGGCCGGGTGATCCACTGCTACGGCCACGGCGGCGCCGGGATCACCCTCTCGTGGGGCTGCGCCCAGGAAGTCGTCAGGCTCGCGCGGCAGGCGTAGCGAACGACGCGAGCAGCGCGCGCGTCGAGGCCTCGACGTGGGGCCGCAGCGCGTCCGGGCCGTCCCGCTCGATCGCGGCCACGAGCGCGGCGTGCTCGTCCGCCAGCCCGCGGACGTCCCACGCCGGGCGCAGCTGGACGAGGAACAGGCGCAGCTCGCCGCTGAGCGCGCGGTGGGCCGCGACGATCCGCGCGCTCTGCGACGCGGCGACGATGGCGTGGTGCAGCGCGTCGTGCGCCTCGGCCACGGCGCCGAAGCCTGCCGCGGCGGCGCAGGCGCGGGCGAGGTCCGCGCACGCCGCGTGGACGGCCGCCGGCAGGCGCCCGCCGTGGCGGGCCAGCGCGAGCCGCGCGCCCTCGACCTCGAGCGCGATCCGCAGCTCCCCGAGCGCGCGCACGTCCGCGCCGTCGAGGGCGGCGACGCGCGCCCCGCGGTTGGCCTCGACGCGGACGAGGCCCTCGGTGGCCAGCGCGCGCAGCGCGGCGCGCACGGTGTGGCGCGCGAGGTCGTGCTCGGCGGCCAGGTGCTGCTCGCGCAGCGGCGTCCCCGCGGCCAGCTCGCCGTCCAGGATGCGGCGGCGCAGGACGGCCGCGAGCGCCTCGGGCGCCGTCATGCCGGCTGCACCTCCGGGCGCGGGCGCGACGTCAGCGCCAGCACCGCCAGGCCGGCGAGCACGAGCGCGACGCCGACCAGCGCGCCCGCGCCCGGCCGCTCACCGAGCACGACGGCGCCGAGCGCGGCGGCGGTCAGCGGCTCGGCGAGCGTGAGCGTCGCCACCTCGCCCGACGGCAGGTGCCGCAGGCCGCGCGCGAACAGCACGTAGGCGAGCGCCGTGGGGACGGCGCCGAGGTAGACGGCCAGCGCGATGCCGTCGGCCGAGGCCAGCCAGCCGGCGCCGGCGAGCGGCAGGACCGGCAGCAGCGCGATGGCGCCGAGCCCGAACAGGCGCGCCATCACCGCCTCCGGCGTGTGCGTGGCGAGCAGCCCCTTGGCGGCGACGGTGTACGTCGCGTAGGACAGGCCGGCGCCGAGGGCGAGGGCGATCCCCAGCGGCTCCACCTGCGCGGCGGCGCCCGCGGCCACCAGCACCGCCACGCCGGCGACGGCGAGGCCGGTGGCGACGGTCCAGCGGCGCGTCAGCGGCTCGCCGTGGACCGCACGGCCCAGCAGCCCCGCGAACACGGGCCCGGAGCCGAGCGCCACGACCGTCCCGACCGCCACGCCGGTCTCGGCGACCGCCGCGAAGAAGGTGAGCTGGTAGCCCGCGACGCCGGCGGCGCCGGCCAGCGACGGCCGCAGCGGCCAGCGCCCGTTGGGCCGCGCGGGGGCCATCCGCCACGCGACGAGCGCGAGCAGGGCGCCGCCCACGGCGATGCGCGCGGCGCCCACCGCCGCCGGCGAGGCGTCGGGGCCGAGCGCCTGCGCGGTGCCGGTGGTGGCGAAGCAGATCGCGGATAGGAGGACGAGCACCCGGGCATCCATGGCGCGCCGGATTGTTCCACAATCGCGCGGCTGGGGCGACGATCGCGCGGGTAGAAGGCCGGCATGCGCGACGACGACGACTGGGTCGGCACCCCGCCCGAGGGGCGCCACGGCCGCGAACGGGCGAACCCGCAGTTCTGGCGTGACAACCAGCGCCAGCTCGCGGTCGCGGGCGCGATCCTGTTCTTCCTGATCCTCGCGCTCGTGCTGGTCGTCAGCCTGCAGTGACGGCGCCGGCGTCGGCGCGCGCCGCCGTCGCCGCGATGCCGTCGACCAGCCGCGGCCAGACGCCGCGCGGCAGGTCGTGGCCCATGCCCTCGATGAGCATCAGCCGCGCGCCCGGGATCGCCTTCGCGACCGCCTTGCCGCCCGACAGCGCCACGAGCCGGTCGGCGGTGCCGTGCACCACGAGCGTGGGCACGCGGATCCGGCGCAGGTCTGCGGTGCGGTCGCCGGACGCGAGGATCGCCATCATCTGCCGGCCGGCGCCGCGCGGGTCCTGCCGGCGGTCGAACGCCAGGCCGGCGATCCGGCGCAGGTTCTCGACGTCGCGCTCGAAGCCGGGCGAGCCGATCTTCTCGTAGACCTCGACGGCGCGCTCGACGTACGCCTCGCGCTCGCGCGGCGGCGTCGCCAGCAGGACGGGGTACATCGTGAAGGCCGGCTGGCCGACCCAGCGGCCGCCCGTGGTCGACATGATCGACACCAGCGACCGCACGCGCTCGCCGTGGTGGGAGGCGATGGCCTGAGCGATCATCCCGCCCATCGAGGCGCCCACGACGTGGGCCCGCTCGACGCCCAGGTGGTCGAGCAGCCCGGCGGCGTCGGCCGCCATGTCCTCGAGCCGGTAGGCCGCCGCCTTGCGGTCGCGCAGGAGCAGCTGCTTGAGCGACGGGGGGTCGACGTGGGTCAGGTGCGTCGAGCCGCCGACGTCGCGGTTGTCGAAGCGCACCACGTGGAAGCCGCGCTCGACCAGCATCCCGCAGAAGTCCTCGTGCCAGGCGATCATCTGCGTGCCGAGGCCCATCACGAGCAGCACGGTCGGGTCGGCGGGATCGCCGAACGTCTCGTAGCAGAGCTCGATCTCGTCGCTGACGCGGGCGTACTGCTCTCTCACAGGGCCTCCAGGAGCCGGTCGAGGTCGGTCTCGTCGTTGAAGGCCCCGACCGACGCCCGTACGTACGGCGTGTTCGGGAGGTTGCGGACGACGACGCCGGCCGCGGCCAGGCGCGCGACGGCGGCCTCCGGCTCGGGGTCCTCCCACGACACGAGCGTCGTGTCGCCGCGCGGGGCGACGGTCCGGCCGCGCTCGGCCAGCTCGCCGGCCAGCCGCGCCGCCAGCTCGCGGCCGCGCGCGTGGACGGCGTCCCAGCCGAAGGCGCCGAGCACGCCCGCCGCCGCCAGCGACATCGCGACCGCCTCGCGCGGCAGGGCGGCGGTGTCGTGCCGGCGGGCGTCCTCGTGCAGCCGGCTGTCGAGGCCGAGGTTGGGCTCGGCGAACGCGAGGTAGGCGGGCATGACCGGCAGCAGGCGCTCCTCGAACCAGTCCGCGACGTAGAGCATCCCGGTGCCGTCGGCGCCGCACAGCCACTTCTGGCCGGCGCCGGCGTAGGCGGCGCAGTTGAGCGCCTCGACGTCGACTCCGACGGCGCCGACGCCCTGCGCGCCGTCGAGGATCAGCGGCCGGCCGCAGTCGGCCAGACGCGGGTCGGCCAGCTCGCCGCCGATCCAGCCGACGTGGGAGCAGGCGACGACGGTGGTCGACTCCGCGACCGCGTCGGCGAGCGTGGCCAGCGGCGCCGTCCGCACCCGCGCGCCGCGGGCGCGGGCGGCCAGCAGCGGGCCGATCAGCCCCGGGTGCTCCTGGTCGGACGTGAGGATCTCGTCGCCCGGCCCGAGCCCGAGGCCGGCGAGCACGCGCCCGAGGCCCTCGCTCGTCGACGTCGTCAGCGCCACGCGCTCGGGCGCGCAGCCCAGCGCGCCCGCGTAGGCGGCCCGCAGCTCGGTCAGGCCGCCGAAGCGCGGATCCAGGTTCGGCCCCCAGCGGCCCGCGGCCGTCTGCTCGCGCACGGCGTCGGTGGCGGCGGCCGCCGCCTCGGCCGGGATGGGGCCGTCCGTGCCCGAGTTCAGGTACGCGTACCGGGCACAGACGGGGAAGCGGGAGCGCAGCTCGGCGGCGTCCATCGGCGCCACGCTACCCGTCGCTCAGCCGCCGCAGACGGGCCACGGCGCCGCGCCGGCGCGCGCGTAGAGGATGGCCGCGCGGCGATCCTGCTCGGCCTCGGGAGCCGCCGCGGGGTCGCCCGACCCGCCGACCGAGGCCCAGGTCGCGTAGTCGAACTGGTACTTGCCGCGGTAGGCGCCGCCGCCGCCGATCGCGCCCGGGTTGCCGCCGGACTCGCAGGCGGCGATCGCCTGCAGGACGGGCGGGACGGCGACGCGCTGCGCGCGCTCGCGGCGCGCGGCGGCGCGGTCGCGCAGGCGCTCGATGCGGTCGCGCAGGTCGGAGATCGACGCACGGCGCAGCGCCCGCGGGCGCAGGCGGCGGTCGTTGACGTCGCGCTCGAGGCGCACGACGCGCGCCACGAGCCGGCGCTGGGCGCGCTCACGGGCCAGGTCGCGCGCGGCGTCGCGCATATGCGCGCGCACGGTGGGGTGGCCGGCCAGCTCGGCCTCGACGAGGCGCGGCGCGGCGGCGGCGGGAGCGGCGGGCACTGCGGTGGCAAGCACGGCAAGGCCGCGCAGGACGGTTCGGGACTGCATGGGAGGGGACCTCCTTGCGGCCGGGGGGAGCCGCGTACGGTTGGCGATCGGCGGCGCGACATGCAGGGACAGGCCGCCGAAGGTCGGATCCAACGTAGCAAACGCCTGTTCGATGGTTCGAACCCGGCGCGTAGGCCCTCGTGCCCGGGCCGCGGCTGCGCTCGCTCTAGGATCCGCCGCCATGCACGCCCTGCTCCCCGACGGCACGCGCAAGGAGCTGCCCGACGGCGCGACGGGCGCCGACCTGGCGGCCGCCATCGGGCCGGGCCTCGCGCGGGCGGCGCTGGCGGTCAAGGTGGAGGGCGAGGTGCGCGACCTCGCGCGGCCCCTGCCCGACGGGGCGCAGGTCGAGATCGTCACGGAGCGCTCGCCGGAGGCGCTGGACGTCGTCCGCCACGACGCGGCGCACGTGCTGGCCACGGCGGTGCTCGAGCTCTACCCCGGGGTGAAGATCTCGATCGGGCCGCCGATCGAGAACGGCTTCTACTACGACTTCGAGTTCCCGGACGGCGTCGCGCTGTCCGACGCCGACTTCGCCGAGATCGAGGCCCGCATGGCCGAGCACGTCCGCGCCGACGAGCCGTTCGAGCGCGAGGACGTGACGGTGCCGGAGGCGCTCGAGCGCTTCCGCGCCGAGGGTCAGGACTACAAGGTCGAGCTGATCGAGGACCTCGTTCGCGACCAGGGCGTCGAGACCGTCAGCCTCTACCGCAACGGCCCGTTCACCGACCTCTGCCGCGGGCCGCACGCGCCGAGCACGGGGCGCATCAAGGCGTTCAAGCTGCTGTCGGTGGCGGGCGCCTACTGGCGCGGCGACGCGAGCCGGACGATGCTCACGCGCGTCTACGGCACCGCCTTCCACTCCAAGAAGGAGCTGGCCGAGCACCTCGAGCGCCTCGAGCAGGCGCGCGCCCGCGACCACCGCCGGCTCGGCCCGCAGCTCGGCCTGTTCACCTTCAGCGAGGTCAGCCCCGGCGCCGCCTTCTGGCTGCCGAAGGGCACGCAGGTGTTCAACGCCCTGGTCCAGCGCTCGCGCGAGATGACGCTGGCCCGCGACTACGACGAGGTCAAGACGCCGCTGCTGTACGACTCGCAGCTGTGGGAGACCTCCGGGCACTGGGGCAAGTACCGCGAGAACATGTTCACCACGGAGTACGAGGAGCGCTCCATGGGCCTCAAGCCCATGAACTGCCCCGGGCACGCGCACCTCTTCGGCGCCTTCCGGCACTCCTACCGCGAGCTGCCCGTCCGCTACTCCGAGCCCGGCCTGCTGCACCGGCGCGAGCCGAGCGGCACCCTGCACGGCCTGCTGCGGGTGCGGCACTTCATCCAGGACGACGCCCACATCTTCTGCACGCCCGAGCAGGTCCAGGACGAGGTGCTCGGCTGCCTGCGCTTCGGCTACGACTGGTACGAGCAGTTCGGCTTCCCGATCCGCGTCGAGCTGTCGACCCGGCCGGAGAACCGACTCGGCTCGGACGACCTGTGGGACGAGGCGGAGGGCGCGCTGAGCGCCGCGCTCGCCGCCGCCGGCATCGAGCACACGGTCAACGAGGGCGACGGCGCCTTCTACGGGCCGAAGATCGACCTGCACATGACCGACTCCCTCGGGCGCGCGTGGCAGCTCGGCACGGTCCAGCTCGACTACAACCTGCCCGAGCGCTTCGACCTCACCTACACGGGCGCCGACAACAGCGAGCACCGGCCGGTGATGATCCACCGCGCGCTGCTGGGGTCCTTCGAGCGCTTCATCGGGATCCTGCTCGAGCACACCGGCGGCGAGCTGCCGTTCTGGCTCGCGCCCGTGCAGGCGAAGGTCCTGCCGGTGGCCGACCGCCACAACGACTACGCGCGGGAGGTCGCGGCCGCGCTCGGCGCCGCCGGGCTGCGCGCCGAGGTCGACGACCGCACGGAGTCCGTCGGGCGCAAGATCCGCGAGACCGAGCTGCAGAAGGTCCCGTACATGCTCGTGGTCGGCGATCGCGACGTGGAGGGCCGCACCGCCGCGCTGCGCCGCCACGGCGAGGGCGACCGCGGCACGCTGAGCCTCGACGACGCGATCGCCGCACTGCGCGGGGACCTGTGAGCGCCGCTCCCGCCGGCTTCGAGCCGCTCGAGGGCATCGGGCCGTTCGCGGAGCTGATCGGCCCGCTGCTGGCGCGCGGTGAGGGCGAGGAGCGCGTGCTCGGCCTGCGCATCGACGAGCGCCACCTCAACGCCGGCGGCAAGGCGATGGGCGGGCTGCTGGCCACGCTCGTCGACTTCGCCATCGGCCGCGCCGTGCACGCCGCGCTGGACGACGACGGCGGCGCGGTCACCGTGTCGCTGACGACGGACTTCCTCGGCCCGGCCGAGCCCGGCGAGTTCGTCGAGGCGCACACGGAGGTCGAGCGCCTCGGCGGCCGGCTGGCCTTCGCCGACTGCTCGCTGCGCGTCGGCGACCGCGAGGTCGTGCGCGGCCGCGCCGTGTTCGCGGTGCTCTGAGCGTCGAGCGTCGGCTCACGCCGCCGCCCACGACGACACCGAACCGGCACCGCCGGCGTGCGCCCCGCCGAGGCCCGATCCAGTTCGGCCTCGCCTCGCGAGTCTCAACCGGATCGGCCTGCGCAAAACGCGGCCCGGGCGCGATCGCGTCCGGCTGGTGAGGGTCTGACCCCTACCGCCGGGGTCGTTGAGGGGTCTGACCCCTACCGCCGGGGTCGTTGAGGGGTCTGACCCCTACCGCCGCGTGACCTGCCCGGCGCGGGTGAGCGGCTGCGCGCCAGCGATGGCGCGAAAGGCACGGAATGCGGCACAAAAGCGCCACCACTCGAAGCGCGAGTCGCTCGCCGTGGCCGCCGCAGCGTGACCAGCCCGCGGCGGCCCGGCGGCGCGAGATGCGGCGAGCGATGGCGCGAAACCGTCCATATGGGACGGAAAAGCGCCATCACTGCGCCGCGGGGTGGTGCGGCCCGCGCGGCCGCGCCCACTGCGGCGTCGAAGCCCCCGCGGGGCGGGCGCGCGCCCGCCGCCGTCAGCCGGCGGCGGCCCCTCTCGCCGTTTGCGCGCGTACGCGTTCGCCTGCCAAGACCCGCGGCGCGCCCGCCGCCGTCAGCCGGCGGCGTACGGCTCCAGGCCCGCGCGCACCCAGCCGGGCATCTCGACCGGCCGCCACGTCTCGCGGCTCAGGACCACGTGGCGCATCGTGCCCTCGACGAGGACGTCGTCCCCGCGCACGACGTCGAAGGCGGTTGCGATGCTCGACCGGCCGAGGCGCTCGATGCGCAGCGCGATCCCGATCACGTCGTCGAAGCGCGCCGGCGCGCGGAAGCGCAGCGCGGTCTCGGCCACGACGGCGTCGATGCCGCGCTCGGTCATCTCCGTCCAGGGTCCGACCGCCTCGCGCCACAGCTCGGTGAACGCGACGTCGAAGTAGAGGAGGTAGTTGGCGTTGAAGACGATGCCCTGCGGGTCGCACTCGCCGTAGCGGACCCGCAGCTCGTGCACGAATGCAGCGGCCACGCGCCCGGAAGCTACCGGGCGGCGCCCGAGCGCCCTTGCGTGCGGCCCGGTGGGGGCGGGTATACTGCGCCGCGTTGATCACGCGTTCCCTCCCAGCGGCTTGACGAGCCGCCACCACAGCTAGTGCCGGTCCCGCGCAGGTTCGACCGGTCCCTCCCGGAGCGCGACTCGACCCGAATCAACGAGCGCATCCGCGTGCCCGAAGTCCGGCTGATCGGACCCGACGGGCAGCAGGTGGGCATCTTGAAGACGGCCGAGGCGCTCCGCTACGCGCAGGAGCGCGACCTCGACCTCGTCGAAGTCGCCCCCGACGCCAAGCCGCCCGTCTGCCGGGTGCTGGACTACTCCAAGTACAAGTACGAGCAGGCCCAGCGCCAGAAGGCCGCGCGCAAGCACCAGCAGCAGATCGTCATCCGGGAGATCAAGTTCCGGCCGAAGATCGCCGAGCACGACTACGTCACCAAGAAGGGCCACGTCGAGCGCTTCCTGAAGGCCAAGGACAAGGTCAAGGTGACGATCATGTTCCGCGGCCGCGAGGTCGCCCACCCCGAGCGCGGCGAGATCATCCTCAACCGCCTCGCGGAGGAGCTCGCGGAGCTGGCGATCGTCGAGCAGCGTCCGCAGCAGGACGGCCGCAACATGACGATGATGCTCGGCCCGCTGAAGGCGAAGTCCGAGACCGACGTGCCGGCGCCCGCTGGGACCGCTGCCACCGGTGGCAAGGACTCCCGCCGCCACCGCGTCGCCGACGAGAAGGCCGCCAAGGCGCCGAAGCCGGTCGAGACGCCGGCCCCCGAGCCCGAGGCGGAGCCGGCGGCCGCGCCCGCCGCGGAGAAGCCCGCCGCCGCCGAGAAGCCGGCCAAGGCCAAGCCGGCCGCCGCGGAGAAGCCGCCCGCCGCGGAGAAGCCCGCTGGCGCCGAGAAGCCGGCCCGGGCCAAAGCCAAGCCGGCGGCCGCGTCCGACGCGGAGAAGCCGGCCGCCAAGCCGCCCGCGAAGCCGCGCGCGACGAAGCCCAAGGCCGCCGCGAAGTCCACCTAGGGGGATCCCGGGCCGGGCGGCGGCGAGCCGCCCGGACCCGCTATCCTGCCCGCCTCGCGATGCCCAAGATGAAGTCCCACAGCGGCGCGTCGAAGCGCTTCAAGAAGACCGGCACCGGCAAGCTCAAGGCTCGCCACGCCTTCTCGAGCCACATCCTCGAGAAGAAGTCGCCGAAGCGCAAGCGCTCCTTCGGGCTCGATCGCACGATCGCCAAGGCGGACCAGAAGACGGTCCGCAAGCTGCTGGAGGGTTCGGGCAAGTGACCCGCGTCAAGCGTTCAGTCCACGCGCGCAAGAAGCGCCGCGCCGTCCTCGAGCAGACCAAGGGCTTCCGCGGCGAGGCGAACTCGAACTACCGCCGCGCCAAGGAAGCGCTGATGAAGGCGGAGACGTACGCGTACCGCGACCGCCGCAACAAGAAGCGCGACTTCCGCCGCCTCTGGATCACCCGCATCAACGCCGCCGCGCGCCAGAACGGTATGAGCTACTCCGAGCTCATGCACGGCCTCAAGCTGGCCGGCATCGAGCTCGATCGCAAGGTGCTCGCCGACATCGCCGTGCGCGACGCCGACACCTTCCGCCGATTCGCCGAGAGCGCCCGCGAGGCGTCGGCGTCGGCTGCCTGATCCGCCGGCACACCGATTCTCCTCGAGGGCGCCTCTTCAGCAGGCGCCCTTCTTGTTTAACCACCCGATGATCACCAGCCCCAACAACGAGACGCTCAAGGAGGTCCGCAAGCTCGCCGGCCGCAAGTGGCGCGACAAGCTCGCCCGCTTCGTCGCCGAGGGCGAGGACCTGCTCGAGGCCGCAGACGCGGCGGGCTGGACGCCGGTGGCGCGGCTCGTCGCCAAGGGCAGCGGCCTCGAGGGCGAGGAGGTGGCGCCGCACCTGCTGGCGGAGCTGTCCTCGCTCGGCTCCGGCACCCGCGCCCTGGCGATCTACGACCAGCGCTACGCCACCTCGCTCGGCGACCGCTGCGTCGCGCTGTGGGGCGTCAAGGACCCCGGCAACGTGGGGGCCGTGCTGCGCGCCGCGCAGGCCTTCGGCGCCTCGGCGGTCGCGCTCGGGCCCGGCAGCGCCGACCCGTTCGGGCCAAAGGCGGTGCGCGCGTCGATGGGTGCCCTGTTCCACGTCCCGGTCAAGCGCGTGCGGGCGCTCGAGGAGCTGCCCGCCCCGCGCGTGGCGCTCGTCGCGCGCGCCGGCCGGCCGCTCGAGGCGGTCGAGCGGGCGGCGACGATCGTCGTCGGCGCCGAGCGCGAGGGCGTCCCGGACGAGGTGCTGGCCGGCTGCGACGAGACGGCCCACATCCCCATCCGCAGCGAGTCGCTCAACGCCGCCATGGCCGCCACGGTCGCGCTGTATGAGACGGATAGGATCGCCCGCCGTGCTTAGGACCTGGCTCAAGGCCCCCGCGGCCGGAAGGGGGGCGATCCCGCGGCGCCGGATCGCCACCCGAACCCCCGGAGATCCCACCAGGATCCCCTTCGGATCCGCGCGGCGCCCGGCATCCACGGTCTCGGTCCCTCCGACCCCGGTGGCGTCTTGAGCCAGGTCCTTGAGGAAATCGAGCAACTCCGCGCCCGAGCGGAAGCCGCCATCGCGGCCGCCGAGACCACCGACGCGCTCGAGCAGGCGCGCGTCGCGCACCTCGGCCGCAAGGCGGAGCTGCCCAACCTCCTGCGCGGCGTCGCGACGCTGCCGCCGGAGGAGCGCGGTGCCGTCGGCCGCGCCGCCAACCAGGCCCGGCAGGCGCTCGAGGCGCTGGTGGCCGAGCGCTCCGAGCAGCTCGCCGGCGCCGAGCTCGACGCGCGGCTGGCCGCCGACGCGATCGACGTCACGCTGCCCGGCTCGCCCGTCGCCCCGGTCGGCCGTCTGCACCTGCTGACCGCGACGCGGCGCGAGATCGAGGACGTCTTCCTGGGCCTCGGCTTCCGCGTCGCCGAGGGTCCCGAGATCGACCTCGTCCACTACAACTTCGACGCCCTCAACCACGACCCGCAGCACCCGTCGCGGCTGGAGTCGGACACGTTCTACACCGCCGACGGCAACGTGCTGAGGACCCACACGTCGCCCATGCAGTCGCGGGCGATGGAGATCGAGCCGCCGCCGCTGTACATCATCGTCCCCGGCCGCACCTACCGGCGCGACAACGACGCCACGCACACGCCGCAGTTCCACCAGGTCGAGGGGCTGGCGGTCGACGAGGACGTCACCCTCGCCGACCTCAAGGGCACGCTGCTGGCCTTCGTCCGCGCGATCTTCGGCGACGAGCGCGACGTCCGCCTGCGCCCGCACTTCTTCCCGTTCACCGAGCCGAGCGTCGAGGTCGACGTGAGCTGCTTCAAGTGCCGCGACGGGTTCCTGCGCGACGGCTCGCGCTGCAACCTGTGCAAGGGCGAGGGCTGGATCGAGATCCTCGGCGCCGGCGAGGTCGACCCGAACGTCTTCGAGTACGTGCGCGAGCACGGCTACGACCCGGAGCGCGTGCAGGGCTTCGCCTTCGGCATGGGCATCGAGCGGATCGCCTTCCTCAAGCACGGCGTCGCCGACCTGCGCCTGTTCTTCGAGAACGACCTCAGGTTCCTGGAGCAGTTCGGATGAGGCTCCCGCTCGACTGGCTGCGCGAGTACTGCGCGCCCGCGCTCGAGACGCGCGCGCTCGAGCGGCGGCTGACCATGACCGGGACGAAGGTCGAGGCGGTGCACGCCCACGGGGTCGCGGCGCTCGAGCACTTCGTGGTCGGCAAGGTGCTCGCCGCCGACCGCCATCCGGACGCCGACCGGCTGTGGGTGTGCGCCGTCGACGTGGGTGACGGCGGCGACGCCCGGCAGATCGTCTGCGGGGCGCCGAACGTCGCCGCCGGGCAGACCGTGGCCGTGGCGCGGCCGGGGGCGGTCATGCCCGACGGCATGCGCCTGAAGGCGGCCAAGCTCCGCGGCGTGGTCTCCGACGGGATGATCCTGGCCGAGGACGAGGTCGCCATCGGCACCGACCACGCCGGGATCATGGTCCTCGACGGCGACCTCGCCGCCGGCACGCCGCTCGCCGACGTCCTGCCGATCTCGACCGACGTGCTCGAGCTCGAGATCACGCCCAACCGGCCGGACTGCCTCGGCATCTACGGGGTCGCCCGCGAGGTGCACGCCGCCACCGGCGCGCCGCTCGCGCCGCCGCCGTGGCAGGCCGACCCCGGCGCGGAGGGCCCGGACGCGATCGCCGGCGTCGAGGCGCGCGTCGAGTGCCCCGACCTGTGCACGCGCTTCACCCTGCGCCGGTTCGAGGACGTCACGATCGGCCCGTCGCCGGCCTGGCTGAAGGCGCGCCTGATGGCGGCCGGGCAGCGCCCGATCAACAACGTCGTCGACATCACCAACTACGTGATGCTGCTGACCGGCCAGCCGCTGCACGCCTTCGACGCCGACCGCGTCGAGGGCGGGCGCCTCGTCGTCCGCCGCGCGCGCGACGGCGAGCGCGTCGTCACGCTCGACGAGGTCACGCGCACGCTCGACGGCGAGATGGTCGTCATCGACGACGCGGCGGGACCCACGTCGATCGCCGGTGTGATGGGCGGCAACCGCTCCGAGGTCCACGAGGGCACGACGCGGGTGCTGATGGAGGCCGCGACCTGGAACGGCCCCAACATCCAGCGCACGTCGACGCGGCTCGGCCTGCGCAGCGAGGCGTCCGGGCGCTTCGAGAAGCAGCTGTCCGAGGAGCAGGCGCTCGAGGCCCAGGCGGTCGCGGCCCGGCTGATGGTGGAGCTGTGCGGCGCCCGGCTCGTGCCGGGGACGATCGACCTCGACGCACGAACGCCCGAGCAGCGCGAGCCGCGGCGGCTGCGCCTGCGCGACGCGCGCGTCACGCGCCTGCTCGGCGCGCCGGTGCCGCGGCCGCGCCAGATGGAGCTGCTCGAGGCGCTCGGCTTCGCGGTCGCCGAGGCGCCCGACGGCCTCGACGTCACGGTCCCGCACTTCCGCCGCGACGTCACCCGCGAGGTCGACCTGGTCGAGGAGGTCTCGCGCTTCGACCTCGAGGCGCTCCCCGCGACGCTGCCCTCGCGCCGCGGCGCCGTCGGCGTGCTCGCGCCCGAGCAGCGCCTGCGCCGCCGCGCGGAGGACGCGCTCGTCGGCGCGGGCCTGTTCGAGGTCGTGGGCTGGAGCTTCACCTCGACCGCCGTCAACGAGCGCCTGCGCGTCGACGTCGAGCCCGTCCCGCTGCGCAACCCGATGAGCGAGGAGCAGGCGGTGATGCGCACGCACCTGCTCGGGTCGCTGCTCG
>DATLGB010000128.1:0-3599 GCA_035540675.1 Solirubrobacteraceae bacterium | reverse complement strand
GCTCGTACTGCATGCCCAGTCGCTCCATCACCGCGCGTGAGGCCGCGTTCTCGCGCAGCGTGAAGGCGACGACGGAATCGAGGCCGAGCGGCCCGAGCGCCGCCTCCACGGCGGCGCTCGCCATCTCCGTGGCCAGCCCCTGACCCCAGCGGTCCGCGGCCAGCAGCCACTTCACCTCGACCTCGTCGGCGCCGCCCACCGCCGTGCGGGCCAGGCCGACGCGCCCGACGACGGAGCCGTCGTCGCGGCCCCGCACGATCCACGGCCCGAAGCCGTGGCGCTTCCAGTGGTCGACGTCGCGCACGAGCATCGTCCGCACCTGGGCGAGCGTCCGCGGCCCGCCCAGCTCGCCCGGCCACAGCCACGCCGCGACGCGCTCGTCGGCCAGGATCGGATGCAACTCGTCGGCGTCGCGCAGCGCGGGCCGGCAGCCGACCAGCCGCTCGGTCTCCACACGATCGACCGTCATCGCCCGGAGGTTAGGCACGCCACACTTCCGGGGCCGTGCGCGACGCCGACGTCGACACCGCCCTCGCCGCGTACGCGCAGGGCCTCTTCCCGATGGACGACCCCGACGAGGAGGGGCCGCTTCCGTTCTACCGCGCCGACCCCCGCGCCATCCTCGACGTGGACGCCGACGGCCTGGCGCGCCTGCGCCGGCGCCTGCGCCGCAGCCTGGCCCGCGACCCCGGGTGGACGCCGGCCGTCGACCGCGCCTTCGGCAGCGTCGTCGCCGGCTGCGCGCGGCCGCGGGAGGGCGGGATCTGGCTGACCCCGCGGCTGGCCCGGCTCTACCGCTCCCTGCACGCGGCGGGCGCGGCCCACTCGTTCGAGCTGTGGGAAGGCGACCGGCTGGTGGCGGGCGTGCTCGGGGTGGTCCTCGGGCGGGCGGCGATGCTCGAGTCGATGTTCCACGCCGTGCCGCACGCGGGCAACGTCAACCTGATGCGCACGCTCGAGCGGCTGGCGTCCGCCGGGATCGAGTTGTGCGACATCCAGCTCGCCTCGCCCCACACGCTCCGGCTCGGCGCCCGCGAGATCCCGATCGCCGAGTTCGAGGCGCGGCTGCGAGGCGCCCTGCGCCCGCGGCCGAACTGAGCAAAGACAAGAGGAACTACCCCCGGAATTTCTTCTCAAACGTTCCAACCGATGTCATAGAAGCTGCGTTTTCGCCTGCAAACGGGGATTTTCGACCTCGTCAGACGGATCCACCGGCAGGGCACTCGGGAGGTGCTTCGCAGTGAACGGAAAGCAGGGGGCGGCGCGCATGAAGGTCGTGATCGGGGCCCTGGCCGCCAGCGTGCCGCTGGCGCTGACGGGCACCGCGCTCGCGGGCAACCACGACTCGGAGCAGGGCCACCCGCACGGGGCCCCGCCCGGCCAGACCAAGGAGGAGCGCAGCGCGGCGCAGCCGCAGCCGCAGCCGCAGCCGAAGGGCCAGGGGCGCGAGAACACCCAGGGCAACGGCGCCCGCAGCCACGGAACCTGCAAGCCCGCGAAGCCGGCCAAGCCGGCCAAGCCGGCCAAGCCCGCGAAGCCGGCCAAGCCCGCCAAGCCGGCCAAGCCCGCAAAGCCCGCAAAGCCCGCCAAGCCGGAGGGCGCGACCAAGCCGAAGACCCACGGACCGTCCGGCAAGACGACGATCTGCCACGCCACCGGTTCGGCGACCAACCCGTACGTGGAGATCACGGTCTCGAACAACGCGCTGCCGGCGCACGGGCGCCATCAGGACGGCCGCGACATCATCCCGGCGCCGGCCGGGGGGTGCCCGAAGGGCGACGACGCCGCCAAGGCTCCGGCCAAGACCGACAACGGCCGGGCCAAGGTCACGATCTGCCACGCGACCGGTTCGGCGACGAACCCGTACGTCGTGATCACGATCGCGGAGCCCGCCGTCGAGGCGCACCGGCGCCACCAGGACGGCCGCGACATCATCCCGGCGCCGGCCGAGGGATGCCCGGCCACGGCCGCTGAGAGCGACTCGCGAGTCGGTGCGATGGGGCTGCGCGGGTTCCCGCCGGCGGCCGCCGACGTGCTCGCGGCTCCGGTCTCGGCTCCGGCCGCGCCGCGCTCCGCGGTCCTCGGCGTCAGCGCGACGGGCGGCCCTGAGGCGGACGTGCTCGCCGACACCGCGGCCGGCGCGGTCGCACCGGCCACGGCGACCCGCCGCGAGTCGGGCGTCCAGACGCCGCTCGGCCGCCTGCCGTTCACCGGCCTCGAGCTCGCGCTCGTCATCGCCGCCGGGCTGGGCGCGCTGCTCGCCGGCGTCGCGCTGCGGCGCGTGGCGGTCAACCGCAGCGCCGGCGCGTAGCCCTCAGGGGAACCTCCACTCCCGCCATGCGAGGGCGGCCCGCTTCGGGCCGCCCTCGGCGCGTGTGGGGCTACCCTCGCGCGCCGTGCCGCGCCCCGTCGTCCTCGGCCTCTACGGCCTGCTCGTGCTCGTGTGGTCGAGCACGTGGGTGGCGATCAAGATCGGCCTCCACGACACGCCGCCGCTGTACGGCGCCGGCCTGCGCTTCGCGCTCGCCGGCGCCGGGCTGCTCGTGGTGGCGCGGGCGCTGCGCCGGCCGCTGCGCACGGACCCGGTGCTCGCGGCGGTGCTGGCCGCGTTCCCGTTCGCGCTGTCCTACGGCCTCATCTACTGGGCCGAGCAGTACATCCCGAGCGGCCTGACGGCGGTCCTGTTCGGCGTCATGCCGCTCTACGTCGCCGCGCTGTCGATGGTGTGGCTGCGCGAGGAGCCCGTCACGGGGCGCTTCTTCGCGGGCGTCGCGATCGCGATCGGCGGCCTCGTGCTCGCCTTCGGCGAGAGCCTGGCGCTCGGCCACGAGGAGCGGGCGACGCTCGCCGCCGCGGCCGTCCTGGGAGCACCGCTGTTCAGCTCCATCGGCAACATCGCGATCAAGCGCCGCGGCTCGGCGCTCGACGCGCTCGCCCTCAACGGCTGGGCCATGCTCGGCGGCGGGCTGGCGCTCCTGGTGGCCTCGGCGCCGCAGGAGGACTGGGGCGCGGCCGACTGGACTGCGCGGGCGGTCGGCGCGCTGGCGTACCTGACCGTCTTCGGCTCGATGGTGACCTTCGTCGTGCTCACCCTGCTGCTGCGCGAGCTGCGCGCCGTCACCCTCTCCTACCTGCCGCTGATCCTGCCCTTCGGCGCGCTCGCGTTCGGCTGGGCGCTCGAGGGCGAGCCGCTGACGGCGCCGGCGGTCGCGGGCGCGGCGCTGGTCGGCGCCGGGCTCGCGGTCGCGCAGTGGGGGTTCAGCGCCGGCGCGAGCGGACGGTGACCGTCGCGGGAGTGACCCGCCGGCGGCGGCGCGGCGCGGCCGCGACGCCGACGTAGACGAGCAGCCCGGCGATGCCGGCACCCAGCGTCACGAACGTCGCCGTGGGAACGACCGGGCGCGTCGCGGCCACCATGGCGTAGTCGCCGTCCGTGGTGACGGTGGCGGCGGTTGCCTGCACGCGCCGCTCCTCCTGCGCGGCGACGCCGGGCTGCGTCGCGGCGGCCTGCGCCGGGGCCGACGCCGGCGAGGTGGCCGGCGCCCCCTGCACGGGCGCGGGGGCCGGCGGGGGCGGCGGCCCCCGCGCCCGTGCAGGGG
>DATLGB010000127.1:0-4537 GCA_035540675.1 Solirubrobacteraceae bacterium | reverse complement strand
CTCGCCACCGCCGGCGGCATCGGCTTCCTCGCGCGCCGGCACGGCCTGACCATCGACCACGTCCGCGCCGCCGAGGTCGTGCTCGCCGACGGCCGCGCCGTGCGCGCGGACGCCGACCACGACCCGGACCTCCTGTGGGCGCTCCGCGGCGCGGGCGGCAACTTCGGGATCGTCACCGCGCTCGAGCTCGACGCGTATCCCGTCGGCGACGTGGTGTTCTCGACCATGGCCTTCGACGGCTTCGCGACCGCGGAGCTGCTCGAGCGCTGGGCCGCCGCCGTCGAAACCGCGCCGCGCGAGCTGACGAGCTTCCTCAACCTGGTCGTGCGGCGCGGGGCGCCCGTGGTCCAGCTGTACTCCGTCTACGCCGGCGACGACGTGGAAGCGGCGGCGCGGGCGCTGACGCCGCTGCTCGACGTCGGGCCGCTGGCCGACCAGCAGGCCCAGCTCGCCCCGTACCCGGCGGTCGTGCCGCCGCACGGCGGGGTCCACGTCGGCGGCGCGCCCGCCGCCATGCGCTCGGGACTCGTCGAGCACGTCACGCCCGCGGTGGCGCGGGGCCTCGAGGCGCTCGTGCGCGCGGGCGCCGCGCCGATGCTGCAGATCCGCTCGGTCGGGGGCGCGGTCAACGACCTGCCGGCCGACGCGACCGCGTATGCGCACCGCACGCAGAACTTCGCGATCAGCGCGGTCGGGCTCTCGCTGCCGGCGCTCAACGCGCGCTGGGACGCCGAGGTGCACCCGCACGCCAGCGGCCTCTATCTCTCCTTCGACACCGACCAGCGCCCGGAGCGCCTCGAGGACGCGTTCCCGGGCCCGACGCTCGAACGGCTGCGGCGGCTGAAGGCGCGCTACGACCCGGACAACGTGTTCGACCGCAACTTCCCGATCCCGCCGGCGGCGCGGCCCCGCGAACCATCCATCCTGAGGACATGAACTTGATCGACACCGAACACGGCCGCTCGCCGGCCGCCACGCTGCCCGCCGCCCTGCGGCTGGGCGCCGTGCATCTCACCGTCGCCGACGCCGCGCGCTCGATCGCCTGGTACGAGCGCGCGCTCGGCCTGCGCGTGCACTCCCGCGAGGGCGGCACCGCCGCGCTCGGCGACGGCGAGGAGGCCGTCGTCGTCGTCCACGAGGACCCCGCCGCGCGGCCGCCCGGCCGCCACGCCGGGCTGTACCACTACGCGCTGCTGTATCCGAGCCGCGAGGAGCTGGCGCGGGCGGCCGTCCGCCTCGCCATGACGCGCATGCCGATCCAGGGCGCCTCCGACCACCGCACCCACGAGGCCATCTACCTCGCCGACCCGGACGCCAACGGCATCGAGCTGGCCGCCGACCGCCCGCGCGAGCAGTGGCCGGCCGACCTCGGCTACGCCGGCGGCCCCGCCCCGCTGGACTTCGACTCGCTGCTGGACGCCGTCGCCGGCGAGCAGCCCACCGAGCGCGTCGCCGCCGGCCTGCGGATGGGCCACCTGCACCTGCACGTCGGCGACGTCGACCGCGCGCTGGCGTTCTACGGCGACGTCCTCGGCTTCGAGCTGCAGGCGAACCTCGGGACGGCGGCGTTCGTCTCCGCCGGCGGCTACCACCACCACCTCGGCTTCAACGTCTGGAACGGCCGCGGCGCCGGGCCGGCGCCCGCGCACAGCACCGGCCTGCGGCACTGGACGATCCGGCTGCCGGACGCGGGCGACGTCGCCGCGGTCCGCGCGCGCGCCGAGGCCGCGGGTCACGCGGCGGAGCCGGTCGGCAGCGGCTTCCTGGTGCGCGACCCGTGGCAGACGGCGGTGGTGTTCGTCGCGGCTTGAGCCGGCGCCGCCGAGCGGCGAACATCGCCGCATGGGCGAAGGCGCGGGCGAGCTGATCGAGCAGATCGAGGACGCCTTCGTCGCGCAGTGGTCGCACTTCGGCCGCTGGCCGCCGGCGCAGCTGCGCGACGAGGACGGCGTCCTGTGGACGGAGAACCCGATCACGCATCTCCCGTACAACGCGGTCCTGCGCACCCGTGTCACCGGAGACGCCGACGCGGTCGTCGCGCGCGTCATCGAGCGCTACCGCGAGCGCGACGTGGCGTTCATGTGGCTCGAGCATCCCACCGCGCGGCCGGACGACCTGGGGCTGCGGCTGCGCGCGCACGGCCTCGAGCCGGTGGAGTTCGCCACCGGCATGTCGCTCGAGCTCGACGAGTGGGAGCCGCGCCCGGCATCGCCGCTGGTCAGGGAGGTGCGCGACGACGACGACCTGCGCGCGTACGCGGGCCTCATCATGCGCTACTGGGAGGTCCCGCCCGACGACCGGCCGCTGGTCGAGGATCTCAACCGCTACTGGTCCGGCGGGCGCACGCGCGGCCACCGCTTCATCGCGGTGGCGGAGGACGGCACGACCCTCGGCAAGGGCTACCTCTCCCTGGCCGGGCGGCCCGGCGTCGCCGCGATCTTCGGCATGAGCGTCCTGCCCGAGGCGCGCGGCCGCGGCATCGGCGCCGCGCTCACCACGGCGATGCTCAGCCGCGCCCGCGAGGCCGGCTGCGGGCGCGCGGTGCTGCACTCCTCCGAGGGCGCCGTGAGCCTCTACCGGCGCGCGGGCTTCGTCGAGCGCTGCCCGCTGACGGTGTACGCGACGACCCCGCTGTGGTCGGACAAGTAGGCGCCGAAGCTCAGCCGCGCCGGCGCGCCGCGCGAGCGGTTGCGGTGGGCGGCGATGCCGAACGCGGGCCGCGGAGCGGGCTCAGCCGGAGGGCGGATCATGCTCGCCGCCGGGCGTGCGCGAGACGAAGCCGCCGAACCGCGTGACGCAGTTCTCGCAGATCGCAGCGGAGCCGTCGGCATTGGCGATCAGGCGCTGGCGCGGGCGTCGTGGCTCGCCGCAGAACGTGCAGACCGCGGGTTCCGCGCCGAGCGGCGCGTACAGAGTCCACCCTCCGCCGGCGACGTCCACCGGCGATCCGGGCGACCGCAGCCGGGCGTAGACGACGTTGTCCATGAAGCGCCCGCGCTCGAACGAGTAGCCGCGCAGGACGCCCTCGTGCTGGAAGCCGGCCGCCTCGGCGAGCCGCTGCATCGCCACGTTCTCCGGGTAGGTGTGCAGCTCCACCCGGTGCAGATCGAGCTCGTCCTGCGCCCAGCCCACCAGCAGCTCGATCGCTTCGCGCCCGGCGCCGGCACGACGGAACCGGGGCAGCACGAGCACGCTCAGCGCGGCACGCCGGTTCGGCCGTGAGATCCCGACGAGCCCGATCTCGCCGATCAGCTCGCCGGTCGCCGGATCGTCGATCGCGAACCAGCAGGACGCGGGCTGCTCGCCGTCCTGGTCCTCCGGCGGGAACGTCCCGCGCAGCCACTCGGCGTTCTCCTGCTCGGGCTCCATGCCGAGCATCGCGCCCATGGTCGGGTCCTCCTGGAAGCCCTTGGCGATCGCGTCGGCATCCTCCGGGCGCGCAGGCCGCAGCACGACGCGCTTCCCGACCAGCCTTACCGGGGCTCTTCGGCGTTCACCGATCGGCGAAGCGTACGCCGGTGGGCGCGAGGTCGTGCTGTCCGGGCGCTCGCGGGGCAGCGGTGAGAAGCCACTCGGCAGGACGCCACGATCGTCGGGACCACGCGCTGCGGCCGTTGCCGGCGCGCTAGTCGGACCACCAGTCGCGCAGGCCCTCGACGTCCTCGCGGCGACCTTCGCCCAGGCTGGGCGCGCCGACGACGATGAGCTCGAGGCCGTCCGCGCCGGCCTCGTAGCCTCGCCACGTGCCGGGCGGGACGCGCACCGCGTCCCACTCCGTGAGGTCGATGATCTCGTCGTCGAGCTTCATCCGCCCGCTCCCGCGCACGACGACGTACACCTCCTCCTGGGTCCCGTGCGTGTGGCCGTACGGGAAGCGGTAGCCGGGCGGGAGGCGCTGGTGGCTCAGGCCGCACTGCTCGAGCTCGAGCGCGTCGGTCGCCAGGCGGAACTCGAGGTCCGGCGAGCCGTCGAACCTGGACCCGACGTCGTCGAGGTCCGCCTTGAGGTTCCTGAGCGTGAACGGCACGGCGCGATCGTACGCATCTTCAGCGTCGCCGCGGTGCGGACATCGCCTTGCTCGTGGCGCCAGACACGGATTAGAGTCGCCGCTGTAGGCAGAGCCGGTCTTCCGCAACGTCGAGCCGGGAGCTCCCGCCATGACCGAGATCCGCATCGTCGGGCCCAGCGACGGAGAGATCACTCGTCGCCCCGTCGGACACGATCGCTTCATCGTCCCGGGTGACGCGTCCGGTGGCGCCTTCGCGCTTCTGGAGCATGTCCTGGCCCCGAGATGCCTCGGCGGGCCGGTGCACCGGCACACCCGGGAGGACGAGTACAGCTACGTGCTGGAAGGCCGCCTGGGCGCGTTTCTCGACGGCGAGGAGGTCGTCGTCGATGCGGGCGCCCTCCTCTTCAAGCCCCGCGACCAGTGGCACACCTTCTGGAACGCCGGCGACACCGATGTGCGGGTCCTGGAGCTGATCTGCCCCGGCGGCTTCGAGCAGGTCTTCCACGAGATGGCTGCGCTCGACCCGCC
>DATLGB010000126.1:0-9549 GCA_035540675.1 Solirubrobacteraceae bacterium | reverse complement strand
GCCGCTCGGGCCGGGACAGATCCACGAGACGAGCGGCGTCACGCTGCGCACGCTGGCCGCGCGCGCCGGCGCCGAGGCGCTCGACCTCGGCACGGCGCCCGACGAGCCGGGCGAGACGCTGGCGCGCGTGCGCCGCGGGCTGGCCGAAGCCGACGTGCTGCTCGTCGCCGGCGGCGTTTCGGTCGGCGAGCACGACCACGTCAAGGGCGCCTTCGCCGCCGCCGGCGTCGAGGAGCTGTTCTGGGGCGTGCGCGTGAAGCCAGGCAAGCCGCTCTTCTGCGGGCGCGCCGGTGATAGCTGGGCGTTCGGCCTGCCGGGCAACCCCCTCTCGGGCGTCGTGTCGTTCCTCGTGTTCGTCGAGCCGCTGCTGCGCCGCCTCCACGGAGAGCGGGACGCCGTCGCGCGGACCGTGCGCGCGCGCACCACGCGCCCCGTCGCTCCGGCCGACGGCCGGACGACCTACCTCACCGCCACCCTCGCCACCGCCGCCGACGGCGCGCTCGAGGCCACGCCGACCGAGCAGCAGGGGTCGGCGATGACCCTCGCGCTCGCCCGCGCCGACGGCTTCGTGATCGCGCCCGAAGGCGCGGGCCCCCAGCCGGCGGGGGGCCGGGCGTCGCGCAGCGCGGCGTCGGCCTGGTCGAGCGCCGCCCGCGCGCGGGCGTCGGCGTCCTCGCGCGCTGCCTCGGCCTGCGCCGCCGCCCGCCGCGCCGCCCGCGCCGCGGCCTCGGCGGCCTCGAGCCGCACCCGCAGGGCCTCGGCCCGCGCCTCCGCGCGCCGGACCCGCTCGGCCGCGGCCGTCAGCTCGTCGTCGACCTCACGGGGCGGGCGCGGGGCGCGCGGCGGCACGGCCGGCCTCGCCGCGCCGGCCGCGCGGCGCGGACCTGGGCGGGCCGGCGACAGCCCCGCCGCCCGCACCGCGGCGTCGAACGAGCCGCCGAAGGCGCGCTTGACCGCGTTGGTCGACGGCCAGCGACCGTCCCGGTAGCGCTCCACGCGCCACTCCTGCGCGCGCCAGCGCGCCAGCGACGGGTTCCAGTCGGCCGAGCACGGCGCCTCGCCGTGGCGCTCGTGCCACTCGCGGATCTTCTCGATGATGGCTTCGCGGGTCCAGCGCGTCACACGACGCCCGCCCGCGATCTGCACGGACGGGGTCATGAGTCGCTCCGTCCGTCAGCCGGTGGCCTGGGTGCGCGGGGTGTGCGTCATGACGCCGTTCTCGAGCGCCCAGGGCGACGACGCCGCGGCGAGGCGGGCACCGTCGAAGTGGATGGGCGAGCTGCGGAACGACATTGGTCAAGCCACGCTACCAATGCCCGCGGCGGCTGTCCAGCCGCGCGGCCGGCGGGTTCGAGCCCGCCGGATCAGCGCTGCCGCGGCGACATGAAGGCCAGCGCGGTATCGAGCCCGGCCTCGGGCCGGACCGTGGCGATCCGGCGACCGGGCTGCACCGCGTCCTTGATCGCGCCCAGCCGGTCGCCGAGTCCGGCCGCGGTCGCGTCAAGGTCCTCCACGACGGCGACGAGCCCCCACAGCCGGACCTCGCGCCCGGCCTCCGCCACCTCGACGATCGCGGGCCCGAGCCGGACGAAGCTCATGGCGACCGGCACCGACGGCGGCCCCGCCCGCCGCCGCTCGTCGCCTCCGGCGGCGACCAGCGCCGCGGCGGTGCGGTCGCGGTGGTCGGTGAACACCACGACGTGGTCGAGCCCCGCGGCGCCGTTCGGGTGCGCCGGCCCGGGCTCGCCGTCGCCGGAGCCGGTCCAGCGCGTCGGGATGCCGTCGATCGACTCGGGTCCGCCGTCGCCGCGCAGCGTCCAGCCGCGCAGCCCGCCGCCGCCGCCGGTGCAGCGGACGGCGACGGGACCCAGCCGCACCAGCTCGCCGTCGGTGACCGCGAAGCCGAGGTCGGCCCAGCGCGCGGGGTCGTCCCCGCACTCCAGCTCGGCGAGGGAGGCCATGGGCCGGAAAGGTACGGTGCCGGGCGTGCGCAGCCGGGCTTCCCTCATCGGCGTGGCGATCTCGGCGGTGTGCCTGGCCGCGCTGCTGTGGTGGGCGAGGCGCCAGCCGGCGCCCGACCTGCCGTCCTCGCGCGGCCAGCTGCTGGCCCTCGCCGGGGCGGTCGCGATCTACGCGCTCAACACCATCCTCCGCGGCGAGCGCTGGCGAAGGCTGCTCGAGCACGACGGCGCGCGGCCGTCGCTCGCCGACGCGCACGCCCTCAACGTCATCGGCTACACGGGCAACAACGTCCTGCCGGCGCGCGCCGGCGACGCCGTGCGGGTCGTGCTGATGGCGCCGCGGGCCGCGGCCAACCGCCGCACGGTGCTCGGCACGCTCGTCGCCGAACGGATCCTCGACGTGGCGGTCGTGGTGCTGCTGTTCGTGGTCGTGGGCTACGGCGTGCTCGGGGAGGTCAGCGGCGGCGACCTCGAGGTCGTCGGCGCCGTCACCGCCGCGGCCGCCGTCGGCGCCGCGATCGTCTTCCTGCTGCTGCGCCGGACGCCGCGCGTGCAGGCGCTGCTGCGCCCCGTCCTGTCCTCGACGCTGGGTCTGCGGGGCGCCCACGGCGCCGCGATGCTGGCGCTGACGCTGGTCATCTGGGCCGTCGAGACCACGGTCTGGATGACCGTCGGCGCCACCGTCGGCTTCGACATGAGCTACCTGGAGGGCCTCTACCTGGTCGCGCTGGCCAGCGTGTTCAGCCTGATCCCGTCCGGCCCCGCCTACGCCGGCACGCAGGACAGCGCCGCGGTGATCGGCATCAAGGCGATCGGCGGCTCGGACGAGCTGGCGCTGTCGTACCTGCTCGTGCTGCGGTTCGTGCTCGTGGTCCCGATCACCACGGCCGGGTTCCTGCTGCTCGCCGCCCGCTACGGTGGCGTGTCGCGGCTGCGCAGGGCCCGGTCGGAGGCCCGCGCGGCCGATCCCGTGGCATGACGCGCCTGAAGACCTGGATCGCCGACCGCCCGCGGGGCGAGCTGTACGCCCACCTCGCGGTCGTGGCGCTGGCGCTCGGCCTGCGGCTCTACGACCTCGGCGCGCGGCCGTTCCACCACGACGAGAGCCAGGACGCCTACTTCTCGTGGGTGTTCGCCGAGCGCGGCGACTACTCGTACAACCCGCTCCTGCACGGGCCGCTGCGCTTCTACCTGACCGCGCTCGCCTACGTGGTGCTCGGAGACTCGGACTTCACGGCGCGCCTGGCCCCTGCGCTGATGGGCACGGTCGTCGTCGCCCTCCCCTACCTGATGCGCCGGCAGATCGGCCGCCCCGCAGCGTTCGTCGCCGCGTTGCTGTTCGCGATCGGGCCGACCTTCCTGTACTTCTCGCGCTTCGCCCGCGAGGACATCTACGTCGCGGCGCTCAACCTCGGCCTGATCATCGCGATCTTCCGCTTCCTCGACCGCCCGCGGGCGGGCGGGCCGGCGATCATCGGGGTGCTGCTGGCGCTGGCGTTCGCCACGAAGGAGTCGACGTTCATCACGTCGGGCCTGCTGACGATCTTCTTCGCCGGTGCCCTCGCCGTGCAGGTCCTGCTGGCGCGCAGCCGCGGCACGGGCTGGCGCGACGCGCCGCTCGTGCGCAGCGTCAGCGCCGTCGGCTGGGTGCCGTGGGCGTACGGCTTCGCGGCCTTCTGGGTCACCTTCGCGCTGATGTTCACGGTCTTCCTGACCGATCTGCCGGGCCTGCGGGCCGGCCTGATCGACGGCCTGAAGTACTGGCACGAGCAGCAGGGCGTCGGCCGCGGCGGCGAACCGTGGTACTTCCACATCGCGGTGCTCTTCGGCGAGGAGTGGCCGGTGCTGCTGCTGGCGGCGCTGGGGACGGTCGCCGTGCTCGACCGGCTCACGCTGCTGCACGCGTTCCTCGTCTACTTCTCCTTCGCCTCGCTGGTCGTCTACTCGATCGCGGCGGAGAAGTTCGCGTGGCTGGCCATGCACCCGCTGATGCCGATGATCCTGCTCGCCGGCGTCGGCGCGCAGGCGGTGCTGCGGGCGCCGACGAAGGCGGCCCGCGCCCTCGGCGCCGTGGTCCTCGCCGCCTGCCTGGCCTACACGAGCTACGCCTCCTTCCTCGTCAACGCCAAGCACCCGGTCGACCCCCGCGAGTGGCTCGTCTCCACGCAGTCCTCGCAGGACGTCAAGGAGGTCGCCGACGAGGTCCTCGCGCTCGACCGCCGCGCCCGCGCGCGCGGCGGGCGTGGCGTCACGGTCACCGTCGACTCCGGACAGGGCGCGACCTTCCCCTATGCCTGGTACTTCCGCCACCTCGGCGTGGGCTACATCGACATGACGACCCCGGGCTACGTCCCGGAGACGCAGGTGCTGGTGATGACCGAGCAGGCCCGGTCGGCGCTGCTGCCCGAGCTCGCCGCGTACGACGGGCGGCGCTTCCGCTTCCGGGTCTGGTGGGTGCGCGACTGGGACCGCAAGTTCGACCCGGAGGCCTGGCTGGACTGGTTCGTGCACCGGCGGACGTGGAACCCCACGGGCGGCATGCCCGAGTGGCTCTACGTGCGCCGCGACCTGGCCGGCGGCTGAGCCGTCACGACCCGCCGAGCGCCGGCGGGCGCTTCGGCTCTCGCCGCTCCCGGCGCGGCGGCGGCGGGTCGTACGCGTAGATGGCGGTGCCGTCGCGCTCGAAGACGCGGCGCCCGAGCGACGCGAGCGCCCCACCCTCGCCGTACGTCGTCCGCTCGAGCGGTCCGAGCACGGCGTACTCGACGCGGTAGCGCTCGAGCAGCCCGCGCACAACGGCGGCGTCGCCCGAGCGGTACATCGTCTCGACGTCCGCTCGCCGGCTGCCGACGTCGTGGCTCCACTGCAGCTCGTGGCCCTGCCAGCCCAGGACCGTCGGCCGGCCCGTGTAGGTCGACATGCGGGCGTTGCCGAACGGGCTGTAGTCGTCGCCGACCGCCTCGAGCAGGACCGCCTCGCCGCGTGCCCGGTCGCGCAGCCAGTCGATCGCCGCGATGTCGCCGGGAGAGGTGCGGGCCAGCCACGATCGCCCGTCGAGGCGCGGGACGTCGGCGATCCCCGCCTTGCGGGCCGCCGAGCCGGTCACGGCGTAGGCCGCCGACACCGCCACCAGGCCTGCGGCGCCGATCGCCCACAGCAGCCGCGGCAGCCTCGGCAGCCGCCGCGGCGCGACCGCGACCGCGACCCCGCCCGCCACCGCGAGCAGGATCCAGGCCTGGTAGCCCATCTTGAAGATGGTGTTCATGCGGACGAAGCGGGTCTCGTCGAACTCGTCGCGCACGTACAGCAGCTCGGGTCCCGCGATGCACGCGAGGCCACCGGCCACCAGCAACCACGTGACGCGCTCGGCCGCGGGCAGCGCCCGGCTGAACGCGGCGTGCAGCGCCACCCCCGCCGCCGCGACCACGAGCGCGGCGCCGGCCAGGTCCGCCGCCGACAGCAGGGCGACCGCGACGATCCCGCCGGTCGTGCCGAAGACGAGCACGCGCGCCGGGTGGCGGGCCCCGATCAGGCGGGCCAGGTAGAGGCCGCCGAGGATCCAGGCCAGCGCGCCGTACATCTCGGCGTGATGGCCGGCGAAGGCGCCCAGCGACTCGCGCCGGCCGACTACACCGATGCCGCGCGCGTTCGGGTCGAACTCGAGCAGGAAGGGCAGCACGAGCACGATCCCGCCCCCGACGACGGCGGCGCCCCACGCGATCGCGCGCCCGCGCCGGCGCCGCGCCTGCGGATCGCGCAGCCAGACCGCGATCGCGGCGGCGAGCAGTCCCGCGGCGACCGGCCACGACCACGAGTTGACGGCGTAGAGGATCCCGATCGACAGGGCCGCGCAGAAGGTCTCCCACCACCCGCGCAGGCGCAGCAGCCGCGGCGGCCCCGCCAGCGCCGCCTGCGCGGTGAAGGCGAGCGCGAGCAGCGTCAGCGGCAGCGCGATCACGTGGGCGTGCAGGTCGCCCACCACGAACGAGAAGAGCGGGAACTCGTTGATCGTGTCCGGGATCACGCGCGACTGCGCGAACCAGTCGAAGGCGCCGGCGCCGCCGCTGTGGGTGAGCGCGGCCCAGCCGCCGCGCAGGTTGCCGATCAGCAGCAGCAGCACGACGGTGCTCGCGCCGGCCGCCAGCGGGCGCCTGATCGCCAGCCCCTGCCGGCGCGCCGCCTCGGCGAGCGTCGAGCCCAGCGCGAAGGCGGCCGTCGCCGACAGGGCGAACACCGCGGCCATCGCGAGGTTGTAGCCCGCGGACGGCTCGACGGCCGTCAGCCTGATCAGCAGCCCGGCCATGAGCTGGCCCAGGTAGTAGTAGTTGAGCTGCTCGCCCGACAGCCACGGGTCGTGCGGCGGGTAGGAGTCGCTGACGATCGTGGCGTTGACGAGCATCATGTCCATCGGCTTCTCGGTGCCCCACACGTCGGGGCTGAGCGCCATGTAGAGGGCGCCGCCGAGGAAGGCCAGCGCGAACACGACCTCGCTGGCGATCCACAGGCGCCGCCGGAAGGGGTCGGCCTCCGCCCGGCGGCCGAGCCGCCACACCGCGGCGCCCAGCAGCGCGAGCACCAGCGCCGCGCCGATCGCGAGGCCGCTGCCGTTGGGGACGCCGAGCGAGCCGGCCAGCCACACCAGCCACGCGACGAGCAGCAGCCCGAGCACCTTCGCGAAGCCGAGGCCGGCGCCGGGCAGCCGCCCGAGCGCGCGCGCCGCCAGCGGCAGCGCCGCGAGGCCGAGCACCTCGAGCAGGACCAGCACGCGCAGGGTCTCCGTCACCGCGCGAGCGTAACCACGGGACAGGCGGGATACTGCCGCGCATGACCACCGGCGCCCGCACCTACGACCGCGTCGCGGGCCTGGCCGTGCGCATAGAGGCCTACGAGCTCGAGCCGCTGGCGCGGCCGGCCGGGCCCGAGTGGACGCGGCGCACCACGGTCTTCCGGCTGTCCGGCGGCGGCGAGACCGGCGTCGGCGAGGACGTCTGCTGGGACGAGGACGACCAGACGCACCAGCACGCCGTCGGCCCGGTGCTCGACCTCGCCGGCGACTGGACGCTCGACGAGCTCTCGCGCCACCTCGAGGGCCTCGACCTCTTCTACGGCCGCGACCCCGGCATGCCGACCTACCGGCACTACCGCCGCTGGGCCATCGAGTCGGCCGCGCTCGACCTGGGCCTGCGGCAGGCCGGCCTGCCGTTGCACGCCGTGCTCGAGCGCGAGCCGCGGCCGCTGACCTTCGGCGTGTCGCTGCGGCTCGGCGATCCACCCAGCGCCGCCGGCGTGCTCGAGCGCATCGCCGCCTACGGCGACGTCCGCTACAAGCTCGACGCCGAGCCGACCTGGAGCGAGGCCCTGATCGCCGAGCTGGCCGCGACCGGCTCCGTCGACGTGATCGACTTCAAGGGCGCCTACAAGGGGACGTCGGTCGACGTCGACACCGATCCCGTCCTGTACGCCCGCTGCGCCGAGGCCTTCCCGGCGGCGTGGCTGGAGGACCCCGACCTCGCCGTCCCCGACGCCGACGCCGCGCTCGAGCCGCACCGCGACCGCATCACCTGGGACGCGCCGATCCACTCCGTCGCCGACGTGGAGCGTCTCGCCTTCCGCCCGCGCGGCCTCAACAGCAAGCCCTCGCGCTTCGGCCCGGTGTCCGCGCTGCTGGACTTCTACGACTTCTGCGAGCGGCAGGGCATCACGCTCTACGGCGGCGGCCAGGCGGAGCTCGGGCCCGGCCGCGGGCAGATCCAGCTGCTCGCCGCGATGTTCCACCCGGACGGGCCCAACGACGTCGCGCCGGCCGGCTGGGACCAGCCGGAGTTCCCGCGCACGGGCCTGCCGGTGAGCCCGCTGGACCCGGCTCCGGCGGCCGCCGGGTTCGCGCGCCGGGCCTCCGGGACCTGACCTGCGGCCGCTCGGGCGCCCGCCGCGGCTGGCGTAGACTTCGGCCCATGCCGCCGAAGCAGCGCCAGATCCGCATGGAGAGCAAGTCGGCGATGGCCGCGATGCAGCAGCTCGAGACCAAGTCCGACGAGGAGCTGCTGGCGGAGACCCGCTTCCGCTCGGCGGCGCAGGCGATCCTCGGGGCTCGCGCGGCCGAGCGCTACGACGCCAAGGCGGCGCGCGAGCACTTCCGGGCCTCGATCGCCGCCGCGCGGCCGCAGGAGCGCCTGCACCTGCGGCGGATGGCCGAGGCGTCGCTGGCGCTGGCCGAGCGCCGGCCCGACGACCTCAAGGCCGCGGCCGAGAAGCTCGGCCAGACCCCGCCGTCGAACCGCCAGCTGCTCGCCCTGCGCTTCATGGGCCTGATCGCGCCCGGGTCGAGCGCGCCGCTGTGGCGCCGCGCGGTCGGCGTCCTGCTGCTGCTCGCGCTCGTCATCGGCCTGCTGGCGCTGGGCTGGGGCGTCGTGCAGCTCGTGGCGCTGCCGTTCGGCGGCCTCGACCCGTGGCTGAGCATCTTCTGGGGCTTCCTGCTGGTCTGCATCGCGCTCGGCGTGCTGGCGATCGTCGGCCGGCGGCGGCAGAAGGCGGCGCGGCAGCGCGCGCTGGCCAAGCGCGCCGGCGGCTAGGTCGCCCGCTCCTCCGCCGGCAGGAGCTCCTTGAAGCGCGCCGCCGCCACCGGCGCGTCGTCGCCGCGGTTGTTGTTGAAGTGCACCCGCACGCGGCCGGCCTGCTCGGCCAGCGCCTCCACGCGCTGCGCGATCTCGCGCAGCTCGCCGTCGCCGTAGCGGTAGGCGAAGCGCTCGGCGACGCTGCGGCCCTTGACGTAGGCGTCGGCGTCGCGGCCGTGCGCGCGGAGGTAGGCGAGCTCGGGGTGCGTGACGGCGTCGACCGGCGGCATGATCGTCAGCGGCTTGCCGGGGGGCGGCCCGTCGACGCAGACGAACGCCGCGCCCGCCTCCTCGAACCAGCCGAGCGTTCGCTCCAACCGCTCGGGCTCCACCCATCCGCGGTGGCGCAGCTCGATCGCCACGGGATGCGGCGCGAGGCGCTCGACGATCGGCTCGAGCTCGCGCAGCTCCCGCGTCTTCGGCGCGAAGCCGGGCGTGAGCTGCAGCAGGAACGCGCTCAGCTTCCCGGCGGCCGCCAGCGGCTCGATCGCCGCGAGCGTCGCGTCGAGCAGGGCGTCCTCGAGCCGGCGGTCGAGGCGCACGCGCCCGCGTGCGGTGGTCTCGACGCCGTCGCGCAGCTCGCGCGGCAGCGAGTCGACGCCGCCGGAGTGGCGGGACAGCAGCCGGTGCAGCTTGACGTCGAAGCTGAAGTGCGCCGGCGTGACCTCCGCCCAGCGCCGCACCGTCCGCAGTTCCGGCACGGCGTAGAAGGTGGAGTTGACCTCCACCCCCTCGAAGCGCACGGCGTAGTACGGCAGCCGGTCGCGCGCCGGCAGCCCCGGCGGGTACCACTCCTCGACGAACCCCGGGTCCGCCCAGGACGACGTGCCGATGACGAGCGATGTGCCCATTCGGGCAGGGAGTACCCGGTTAGTGTCGGCGGAAGCGAACGGCTCGGAGGTCGATCTTGGACGCGATCGACACGCAGCGGCTGCGGTTGGTGCCGCTGTCGGTCACGGATGCGCACGCGCTGG
>DATLGB010000125.1:0-6597 GCA_035540675.1 Solirubrobacteraceae bacterium | reverse complement strand
CGCCTGCGGCGGGGCATCGACGCCGGCGTGGCCAACTCGATCCTCATCAAGGTCAACCAGATCGGCACCCTGAGCGAGACGCTGGCCGCGATCGACATGGCGCGCGAGGCGGGCTACACCGCGGTGATGTCGCACCGGTCCGGCGAGACGGAGGACACCACCATCGCCGACCTCGCCGTCGCCACGGGCTGCGGGCAGATCAAGACGGGCGCCCCGTCGCGCTCGGACCGCGTGGCCAAGTACAACCAGCTGCTGCGCATCGAGGAGGCGCTCGGCGCCGACGCCGAGTTCCCCGGCCGGTCGGTGTTCCGCTCGTAGCCGCGTCGGGCGGGGCGCTCGATCGTGGCTGACTCGTCGAGCGTCGCCCTACCGCCCTATAAGGGCGGAAACCCGACGCTCGACGCCGCGTGTCAGCGCGCGCGCACGATCGCTTGCGGCAGGAAGGCGTCCGCGCGCGCCGAACGAAGGCGGCAGGCATGGCTGCCGCCCGCCACGGGATCCGCTGGGACCGGCTCGGACGCATCGCGCTCCTGTGCGTGCTCTGCCTCGTGCTGTACCTCTACATCGGCCCGACCCGGAGCTGGATCTCGGCCTACCAGGAGGCGAAGCTGCGCCGCGCCGAGGTGGCCGAGCTCAAGCGCACCAACGCCGACCTGCGA
This sequence comes from Solirubrobacteraceae bacterium, assembly GCA_035540675.1. Lineage (GTDB taxonomy): Bacteria > Actinomycetota > Thermoleophilia > Solirubrobacterales > Solirubrobacteraceae > DATLGB01. The sequence goes on along the minus strand of DATLGB010000125.1, from coordinate 5,938 downwards.
GCCGAGCGCGCGCGCCTCAAGCGCGGCTCCACGCTCGAGCGCGAGGCGCGCGAGCTCGGGATGGTCAAGGCGGGGGAGAAGGCCTACGTGGTCGAGCTGCCGGCGCCGCGCGGCCGCTGACCGGGGTCGTTTCGCCCGGCGCCGCCGCGGCTAGCCTCCCCGCGTGCCCTACGAGACCGCGATGCCGCAGTGGCAGGACGGCCTGCGCCGCCTCGCCCAGGCGCCGAGCGAGGACCGGCGCGCGCTCGAGCGGGTGACCGACCGCGTGGTGGAGGAGCTGCGCCGCCGCCTCGGGGGGCCGTTCACCACCGACGAGCTGGTCGACCTCTACGACCGCGGCACGAGCTGGGTGACCGACGTCGCCGTCGCCGTCGAGCCCGACCGCCCGGAGGCGTGGGACGTCCGGACGGTCGGCGACGCCGCGTTCGCGCGCTACCTGCGCGAGGCGACCGACTTCGCCGGCGGCCGGCGGATCGTCCGCAAGGCCTAGCCGGTCGCGGTGCGGAGCCGTGGATGTGACGCATCCGCTGGCGGCACGGCTGCTCCCGCACGAGGTCCGGATGCTCGCGGGGGTGGCTCTCGTGGTCGCCGCTGCCTACGGCGTGTTCATCGCGGTCTTCGGCGTCGGGCTCACCGTCGACTGCTCGCTCAACCCGGAGCACTGCGACGGGAAGCTCCTCTGGCCGCCGGCGATCGGCGCGGCGGGCGTCGTCGCGCTCGGCGCGATCTGCCGGGCGCTGCCCGCCCTGAGGACTGCGGTCCGCACCGGCGACCGCGGCCCAGGCCCGTTCCGCCGGTTCGGTGTCGCGTGGCTCGCCGCCCTTCTCTGGGGGGCGCTGACCTTCTGGCCGGGAGCCGTGCAAATCCTCTACACCGCACTCGCGCTCCCGGTCGTCGTCGCCTTCTTCGCCGTGTCCCGCGCCGCCGTGGCGCTCGACGGCGCCCGCGCGGCTACTCCTCCTCGTCGTCGCCGGTTCCGGCGCGACGGATCACGATCTGGTCCTCCTCGATCGTGACCGTCACGGGCCGGTGGCCGGCCCAGTGCTCGGCGTACACGGCGTCGTCCTGCACGGCGGGGTCGAGCCACAGGCCGTAGCCCTCCTCGCCGTGGTCGAAGGTGCCTTCCAGCGGCCCCTGGGTCTTGCGGCGGCGCCCGCCGCCGCCACGGCGCCCGCGCCGGGGCCGCGCCGGCTTGTCGGCGTCGTCGGCGGGCGCCTCGGCGTCGCCGGCGCCGTCGCTGGCCGCGGCTTCGGCCGCCCTGCGCGCCTCCTCCTCGGCCCGCTGCGCCTCCTCCTCGGCGCGCCGCGCGGCCTCGGCCTCCAGCTCGGCGGCGATGGCCTCGTCGTCCTCGGCGCGCAGGTCGACCTCCTCCGTCGGCGCGTCGTCGCCGGGCTCGAGCCCCTGCTCGCGCTTGAACGCCTGGATCTGCTGCACCGTGACCTCGAGCTGGTGGGCGATCCACGCGTCGGTGCGGCCCTGACGGACCCAGGTGCGGATCTGGTTGAGCTGAGGGCGCAGTGAGCGGCGGGTCATGGCGCGCGAATCTAGCGGAAACGTCCTTCGCGCAAGCACCTGCTGGCCCGCCGGGGGTGGGCCAGCTATGCTCGCCGCCTGGACGTTTGTTCGACCGGCGCGCGGGTATGCGCCACGGCGAGCCGAGCACTCAAGGCAGGGAGGCAGGCATGCTGGTCCTCACCCGGAAGTCCAACCAGTCGATCATGATCGGGGATGAGATCGAGGTCTCGGTTCTGTCGATCATGGGCGAGAAGGTGCGGATCGGCATCCAGGCGCCGAGGGACATCCCGGTGTTCCGCAAGGAGGTCTACCTCGAGATCCAGCAGGAGAACGTCGCCGCCGGCGGCTCCGCGCGCGACGAGGTCGACGCCGCGCTCAAGCGCCTCAGCTCGACCAGCTGACCTGCACCGCCGCCGGGCGCGGCGGCGCACCTAGCCCATCACGTACAGCAGCGTCTGGAACATCGCGATCGCCACGATGACGGCGGTCGCGAGCAGCGTGAGCACGAGCAGGACGAAGCGGATCGTGCCGCGGCGGTTGCGCCGCTCCACCTGCCGGCGCTGCTCGCGCGCCTTGACCGCGCGGCGCATCTCCTCGCGCCGGACGCGGTCGTGCTCGATCTCCTCGTAGAAGGCCGACTCGATGTCGGCGATGCTCTGCCGCATCCGCATGCCGCCGACCAGCCTACCGCGCGGTTATGGAACCTTCAGGCCCCGGGCGCGCCGGAGGGGGCGGCGGCGCCCCCTCCGCACGCGCTCACCGTCAGGCGATCGTGACCTCGTCGTTGAGGTAGACGTCCTGGATGGCGTGCAGCAGCTCGACGCCCTCGGCCATCGGGCGCTGGAACGCCTTGCGGCCGGAGATCAGCCCGGTGCCGCCGGCGCGCTTGTTGATGACGGCGGTGCGCACCGCCTCCGCGAGGTCGCTGGCGCCCGACGACGCGCCGCCCGAGTTGATCAGCCCCGCGCGGCCGGCGTAGCAGTTGAGCACCTGGTAGCGCGTGAGGTCGATCGGGTGGTCGGTCGTCAGCTTCTCGTAGACGAGCTTGTGCGTCTTGCCGTACGCGCCGTCCTGGTTGAGGACGGTGTAGCCGCCGTTGTTCTCCGGCAGCTTCTGCTTGATGATGTCGGCCTCGATGGTCACGCCCAGGTGGTTGGCCTGGCCGGTCAGGTCGGCCGCCACGTGGTAGTCGGTGCCCTCGCGCTTGAAGCTGGGGCTGCGCAGATAGCACCACAGCACGGTGAACATGCCGAGCCGGTGGGCCTCCTCGAAGGCCGCCGCCGTCTCCACGATCTGCCGGCGGCTGTGGTCGGAGCCGAAGTAGATCGTCGCGCCGACGCCCGCCGCCCCGAGCTCCCAGGCGCGCCGCACGCTGGCGAACATCACCTGGTCGTACTCGTTGGGGTGGGTCAGCAGCTCGTTGTGGTTGATCTTGACGATGAACGGGATCCGGTGCGCGTAGCGGCGGCTGACGGCGCCGAGCACGCCCACCGTCGAGGCGATCGCGTTGCAACCGCCCTCGACCGCCAGCTCGCACAGCGCGCCGGGGTCGAAGTAGCGCGGGTTGGGCGCGAAGCTGGCGCCGCCGGAGTGCTCGATGCCCTGGTCGATCGGCAGGATGCTCAGGTAGCCGGTGCCGCCCAGCCGGCCGCTGCTGAACAGCTGCTGGAGGTTGCGCAGGACCTGCGGGTCCCGGTCGGTCTGGGCGTAGACGCGGTCCACGAAGTCGGGCCCCGGGAGGTGCAGCAGATCGCGCGGGACGCCCTCGCAGCCGTGGCTCAGCAGGTCGTCGGCGTCCTCCCCGAGGAGGCTGGTCAGATGGTCGGTTCCCATTTCGGCGATGGCCATGGAGAAAACGTACCGCAGCGCGGTTTGTCTCCCCCCGCGTCGCGGTAAGCGTCAGCGACCGTGGAGCAGAACTTCAAGGGGCCCAGCTACACGCTCGGAATCGAGGAGGAGCTGATGATCCTCGATCCCGAGACGCTCGACCTCGCCGACGCCTTCGACCGCCTCTCGCGCGAGGGCGACGACGCGCGGGTCAAGCCCGAGCTGCACGAGTGCGTGCTGGAGATCGCGACGCCGCCGGCGGCCAACACGCGTGAGGCCGCCGCCGCCCTGCGCGGGCTGCGGCGCGAGGTGAGCCGGCGCGCCGAGGCCGAGGGGCTGGCGATCTGCTCCGCGGGCACCCACCCGTTCGCGCGCTGGGAGGACCACCGCATCTCGAGCGGCCAGCGCTACCGCGACCTGATCGACGCGCTGCGCTTCGTCGCGCGCCAGGAGCTGATCTTCGGCCTGCACGTGCACGTCGGCCTCGACGACCCCGACAAGGCCATCCACGTCGCCAACGGGATGCGCGTGCACGTACCGATCCTGCTCGCGCTGTCGGCGAACTCCCCGTTCTGGCGCGCCGACGCCACCGGCCTGGCGTCCACGCGCACGCCGATCTTCCGCCAGTTCCCGCGCATCGGCATCCCGCCGGCCTACGACGGGTGGCAGGACTACGCGGCGCGGATCCAGTTCATGATGGATTCGGGCGCGATCAAGGACTACACGTACCTGTGGTTCGACGTGCGCCCGCACCCGACGCTGGGGACGGTGGAGATCCGCGCCATGGACGCGCAGACGCGCGTCGAGCACACGCTGGCGATCGCCGCGCTCATCCAGGCCATGGTCAAGGAGCTCGCCGAGCACTACGAGTCGGGCCGGGCGCTGTCGGACTACCCGCTCGAGATGCTCGAGGAGGACAAGTGGCTGGCCGCGCGCCACGGCCTCGAGGGCGAGCTGGTCGACCTTCCGAGCACGGAGCGCATCACCGGCCGCGCGCTGGCGCGGCGCCTCTACGACCGCCTGCGCGACCACGCGCAGGACCTGGGATCGGCCGACGAGCTCGAGGGGCTGCTCGATCTCGTCGAGAACGGCAACGGCGCCAGCCGCCAGCGCGTCGTCTACGAGGCCAACCACGACTTCCAGGAGCTCGTCGGCGACCTCGTCGAGGCGAGCGGCGCCTGAGCGCTGCGGCGTAGACTGGACCCGGAGATGGCCGGCGCCCCCGACCTGTACGTGGTCTGCAAGAACTGCCAGGCGGAGGTGAGCCCGTACATCACCGAGTGCCCGTACTGCGGGCACCGCCTGCGCAAGCGCGCGCCGAAGCTCGACCGCGAGGCCGCTCCGCGCCGCGAGCGCGCGCGGCGCAAGCCGCCGGCCCCGCCGCGGCTCGGGCGCCTGCGCAGCGGCGAGATGCCGGGCGTGCGCGGCGACGGGCGACCGTGGATGACGGGCCTGCTCGTCGTGATCCCGGCGCTGCTGACCGTGCTCGGCAAGGCCGCGGTCTACGACCCGCTGCAGCTGGTGATGCTGGCCGGCACGCAGGGCGATCCGTGGCGGCCGGCGACGACGCAGCTCTACTACGGCTCGACGATGTACGAGGTCGTCGCGCTGGCCGCGATCTTCCTGTTCGGCTGGCTGCTCGAGCGCCGCCACGGCCACTGGGCGCCGCTGCTGGTGGCCGTGGTCGGCGGCGCGGCCGGCATCGGGCTCGTCCTGCTCACCGACCCCGACGGCTTCGCGACGGGCGGCAACGCGATCGCCCTCGCGCTGCTGGCGGCGTGGGTGGTGCGCGACCTGCGCGCCGCGCGCCGCGGCGAGGAGATCGACGGCGACCTGCTCGGCGTCGCCGCGATCGCGGTCGTGCTCGTGCTCGTGCCGGCGGGCGTCGCCGAGGCGCACCCGCTGGCCGGCGCCGGCGGCGGCCTCGCCGGGCTCGCGCTCGGCGCGCTGCTCGCCCGCCGCGCCGACCGCTGAACGTCCGTCGCTCCGTGCCATAGCACGGCGTTTGGGACGTTCAGCGGACGTGGAGGGCGCCGGGGGGGCCGGCGACGAGGCGCCCGATCAGCCAGCCGACGACCTCGCCGGCGCGCTCCGGGGGGAGGGCGACGAGCAGGCCGCCGCTGGTCATCGCGTCCGACAGCAGGCGCCGCCGCGGCTCCCGGACGTCGTCCTCGTAGGTCGTGAAGCGGGCGTGGTCGGCGCGGTTGCGCCTGGAGCCGCCGGCCACGGCCCGGTCGTCGGCGAGCAGCTCGAGCACGCCGTCGATCGCGCGCACGGCGCCCGCGTCGACCTCGGCCGCGACGCCGCTGGCCGCCGCCAGCTCGTGCAGGTGCCCGAGCAGGCCGAATCCGGTGACGTCGGTGACCGCGTGGGCGCCGGCCTCGCGCGCCTGCGCCGCCGCGCGGTCGTTGAGCGTCGTCATGACCTCGATCGCGCGGGCGACCAGCTCGTCGCCGGCGAGCCCGCGCTTGATCGCCGTCGCCACCGCGCCCGCGCCGAGCGGCTTGGTCAGCACGAGCGCGTCGCCCACGCGGCCGCCGGCGTTGGTCAGCACGCGGTCCGGGTGGACCGTCCCGGTGACGGCCATGCCGTACTT
>DATLGB010000124.1:0-4707 GCA_035540675.1 Solirubrobacteraceae bacterium | reverse complement strand
GTTGGTGCCCGAGCGCTCGCCGCCGCGCTGGCTGGGGGACTTGGCGTCCTTCACCGAGCTGCGCGACGCCGTCTTGGACTCGCCGGAGCGGGCGCGCTCCTTGTTGACGGTCCGCGCGGCGATCTCCTCGGCCTTGCTCTCCGAGGCGCCGCGATCCTTGACGCTGTCCTTGACGTGCTCGTACTGGCGGGCGCGCTTGGTGCCCTTCTTGACTCCGGCCGGAGGCATGCTTCGCTCCTTAGCGTCGGGTGGTCTCATCCCGGCGCTACCCGGCCCGCGGCACCGCGTATGCGCCCGGGCGCCATCCGCCGTTTGCACCGTCGGCGGCGCGGGCAGCCGAATCGAAGATGCAATACCTGTACTACTGGATCGCCGGCGGGCTGCTCGTGATCGCCCTGGCAGCCGGGATCATCGAGGGCGGCTGGATGTGGCTGGCCACGGCCATCCTGCTTCCGGTCGCGATCGCGATCGTGGTCGCCGACCGCGTCGCCAAGGCCAGGCGCCCCGAGCACGACTCGTCGAAGCCCATGAACACGTCGGCCGAACGGCCGTGACCGGTCCCGGGCCGAGGCGCGGTCCCGGCCCGCTCATGATGGCCCTGTGGGCGGCCCTGCTCGCGATCGTCCTGGTCGGGATGCTGCTGCTGTTCCGCGGCGGCGAGGACCGCGTCGGCGGGACGAGCGAGGACGGCGGCGCGTCGATCGTGCGCGTCGCGTAGGCGTCAGCGACGGGTCAACCGGCGGCCGACACCCACCAGAGGCCCCTTGGTGACGGCCCCGCGCTCCTCCATGCGGGCTGCACCGGCCCGCGAGATCGTCGCGACGGTCTTCGGCTCCCACGTCTTGACCCACACGTCGCCCATGACCCCGTCGACGAGCTGGACGAACACTCGTCGAGAAGCGCAGAAGCGCGCTGCGAGGAACTGACGACATGGCGATAGAGCGGGAACCACCCGCGGATCTGTGGCGGCCGGCGGGCGGGGCGCCGCGAGGGGCGCCCCGCCGCCGGCCTCAGATCAGCCGGCGCAGGGGTCCTGCTCGCCCAGCGCGCCCGTGTGGTCGCCGAGGCGGATGGTCTGCTCCGGCGTCCGCACCTCGTAGGTGCCGTGGCGGACGCTGCCCTCGCCGACCCACACGTAGGCGTCGCAGGCGGCGTCGACGGCGGTGCCGGCGCTTGCGGCGCCCGGCAGGACCAGCGCGCCGGCCATGACGGCCAGCGGGACGAGGCGGTTCAGGGACATGGTGTCTCCTTGGGTTGGGGTCGATGCGCGCGGCAGACTGTCAGCCTGCGGACGGTGCCGCGTCGTCCGACCGGACGATCCCGCGTCCCCCATTCGGTGCATCTTGCGGGTGCGGGCGCCGTCGGCCGCACCGCCGGTCGGCGCCGGGTGCTCAGCGCCCGCGCGCGCCCACCGTCACGTACACCGTCACCCGGTGGCCGGCTCGCAGCGAGGCGCCCGGCCGCTTCGAGGCCCGCACGACGCGCGACGCGGCCGCCTCGGCGGCCTGCCGGCGCCGGACGACGCGCACGCCGCAGCCCGACCGCGCGAGCGACCTGCGCGCCACGCTCAGCGTGCGCCCGCGCAGGCGCGGCACGACGCAGCGTGCGGCCGGCCGGGCGGCGGCGTCGTCGTCGGCGCTCGCAGACGCCGCGCGCGGCTTCGCCTTCGGCTGCGGGTCGTCGTCGACGATGGTCATGGTCGCGCCGGCCCGCGCCAGGACGGCGTCCACCGGCTCGCTGAGCGTGACGGCGAAGGTCTCGTCGCGCTCGTTCTTCGTGTCGGCGGTCGTCTGGATGGCGACGTCGACGTGGCGCGCGCCCGCCGGGATCGTGACGCGGCCGTCGAACGCCGTGTAGTCGCTCGCCGCCTTCGCCTCGCCGTCGGCCGTGCGGACGCGGACGCTCACCGGCCGCGTCGAAGTCGTCGACTGCGACACCCGCACCGCGAGCCGTCCGCCCTCGGTGACGGCGGCGTCGGCGACCGACAGCGCCGCGGTGTCGTCGTCGACGATGGTCACCGCGGCGGTGCCGCGGGCGATGCCGGCGTGTGCCGGGTTCGACAGGACCAGCTCGAACGTCTCGTCGCTCTCGTCGATCTCGTCAGCGGTGACCGAGACCGAGACCGTGCGGCGCGTCGTGCCGGCGGGGAACTCGAGCGTCCCCGCCTGATGGCCGAAGTCGTCGGTGCTCGCGGAGCCGGCGACGGTGGCGAAGTCGACCGTCGCCGGGCGCTCGGTGGCGCCGCTGAGGGTGACCTCGAACTCGACCGCGCCGCTCTCGGGCACCGACGCCGGCGCGGTGACGGAGAGCACGGGCGCAGGGTCGTCATCGGCGATCGCGGCGTCGGCCGTGGCCGTGCCCAACTGCGCGTTGGACGGGGACTCCAGCGCCACGCCGAAGGATTCCTCGCCCTCGTAGGCGGCGTCGTCCACCACCGGCGTGGTCACGCTCGCCGTGGTCTCGCCCGGGAGGAAGCTCACGAGCTGCGAGCTCAGGGCCGTGAAGTCGCCGGGCGAGACGGCGCTGCCGTCGCTGGTGCTCACGCGCACCGTGACCACGCGGTCCGTGGACGAGGAGAGCACGAGGTCGATGCTCGCCTGCTCGGCGGCCTCCGCGCCGGACGCGCGGGCGATCGAGACCGTCGGCGCCTCGTCGTCGTCGGCGATCGTCACGGTCGCCTCGCCGTCCGCGATCTCCGCCTGCACGGGCTCGCTCAGCGTCACCGTGAAGGTCTCGGCGTCCTCCTCGTCGCGGTCGTCGTCCACGATCGGGATCCGCACCTCGGCCGACGTGGCGCCGGGAGCGATCGACGCGATCACGTCGCGCGCGGCGAAGTCGTCGCCGGACCGGGCGGTGCCGGACGCGGTGCGCACGCGCACGGACATCTCACGGGCGTTGGCGCCGCTCGCGGTGATCGCCAGGACGGCGTCGCCGGCGCCCTCGTCGACCGCGACGTCGGCGACCGACAGCCGGATCGGCGCTCCGAGGTCCTCGGTCTCGCAGTTCTCGACCGTGTCCACGCGATCGGCCGTGGCGGAGTCGTCCTGAGCGCCGCAATCGACGCGGTCGGCCGTGCCGTCGTTGGCGATCAGCTCGTCCGAACCGTCCCCGCCGAGCATGGTGTCGCTGCCGTCGCCGCCGGTCAGGACGTCCCGGCCGCCGTTGCCGGTGAGCGCGTTGCCGGCGGCGTCGCCGGTGAGGACGTCGTCCCCGTTGGCGCCCTCGAGGCCTTCGATGGTGGCGTAGGAGTCGCCGTCGAAGCTGCTGCCGGTCTCGCCGCCGCGGCCCGTGGCCAGCGAGGCGGTGATGCTGCGCGTGCTCGTCGTGCCGTCGATGCAGGTCCACGGCTTGTCGGCCCCCTGGGGCCGGCAGTTGCGGTAGCTGTTGGCGTAGGAGGCGGTGTCGGTCCCGCCCTCGCCGTGCAGCACGTCGCGCGAGCCGACGCCGCCGTCGAGCACGTCGTCGCCGCCGCGCCCGTGGATCACGTTCGGGTTGGTGTCGCCGACGATGACGTCGGCGAACGGCGAGCCGACGACGTTCGCCGGCGCGGTGGTCGAGCCGGACGGGCCCTGCAGCCGGTCGCCCTCGCCCGGCGCGCCGCCGATGCCCCAGCCGACCACGACCCAGACGCCGGTGGTCCGCTGCGGCTCGTCGTAGCTGACGGTGTCGCCGTCGCCGAAGGTGAAGACGTCGGCGCCCAGGCCGCCCTTGACCACGTCGGCGCCGGCACCGGTCACGAAGTCGTTGACGCCGTCGGTGCCGATCAGGAGGTCGTCGCCGCCACCGCCGTTGACGTTCTCGATGCTCTGGAGCGTGTCGGTCTCTCCGCCGCGGGTGGCCGTCCCGGCGGCCAGGTTGACGGTCGCGCCGACGGTGTCGGCGAAGCCGAGGTCGTAGCGCAGGCGGTCGGTGCCGTTGCCGCCGCTGACCACCGGATCGTCCCCCGGGCCGGGGATCAGCTGGTCGTTGCCGTCGCCGCCGCGGATCTGGTCGACGCCCGCGCCGCCCCAGAGGCCGAAGTCGTCGCCGGCGCCGCCGTCGACGGTGTCGGCGTGGCTTCCGCCGTGGACGTAGTCGTTGCCGGCGCCGCCGGTGAGGGTGTCGGCGTCGGGGACGAAGTTGGGGAGGTTGTCCGGGCCGCCGGTGATGGCGTCGTCGCCGCCGAGGCCGTCGATGGTGTCGTTGCCGAACTGACCATCGAGGACGTTGGCGCCGGCGCCGCCGGTGATGGCGTCGTTGCCCGCGCCGCCGAGGATCTTCGTGGTGCCCGCCGCGTCCGTGAGGACGTCGTCGCCCCTGCCGCCCTCGAGGACCTCGGCGTGGATCTCGTCCGCCTCGGCGAAGCTGCCGTCGGCGCCGCCGCCGCCCACCGTCACGTTGAGCGCTGCGAAGCGCGTCTCGCCGTAGCTGACCGTGTCGGTGCCCGCGCCGGCGACGATCCGGTCCGATCCGTAGGACTCGCCCAGGTTGACGGTGTCATTGCCGCCGCCCATGTCGATCGTGCCGCCGAACAGCGCCCCGTAGTCGACATTGTTCGTCGCGGTCAGGGTCAGGATGTCGTCACCCGAGCCCATCGTCACCTTGCGCGAGCTCACGCCGGTGCAGCGAATCGTGTAGAGCCCCTCCGGCAGGCACGCCGGGGCGACGCCGACGACCCGGCCGCCGATCGAGCTGGAGAACGCCACGTCGCAGTAGTTGCTGCCGCCG
>DATLGB010000123.1:0-2638 GCA_035540675.1 Solirubrobacteraceae bacterium | reverse complement strand
CCGAGCCGGCCGCCGCTGAGCTGCGCGTGCTGTGGCCCGCCCACCCGGCCGGCTGCGTCGACGCCGCGGCGCACGCGCTGGCCGGCGTCGCCGTGGCGCTGCAGGTCGCGGCGTGACGGCCGGGCCGTCGCTAGGTCGGCGGCGGCGCTCCGAGCGACTCGCGCCCGATGTTGTTGGTGCCCGAGAGCTGGGTGAAGCGCTCGAAGGGCAGGGTGGCCCCGCGCGGGTTGGACAGGTCGCTGCGGCGGTACTCGGTGACGAGCCGGTCCTGGTCGAGCGACAGCAGCGCGTAGCCGTGCTCGCGGCCGTTGTACTGGCGGTTCCACGGCGCCTGCGCCTGCACGACGGTCTCGGGCTGGTCGATGCCCTGCGAGGTGACCGAGCCGCCGACGTACTCCACGGCGGCCGGGGTGCGGGTCGACCCGTCGCCGAGCGACTCGAAGTCGCTGGCCAGCAGGTTGCACATGAACACGTGCGCGTCGCCGGTGAGGAAGACGACGTTCTGGATCCCCGCGCGCTCGATCTCGCCCAGCAGCCGCGCCCGGTCCTCGGGGTAGCCGTCCCACATGTCGCGGCGGGGCCCGTCGCCGAACGGGTTCTGGGTCACGCAGACCTGCTGGGCGATCAGCTTCCAGCGCGCGGTCGACGTGCGCAGGCCGTCGATCAGCCAGTTCATCTGGGTCTCGCCGAGGATGTGCCGCGGGCGCCCGTCGGCCGAGCCGGTGCGGTACTGGCGCTCGTCGAGCAGGAAGACGTCGGCCGTCGCGCCGAGCGGGATCTTCTTGTAGATCCGGTGGCGGTCGCGCGGGAAGACGAGGCGGGGCAGCCACTCGAACGCGGCGCGGTAGCCGGCGGTGCGCTGCAGCGGCGACGGCGCGGGCGCGTTGTCGGAGTAGTTGTTCTCGACCTCGTGGTCGTCCCAGATGTGGACCGCGGGGTGCAGCCGGTGCAGTTCGCGCAGGCCGAGATCGGACCGGTAGCGGCGGTACTTGCGCCGGTAGGAGCCGAGGTCGTTGGCGTCGATGGGATCCGAGCGGCCCGGGTACAGCGCCTCGCGGCGGGCGCGCTCGTAGACGTAGTCGCCGAGGAACAGGTAGAGGTCGAGCGTCTCGCCGGCCGCGTTGAAGTGCGGCGAGTAGTGCCCGAAGGCGTAGTGCTGGCAGGACGAGAAGGCGATCCGCAGCGGGACGGCGGAGTCGGGCGCGGGCATCGTCCGCGTGCGCCCGATCTGGGAGCTGTGCGTGCCCGACTCCCAGCCGTAGAAGTACTCCGTGTACGGCTTCAGGCCGCCGATCCGCGCCTTCACCGTGTGATCGACGCCGCGGCCGGTGGGCACGACGGCGGTCGCCACGACCCGCCGCAGGCCGGGGTCGGTGGCGACGATCAGCCGCGCGCCCGAGCGCGGGCGGTCGGTGCGCAGGCGCGACCACAGCGTCACGGCGGTGGGGCTCGGCTCGCCGGAGGCGACGCCGTCGGAGAAGCGGCCGGGGCCGACGCGCGCGCGCCGGCTGAGCAGCCGCCCCCAGGCGGGCGGGACGGACGCGGTCAGGGCGGTCGCGGTCGCGGCGGCGACCACCTCGCGGCGGGTCGTCGACCTCATCGCAGGCGCCCTCCGACGCTGCTGCGGATGGCGATGCGGTCGCCCGTCTGCGAGACCGCGGTGACCTTCAGGCGGTAGCGGCCCTTGCGGAAGGTGGCCAGGCGCGGCAGCGCGACCGTCCGCCGGCCGGCCAGGCGCACGGCCCGTCCCTTGGCCATCAGCTTGCCCCGCGGCCCGACGAGCCGCAGCTCGACGTCGCAGATGGACGAGCCGCTCACGCGGACGGCGACCGGCACCCGCCGGTAGGCGTTGCGCGCGCCGGCGCGCCCCCGCAGCGCCGGTCCGGAGACGCGGGCGCGCTCGGGACGCGCGCGGTCGCACGCGAACGGGAAGCCGCCGCCGGGGCCGCCCGGCGTGGGATCGGAGCCGCCGGGACCGCCGTCGATGACGCTGACGCCCCGCCCGGCGGAGATCCGCAGCGACGCCTCGGCCCCGTCGACCGGCCGGTCGGTGCCGAGCCGGATCCACAGCGGCCGGCGGCGCTTGACCGGCACCACCATCTGCAGCGCGCCGGAGCGCTCGCGGTTGACGCAGTCGAGGACGTTGTCCCCGGTGGGGCGGCGGCCCGCGAAGACGGTGAGGGTGCCGACGCCGCCGGCGCTGATCAAGCGCCGGCCGGAGCTTCCGGGGTTGATCCGCCGCCAGACCGTGCCGAGGCTCGGGCACGGCGGCTGCGCGGGGTCCTCCTCGGTGATCGTGGCGCCGGCCAGCTCGACGTAGCTCGTGCGCTTGACGCTGGCCAGCGGTGCCTGGTCGGCCCGGTCGCCGGGCGGGCGGCCGAGGTCGACCACCGGCTCCTGGTCGAGCGACAGGATCGCGCGGTCGTCGTCGGGCGAGCTCGGGGCCCCGCGGCGGCCGACCTGGATCAGCACGGGATGGCGCGCGGGGACCTGCAGCGTGAGGGCGGAGGTCGGCTCCTCCGCGGCGTCCGAGCCGCCGGCGCCGAGGCCGAAGCACGCGTTCGGCTCGCGCGTGAGCGCCTGCGAGGCGCGCGCGGTCGGGCCGGGCGTCACCGTCGGCTCCGGGGTCGGCTCGGGC
>DATLGB010000122.1:0-3918 GCA_035540675.1 Solirubrobacteraceae bacterium | reverse complement strand
GTGGTGTTCGCGCGCGCCGCGCTTGGGATGGCGGTGTTGCGCTCGCCGCGCGGCAGGCCGGCAGCCCCCGCCGCCCGGCGGCGCCGAGGGCGTCGTCGTCGGCGCGGCCGCGGCCATCGGGGCGTGGTGGCGCGTTGGTCGTCTATTTGGCGACAAAGGCGCCATCACGTGGGGCGGTTGCCTTGCGCTCGCCGCGCGGCGGCGCCGGCGCCCGCCGCGCGCTGCGGCGCAGTGGCGGCTCACGGACGGCGGCTAGGGTGCGCGCGCGGTGCGCGTCTGGGTCGACCTCACGAACTCCCCGCACGTGCTGGTGCTGCGCCCGGTGATCGAGCGGCTGCGGGCGGGCGGCGCGGACGTGCGCGTCACCGCGCGCGACTTCGCGCAGACGCTCGCGCTGTGCGAGCGCTTCGGCATCGAGCACGAGGCGATCGGCCGCCACCGGGGCGGGCGCCTGAGCGCGAAGGCGCTGGGGCTCGCCGACCGCTCGCTGGCGCTCGCGCGCTGGGCGCGCGGCCGGCGCTTCGATCTGGCCATCGGCCACGGCTCCAACGACGTCACGGTGGCGGCGCGCGCGCTCGGCGTGCGCTGCGCCACGACGTTCGACTACGAGTTCGCGCGCGTGCAGCACCACGTCAACTGCCGGCTGGCGCACGCGGTGGTCGTGCCGGACGCGATCCCGCCCGAGCGCCTGCGCCCGTACGGCGCGACCGCGCGCAAGCTGCACCGCTACCCCGGGCTCAAGGAGGAGTACTACCTGGCGGACTTCGAGCCCGACGCGGCGGTGCTGGCCGAGCTCGGGCTGGACCCGGAGCGCCCGCTCGCCGTCGTGCGCACGCCGCCGGACGTCTCCCTGTACCACCGCTTCGACAACCCGCTGTTCCGCGACGTCGTCGATCGCCTGCGCGGCGTCGACGGCGCGCAGGTCGTCGTGCTCCCGCGCACGCGCGCGCAGCGCGCGGAGCTGGCGGCGGCCGGCGGGCTGGTCGTGCCCGACCGGGCGGTCGACGCGCAGTCGCTCGTGGCGTTCGCGGACCTCGTCGTGTCAGCCGGCGGGACCATGAACCGCGAGGCGGTGGCGCTCGGCACGCCGGTGTGGACGACGTTCGAGGGCCGCCTCGGCGCCGTCGACGCGAAGCTGATCGCCGAGGGCCGGCTGCGCAAGCTGCGGTCGGCGGACGACGTCGTGCTCGAGCGGCGCCCCGGGCGCCGCGCCGGCGCGCCGGCGCGGGTGCGGCGCGACCCGGCGACCCTGCTCGACGGGCTGCTGGCCGCGCTCGATGCGCGCCGCGCCCGCCCGCGCGCCGCCTAGACTGCCTGCTCATGCGCCGCCGCCTGCGGTCAGCGGCCGTGCCCGTCCACCGCCATGCGCTGCCCCAGATCGCGCTGGACGCGGTGCTGGTCGGGCTGGCCTACTACCTCTCCTACCAGCTGCGCTTCGACGAGGGCGTTCCGGAGCGCTACCAGACGCTGTTCGAGCGGTCGCTCAACATCGCGGTGATCGGCAGCGCCCTGGTGTTCATGGCGCTCGGGCTGTACCGCCACTGGTGGCGCTACGCCTCCCAGCGCGAGCTGCTGCGGGTGGTGCAGGCCGTGCTGCTGTCGACGCTCGTGCTGGCCGGCGGCGTCGCCGTGCTCGATCCGGCGTACGTGAACACGCCGTCCGGCTACGAGGGGCTGAGCCCGCCGGCGGGCGTGATCGCGCTGTTCTTCCTCATCTCGCTGCTCCTGCTGCTCGGCGCGCGCGCGGTGGTGCGGCTGTTCCACGACCGCCCGGCGGGGTCGTTCCGCCCGCGCGGCGACGCGCGCAGCGTGCTGATCGTGGGCGCCGGCGAGGGCGGCCGGCTCGTGCTGCGCGAGATCATGCGCAACCCCGCGCTGGCGCTGCGGCCGGTCGGCTTCGTCGACGACGACCCGCGCAAGGACGGGCTGCGCATCGGCGGCGTGCGCGTGCACGGCCCGACCTCCAAGCTGCGCCGGATCCTCGCCGACGTCGAGCCCGACGAGGTGCTGATCGCGATCCCGTCGGCGCCGGGCGAGCTGCGCGCGCGCGTCGTCTCGGCCTGCCGCGAGCGCGGGGTGCCGGTGCGCACGCTGCCGACCGTCTTCGAGCTGCTGCGGACGGGTGGCCGGATGGTGCGGCAGGTGCGCGAGGTGCGGGTGGAGGACGTCCTGGGGCGCGAGCCGGTGCGCATGGAGGTCGAGCGCGTCGGCCGCTACCTCACGGACTGCGTCGTGCTCGTCACGGGCGCGGGCGGGTCGATCGGCTCGGAGCTGTGCCGCCAGATCGCGCGCGTGAACCCGCGGCAGCTGATCCTGCTCGACCACGCCGAGGACAACCTGTTCGAGATCCAGCGCGAGCTCGAGCAGGACCGCCACGTGCTCAACGTGGTGGGGGTGCTGGCCGACTGCAAGGAGGAGGAGCGCATGCGGGAGGTGTTCGCCGAGCACCGCCCGGACGTCGTCTTCCACGCCGCGGCCTACAAGCACGTCGCGATGATGGAGGCCAACCCGGTCGAGGCCGTCCGCAACAACGCCATCGCCACGCGCGTGATGACGCGCGTGTCCGGCGACAGCGGCGTGCGCACCTTCATCCTGGTCTCGACGGACAAGGCCGTCTCGCCGGCGACCGTGATGGGCGCCTCCAAGGCGCTCGCCGAGTGGCAGATCGAGGCCGCGGACGCCCGCTACCCCGACACCACGTTCGCGGCGGTGCGGTTCGGCAACGTCCTCGGCTCGTCGGGCAGCGTCGTCCCGATCTTCCGCAAGCAGATCGCCGCCGGCGGGCCGGTCACCGTGACCGACCCGGAGATGACGCGCTACTTCATGACGATTCCGGAGGCGGTGCAGCTGATCGTCGAGGCCGGATCGCTGGCGACCGGCGGCGAGGTGTTCGTGCTGGAGATGGGCGAGCCGGTGCGCATCCTCGACCTGGCCGAGCAGATGATCCGCCTGTCGGGGCTGGAGCCGGGGCGCGACATCGCGATCGAGCTGATCGGCGCGCGGCCGGGCGAGAAGCTCGAGGAGGATCTGTTCAACCCCTATGAGACGGCCGCGCCGACGGCGGCGCAGCGCATCCTGCGCGCCGACCGCCCGCCGCTGAACCCGGACTGGGTCGAGGAGACCTTCGACCGCATCGGCCTGCTGGTGCTGGAGGGGGACGCCGCCGCCCTGGCCGAGACGGTGGCCGAGCTGGCGCTCGTGCGCGTGCCGTCGGCGGCGGCCGCCGCGGCCGCCGCGGCCCGCGACGGCGACGGCGTACCCGCCGGTCACGACGGCGACGGCCGCGCCGCCCCGGCCGCCGCGGAGCCGCTGGAATCGGCCGCGCCGCCCGGCTGACCGCGCCAGACGAGCATCTAGACTGCGCCACTTCGTGCCGCCCGCTGCTGCCATACAGCTCACCGACCTGATCGAGCGAGGCGGAGCCTACGCCGGCATCGCCGCCTTCTTCGGGCTCGCGGTGATGGCGATCCTCTTCTTCGCCCAGGCGCGCGAGCTCAAGCGCCTGCGCGAGTGGGCCGGCCGCGCGCCCGAGCGCGCGCAGGAGCTCGAGGCGCGCGTGCTGGCTTCCGCCGATGC
The DNA here is from genome assembly GCA_035540675.1 of Solirubrobacteraceae bacterium. Taxonomy (GTDB): domain Bacteria; phylum Actinomycetota; class Thermoleophilia; order Solirubrobacterales; family Solirubrobacteraceae; genus DATLGB01. The sequence continues at coordinate 342 of DATLGB010000122.1, read as the reverse complement.
CGCCCGGCGGGCGACCGTGCCCGCCCCGCGCCGGGCGACGCCGCCGCCTGCGACGGCCGCGGCCGCCGCTCCGGCCGCCGCCGCTCCCGCGGCCGCCGCCGCCGCTCCGGGCGCCGGCGGTGCCGACGCTGCGCCCGTGGCCGCCGCCGAGGCCGGCGCCCCGGCGGCGCCCGGCGAGGCGCCCGCCACGGTCGCTCCGGCCGCCGCCGAAGCCGCGGACGCGCCGGCCGCCGCCGAGCCCGCCGCGGCCGAGAAGCCGGCGGCGACCGAGCCGGCCGGTACCGGCGACGGCGACGGTGCGCCCGCCGAGCCCGCCGAGCCCGCCGATCCCGCCGCCGCGCC
>DATLGB010000121.1:0-52215 GCA_035540675.1 Solirubrobacteraceae bacterium | reverse complement strand
TCGAAGCTGGCTTCGACCAGGAACCCGACGATTCCGACGAGCGTCAGGACGGCGCCGATGACCAGCGCGTAGGTGCGGGCGGGGGTGTTGTCCCTCGTTTCCGGCATTGCGGACCTCCAAGTAGGGGTACAGGATTCAGGTTCGTCGCCAACCGGCGCACCCCTCCTTACGCAGAGAAGGCCGTGGCGGATGTGGCACTGCCCGGAATCAGCGCATCTGATCCCTGCTCGAAGCGATGCTGCTGGCGCGCGGCGCTTCGCGGTGCGACGGTGGTCGCATGCCTCGCGAGCGATGCGCGCCGCCCGTACCCCGGGTTCGAGCCCGGCCGCGCCAGGTTGGCGCGGTGGCCGGGTGGCGGTGTTGCCCTTTCTTCGGTACGGTGTACGACTTCACGACGAGGAACGACGGCGCGTCCCATCGAATCCTCGGTGAGCACCTGCTGGAGCCACGGCACGCCGGGCTCCGTATGTGGTTTCGACGCGGCGAAGGCGCTCGCGCGCGATATGGCGTCCTCACGGTCGTCAGACATCGCACCAGAGTGGTCTTAGACGCGTTTTAGGACGTACCGGGAAGGTAGCGACCCCGTCATCGTCCCGGCGCATAGTTGCGCTGGCAACCGTTTTGCCGTAAAATCCGACTCCAGTAGTTGGATATCCCCCCGACAACAAGGAACCTACTTGGACCGCATCACTCCCCCGTCCCCGCTGCTTGAGCCCGACGAGATCCTGCTGGAGCCCCTCGAGCAGCTCCTGCGCGAAGCCGGCCGCTTCCGCCTGCTCGAGCCCCACGAGGAGATCGAGCTGGCGCAGCGGATCGAGCGCGGAGACCTCGCGGCGAAGGACCGGCTCATCAACTGCAACCTCCGTCTCGTCGTGTCCGTGGCCCGGAAGTACCAGGGCCAGGGACTGTCGATGAACGACCTCGTCCAGGAGGGCATGCTCGGCCTCATCCGTGCGGCCGAGAAGTTCGATTGGCGCAAGGGCTTCCGTTTCTCGACGTACGCGACGATCTGGATCCGCCAGGCGCTGCAGCGCGGCCTCGACAACACCGGCCGTACCGTCCGCCTGCCGGCGCACGTCGCCCAGCGCGCCCGCAAGGTCGAGCGCGCCGAGCGCGAGCTGACCGTCAAGCTCGGCGAGGAGCCGACGCTCGACCAGATCGCCGAGGAGACGGGCCTCACGCCCGAGGAGGTCGACCTCCTGCGCTCGCACGCCCGCACCCTCGCCAGCCTCGACGCCGGCGTGGGCGAGGACGGCGACACGCCGCTCGGCGCCCTGATCGCCATCTCCGGTGAGAGCACCGAGGAGAAGGTCGAGCGCACGATCGAGCAGCGCACCGTCCGCGACGCGCTGGAGGCCCTGCCGGCCGACGAGCGCAACGTCGTCAACCTGCGCTTCGGCACGGGCGACGAGGGCGAGCACTCGATCGAGCAGACCGCCCGCCGCCTCGGGGTTCCCGTCCGCGAGGCCCGCGCTGCCGAGCAGCGCGCCCTGGCGAAGCTGGCCGACCTGGCCGAGCTCGCCGCCCTGCGCACCGCGGCCTAGGGCCGCCCCGACCGCCCCGGATCCCGGGGCGGTCGTCGTTTGTGGGGCCTGCGCTGCACGGCAGGATTGCTTCTGGAGCCGTCGCGCGGGCAGGCGGCGATGGTCGGGCAATCCTGCAACTTCTGTGGACGCGCGGCGTTCGGGAAGACATGCGGCGTCCTCTCTGCATCCTCGGCGTTGGCTTGTCGCTGATGATCCCGCCGTCCGCCGCTCCGGCAGACACAGGGCCTAGGTCATGCGCGACGGCCGGATCGACCGTGGCCGCGAGCGCACGAGTTCGCGTCTACAAGATCAAAAGCCGCCCAGGCATCCGCTACGCCTGCGATCTACGGCGACGCCGGACGCGGTTCTTGACCGAAGAGGTGTTGGGCTCCAGCAGCAAGAGTGCAACCTCCTTTCGAGTGGCGGGCGCATACGTCGCGTACAAGAGCGAGGAATGCGAGCGGGGTGAGGAGTGCACAACAACCATCTTCGTCGTCAACGGCGTCACCGGGCGCTATCGCCCCCGGCCCGGCCCCGTTGCAGGCGTGGCTTCTGCCCTGCGCGTCAACGCCGATGGAGTCGCCGCCTACATCGACACCCGCGACGAGACCATCGCGGTTCGCGCAGTCACCCGGTCGAGTGCCCTGGTGCTCGCCGAGAGCACCGAGATCGACCCGAGTTCCCTCGCGCTTGGTAACGGGTGGATCTACTGGACGGAGGCCGACCGGCCTCGCTCGGCGTCGATCTGACGCTTTGGCACCGAGCCGGAAGCGGTATTCGCCGGCGCTGCCGCTCGCGGCGAACGCGACCGCGTGGCGCGGCCCCAGCTACCTTGACCGTCGTGAATTGGCTCGCCTACGCGTTGGCCACCGTCGTCCTGTGGACGGCGTGGAGCTTCCTCGGCGTCATCGCACTCAAGGAGGTCAGTGCCGCCCACGCCACGCTCGTGTTCGGGGTTGCCGTGGTGGTGGTCGGTGTGGCAAGCCTTGCCCTCGGCAACCGCGGCGGGCCCTGGTCGCCCTCAGGTCTCGGCGTCGCTGCGATCAGCGGGGGTTGCGGAGCGCTCGGGATGGCGACGTTCTACTTAGCCCTGAGTCATGGCAAGGCTTCCAGTGTCGTCCCCGTCATCGGCGTGTATCCGGCGTTCGTCGCTCTCCTCGCGGTGGCTTTGCTGTCGGAGAGCTTGTCGGCCGCTCAGACCGTGGGAGTCTTCCTTGCCGTGATCGGCGTGGTCCTGGTCGGCACCGGTGGCTAGATCCGACCGCCGCCAAGAGGCAGAAGCAGCGTCCGCTACGGCTCGCTAGACGCTCTTCGATCCTGCGTCGACATCGTCCTCGAAGATGTACGCCCTCCATCCGGGGCCGTCCGCCACGGGCTCGTCCATGAAAGCCCGCTTGGCCGCTTCGATCTGCTCCGGAGGTACCTCCCCGGGAACGTATCCGTTGGGCCGAAGGCGATCCCACAGAAGACTGAGCCGGTGACGTAGCGACATATGGCGGACGTTGTTGCCGCTTCCGCTTCGAGCGGAAACGGCTCCGCGGAGCCAGAACTGCATCAAATCTGTGACAACTGCCTGGCGCCCGCGGGCCGCTTCCGTCAAATGAGGGTTCTCATGTCACAGGTTCCGCTGCTGGACGCGCGCGGCTACGACATTCGCCGGCCGCCGCGCAACCGCGGCCGCCGCTATGAAGCCGATCCGCCCACCATCGATGAGTTGGTGCGCTTGCTGCGAGGCTGCGCGGACTCGCCGAGGGGAGCGCGGCTGCGCGCGCTTTTCGTGCTGCCGTGGCGCTCCGGCTTGCGCATCAGCGAAGCGCTTGAAGAGCGCGACCTTGATCCCGACAGCGGCTCGATCACGGTACGCCGCGGCAAGGGCGGCCGCGAATCGTCGGCATGGACCCGTGGGAATGGGTCCAGCTCAAACAGTGGAACGTCCTGCGCGAGACATTGCCGCCGGTCCCTACTTCAGCGTCACCGAAGGGCCGACCAGCGGCCGACCCGAACGCTGCAACGGCGCTGCGGGATCCGCCGGCGCATCGCCCCCACCAGCTGCGCCGCCGCCACGCGGTTGAGCTCGTGCGCGAAGGCGTCCCGGTCCACATCCTGCAGCGCCAGCTTGGCCACGCCAACCTCGCCGTCACGACCGCCTACCTCGGTCGCGCCAGAAGAGGTACTGGCCGTCGCACACCAGCGGCGCCAGCCGACCATGCAGATCACCACCCTGCTGGAGTAGCCAGACGCTGCCGCTTCTGCTGCTCCTATGTCAAGAAATTGATGGTGATGGCGGTGTTTCCTGGACGGGGTGGGGCGCCTGCAGGAGCTGCCAGACGTCGCGGATGAGGTGTCGCTTGAGGCAGCGGATCGCTTCGCGGGTGGTCTTGCCTTCGGCTCGCTTGCGCTCGAGATAGGCCTTGGTCTCGGGATGGCAGCGCGCGCGGGTGACCGCGACGCGGTGGATGGCGGCGTTGATCTGGCGGTTGCCGCCGCGGTCGAGGCGGTGGCGGTTGGTCTTGCCCGATGAGACCGGGATCGGGGCGACGCCCGCGGCCCGGGCCAGCTTGGCGTCGGTCGCAAAGCGCGTGGCGCCGGCGATCTCCCCGATCAGCTTGCCGGCGGTCAGCGCGCCGAAGCCGGGCTGGTCGAGCAGCTGCGGGGCGACTTGGTCGACGAGGTCTGAGATCTCGGTTTCGTAGGCGTCGATGATGGTCGTGAGCTCGCGGATGTGACGCAGCTCGTCGCGCGCGATCCGGACCCGCGCCGTCTGCTCGGCGCGAGCCAGCCGCCGGGCGATCTTGGTCGTCCACTTCTTTGAAACCAGCGCGCCGCCTGGCAGCTTGAGCTCGGGCCAGAGGTCATGCAAATGCCAGAGGACGTCGTTGATCAGCGCCGTCCTGTTGTGAACCAGGCGCTCGCGATGATCGACGAGCAGGCGGATCTCCAGCTCGAATTGCGGCCAGCTGGGCGACGGGCAGCGAATCGATCCGGTCGCGCAGCGCGGCCCGGGCGACGGCGAGCGCGTCGATGCGATCTGACTTTCCGCGCTCGCGGCCGGCGCGCCTGGCGCCCGCCATCAGCTTCGTCGCGACGCGAACCACCCGCTCGCCGCGGGCAAGCAGAAACCGCTCAAAGGCACCCGAGACATGCCGGCAATCCTCAAGCGCCCAGACCCGCTCGTTGCCGAGCGAGCGGCCCCAATCGAGCGCCGCGCCAAAGCCTCTGGCTCCGACGTCAACGGTCTTGTCGCCCAGCAGCTCGCCCGTCCCGGCAGCGACCGCTGCGATCGTGTGTGAGCTCTTGTGCATGTCCGCACCGAGCACAATCATTCGTGTTGTCCCTTCATCCGACCTGAAGCGGACGCCCGGCGGACATGGCTTGCTCGAGGGCGATGCCACGCTCCTATCAAGTCACGCCGAACATCCCCGACCGGCGACGAGCGACACAACAGAAGGAAGTCAGGCCCTCGACCGGCCGACAGCCTCAAAGAGAGTCAGCTCGCCGCCGGTCGGGACCTTCTCCTCAACGTCGGACGTCACCGACGAGGCCAATCACAACAGCAAGCCTCAAAGCAGCGTCCCGCGACTTGGCGCTAGGGACTCGCCTCGAGTAGGGCAAGCCGCCGCTCGAGGTACCGGCGGCACTGCGGGGTCGGCTTGAATGCCTCGATTCCGACGGTCTTGTCCGGGCTGGCGATCAGTTCGATGTTCTCGATCGGTGATCTCTCTGAGATCTGCACCTCTTCCCGTGCGGTGAGGATCTGTTGGACCTCCCGGCAGTGACGGTTGGTGTAGATGGTCCCGTCCTGTCGCAATCGCAGGGCCCGCACGACCTCGTCGATGAGAAAGACGCGCTCGTCTTCGAGCTCGCGCGTCTTGCGGCCCGGTTCGACAGCGTTTTGCAGCCGCGCCATCTGACGCCGAGCGCATGGCACGCCCTTGATGCCGGGGTTGCCGAGATGCTCTCTGGCGAGGTCGCGCACCGAGAGACGCTCCTTGTGGCGCTCGCCGCTGTGAGCGTCCTCGAACTCCCGGGTGATGATCGCGTCCGGCCGGCGACGCACCTCGCGGATCAACGCCTCGAGCCGGCGTCGTTTCGTACGGGCTTCTTGGTTGTAGTGCTCGCGCGGAGTATCGGTCACCGGGCACAACTCATACAGCTCGCCTGACACAAGCGGCAACTGCGCCTGTACCCGGGCCGGTAGCTCCTCGCCCTCCGCCGCGCATCCGCCCAGGACGATCACTGAAAGAGCCACACTGAGCGGCAGTCGCCGAGACAGCGCTGGCCACGCAGGGGTAATGCGCGAACGCACTGGCGGAACCGCCATCTTGCAAGCCTAGGCCGGAAACGGAACGCTTTGGCTCCTCAAACGGCGACGCCGCTGTTGCCTCGAAGGAGCGTCCGTCTTTGCTCTCGGGTGGAACACTTTCTACGTGTCGGGTGGAGCGGCCAGCAGGACGATGCGGTTCCTGTTGTGCGGCTCTCTTCTTCTGGCTGGTTGCAGTTCCGACCGCTCGAAGTCGACTCCACCGAAGTCGGCAGCGACCGCCTCCCCTCCTAGCACTCAAGTGGCCGACGACACGCGACAGCCCACTCCACTGATCCGCTCGCTGAGGCGACCACTCCAGACGCCGACCAGGGCAAAGGGAGTTTGCCGCCCGACGCTCGGGCGTCGGTTCGGGCAGCTCAAGGCGCCTGTTGGTCGTCCTCGGGCAATTGCCCCCGGTGTGGGACCGGTCTACCCGAACTTTGTGACCGCCCCCGGCGGCTACCGGCCGGACCGCAGTGGGTCTGGCAGATACGTCGCGATTGGTCCGCTCGATTCCAGGCCTCTGCGCGAGGTCAAGATCCTGTGGGCGATCGAATCCAACTACCAAGGCCCAGCGCTGATCCGAGGACGCTCCGCCCACGCCCCCGACCCGATCCGGTTCGGCTCCGCAGAAGCTCCGAAAGACGAATTGCTCCTACCCGAAGTAGACGGATCGCGTGGTTGGAGAACTTTCCCGAGTTACATCGTGGTGGCGCGACCAGGTTGCTACGCCTTGCAGATCGACACGAGCGCGGGCAGCAGCGTCATCGAATTCGAGCTCCGCGCGGGTTCCTGACGGGACGCTCCTTCCGCCTGAGACCGGCATCCCTCGACGCTGGCCGGCGCCCTCGAGCGGCGGGTGCTCCCGCGGAGCGACAGATACTCGACGCTCCGGCGCGCGCGGTCGCTAGGCGCGCCCGGCCTGGCGCGCCGCGTCCTCGGCGTCGGTCAGCTGGCGCTCGACGAGGTCCAGGCCGCGGTCCCAGAAGCCGGGGTCGGTGAGGTCGATGCCGACGATCGCGGTCAGCTCCTCCGGGGAGCGCGAGCCGCCGGCCTCGAGCAGCTGGAGGTAGGCCGGCACGAAGGCGTCGCCCTCCTCCTCGTAGCGCGCGTACACCGACAGCGCCAGCAGCTGCCCGTACGCGTACGCGTAGACGTAGCCGGGCGTCGAGATGAAGTGGGGGACGTAGGACCACCAGCTGCGGTAGCCCTCGGTGATCTCGACCGCGTCGCCGAGCATCTCCGCCTGCGACTGCGCCCACAGCTCGTTGAAGCGGTCGACCGCCAGCTCGCCGCGCTCGCGGCGCTCCGTGTGCACGAGGTCCTCGAAGTGGTTCATCGCCACCTGGCGGAAGACGGTCGCGATCGAGCCCTCGATGCTGGAGGCGAGCAGGTCGAGCCGGCTCTCGGGCGTCTCGGCGCGCTCGAGCAGGCGGCCGAAGACGATCGTCTCGCCGAACACCGAGGCGGTCTCGGCCAGCGTCAGCGGCGTCGCCATGTGGAACACGCCCTGGCGACCGCCGAGCGCGGCGTGGACGCCGTGGCCGAGCTCGTGCGCCAGCGTCAGCACGTCGCGGCGCTTGGCCGTGTAGTTGAGCATCACGTACGGGTGCACGGAGGGCACGGTGTACGAGCAGAAGGCGCCGCCGCGCTTGCCGGGCCGCAGCGGCGCGTCCACCCACGCCTCGTCGAAGAAGCGCCGCACGAGGTTGCCCAGGTCGGGGGAGAAGCCGGCGTAGCAGTCCAGCACGAGGTCGCGCGCATCCGCCCACGGCACGTGCTCCTCGACGTCGCTGACCGCGGCGTTGCGGTCGTAGTCGACGAGCCGGTCGAGCCCGAGCAGGCGCGCCTTGAGGGCGTACCAGCGCTGCGGCAGCTCGTAGCGGCCGCGGACGGCGGACACGAGCGCCTGGACGGATTCGTCTGAGGCCTCGTTGGCCAGGTTGCGCGACGACAGCCACGTGGGGTACCCGCGCAGGCGGTCGTCGAGCGCCTTGTCGGCCAGCAGCGTGTTGAAGACGTACGCGCGCGTGCGCAGCCCGGGCGCGAGCCCGGCGGTGACCGCCTCGGCCGCCGTCCGGCGCACCTCGCGGTCCGGCGACGACAGCCGTGACAGCGCGACCTCGAGCGGGACCGGCTCCCCGGCGTCGGGCAGCTCGACCTCGATCGCCGACGTCTGCTCCTCGAACAGGCGGTCCCAGGCGTTGCGCCCGGTCACCGCCTTCTCGCTCATGATCTTCTCCTCCGGCTCGGAGAGCAGGTGGGGCCGGTAGCGGCGCGCCGAGCGCAGGTGGTGGCGGCAGAAGTCGAGCTCGTCGCCCGCCAGCAGCTCCTCCACGCGGGCGTCGTCGAGCGCGGCCCACTCGAGCTCCCAGAACACGAGCAGCGTCGAGATCTGGGTGGCCTGCTCCTGCACGCGCTGCAGCAGCGCGCCGCGCGCGGGGTCGGCCGTGTTGGTGGAGAAGCTGAGCGCCGCGTAGGAGAACGCGCGCCCGATCGCCTCCTCGAGGTCGCCCAGCTCGCGCATCGCGGCCGCCAGGCCGGCGCGGTCGATCGAGCCGAGCTGCCCGCGCTGGGCGCGGGCGAAGGCCTCGGCGCGCTGGCGCGCGCCGGAGAGCATGGCGTCGACGGACGCGCCGGGATCGGCGTCTGGGGCGTCGAGGAGGTGGCTGAGATCCCAGGCGACCTGCTCGAGCTCGGGATCGGATACGGGCGGCGCGGTCACGGCCCGCAGGGTACCCCGCGCGGGCGCCGAGCCCGCTTCGCCCTCAGTCGCGGCGGTCGAGGTCGAGCGCGCAGGAGTTGATGCAGAAGCGCAGCCCGCCCTTGTCGCGCGGGCCGTCGTCGAACAGGTGCCCGAGGTGCCCGCCGCAGCGCTTGCAGACGACCTCCGTGCGGTTCATGCCGTGCGAGGTGTCGGGGCGCAGCTCCACGGCGTCGCCGACCTTGGGCTCGGTGAAGCTCGGCCAGCCCGACCCGGAGTCGAACTTCGTGCCGGCGTCGAACAGCTCGGCGCCGCAGGCGGCGCAGCGATAGATGCCGTCGTCGTGGCAGTCCCAGTAGCGGCCGGTGAACGGCGGCTCCGTGCCCTGCCGGCGCAGCACGGCGTACTGCTCGGGCGTCAGCTCGCGCCGCCAGTCCTCGTCGCTCTTGTCGATCTCGCGCGAAGTCGTGCTCATACCCCCAGGGTACGCCCGCGGGCCGCGTTCCGATCACACGCGGTAGCGTCACGCGCACACCCCGAGCCCAAGGAGCGCGATGTCGGTCGCGACGGAGCAAGCCAGCCTCGACAAGCTGTGCGTCGACACCATCCGGACGCTGTCCATGGACGCCGTCCAGCAGGCGAACTCGGGCCATCCCGGCACGCCGATGGCGCTGGCGCCGATCGCGTACGTCCTCTACACGCGGGCGATGAAGCACGCGCCGTCGGATCCGGACTGGATCGACCGCGACCGCTTCGTGCTCAGCGCCGGGCACGCGTCGATGCTCCTGTACTCGATGCTGTACCTCTCCGGCTACGGCCTGACGCTCGACGACCTGCGCGACTTCCGCCAGCTCGGCTCGCCCACCGCCGGGCACCCCGAGTACGGGCACGCCAAGGGGATCGAGACCACGACCGGGCCGCTCGGCCAGGGCATCGCGACCGCGGTCGGGATCGCGCTCGCCGAGCGCATGCTCGCCGCGCGTTTCAACCGCGACGGCCACGAGGTCGTCGACCACCACACGTTCGTGATCGCGTCCGACGGCGACATGCAGGAGGGCGTCCAGTCCGAGGCCGCGTCGCTGGCCGGCCACCTGGGCCTCGGGCGGCTCATCGCCTTCTACGACGACAACCACATCTCGATCGAGGGCGACACCGAGCTGGCGTTCTCCGAGGACGTCGGCGCGCGCTACGAGGCGTACGGCTGGCACGTCCAGAACGTGGGCGAGGACGTCTCGCTCGAGCGCGTCACCGAGGCGGTCGAGGCCGCGAAGGCGCAGGACGACCGCCCGAGCCTGATCGTCGTGCGCACGCACATCGCGCCCGGCGCCCCGAACAAGCAGGACACGGCCGAGGCCCACGGCTCGCCGCTGGGCGAGGAGGAGATCCGCCTCACCAAGGAGGCGTACGGCTGGCCGAGCCAGGAGCCGTTCTTCGTCCCGGACGGCGTGCTCGACCACTTCCGGGCGGCGGTGCAGGCCGGCGAGGAGGCCCGCCGCCAGTGGCAGGAGCGCTTCGCCGCCTACCGCGAGGCGCACCCGGACCTGGCGGCGGAGCTCGAGCGCTTCCAGAGCCGCCGCCCGCCCGAGGGCTGGGGCGAGGGCCTCCCGCGGCAGACGGCCGAGGACGGCGCCGTCGCGACCCGCAAGGCGTCGAGCACCGTCATCCAGTGGGCCGCCGAGCGCGTCCCCGAGCTGGTCGGCGGCTCGGCGGACCTCGCCCCGTCGACGCTGACGCTGATCTCCGACAGCGTCAGCGTGCGCAAGGGCGACTACGGCGGGCGCAACCTGCACTTCGGCATCCGCGAGCACGGGATGGGCGCGATCGTCAACGGGCTCACGCTGTCGGGCTTCCGCGGCTACGGCGCGACCTTCCTGATCTTCTCGGACTACATGAAGGGCGCGATCCGGCTGTCGGCGCTCATGGGCCTGCCGTCGATCTTCGTGTTCACGCACGACTCGATCGGCCTCGGCGAGGACGGCCCGACGCACCAGCCGATCGAGCAGCTGGCGTCGCTGCGCGCGACGCCGAACCTCGCGGTGGTCCGGCCCGCCGACTTCAACGAGACGGCGCTGGCCTGGCGCTTCGCGATCGACCGCACGGACGGCCCGACCGCGATCGCCCTGTCGCGGCAGGGGGTCCCGACGCTCGACTCCGAGGCGGTGCCCGACGACGCCATCGAGCGGGGCGCGTACGTGCTGCGCGACAGCGACGGCGAGCCGGACCTGATCCTGATGGGGACGGGGTCGGAGGTCCACACGTGCCTGCAGGCGGCCGACGCGCTGTCCGACCTCGCGGTCCGCGTCGTGTCGATGCCGTGCCTGGACGCGTTCGAGGCGCAGGACGCGGGCTACCGGGACAGCGTCCTGCCGCCGGGCGTGCGGGCGCGCGTGGCCGTCGAGGCGGCGTCGCCGCTCGGCTGGCACCGCTGGGTCGGCGACGGCGGCGAGGTCGTGGCGATGGACGGGTTCGGCGCCTCGGGGCCGTACAAGGCGCTCTACGAGCACTTCGGCTTCACGCCGGAGGCGGTGGCCGAGCGGGCGCGCGCGGCGGTCGAGCGCTCGGCGGGGGCGCGGCGGTGAGCATCAGCGCCGTCAACGAGCGGCTCGCGGCGGTCACCGCCGCCGGGACGTCGATCTGGCTCGACCAGCTGCGCCGCGGCATGATCGCCTCCGGGGAGCTCGAGCGGCTCGTCGAGGAGTGCTCGCTGCGCGGCGTCACGTCGAACCCCGCGATCTTCGAGAAGGCGATCCTCGGCTCCAGCGACTACGACGAGGCGCTGGCCGCCGCGGCGCGCGAGGGCCTGTCGGCGCGCGAGGTGTACCGGCGGCTGGCGGTCGAGGACGTCCAGGCGGCGGCGGACGTCCTGCGGCCGGTCCACGAGGCGACGGGCGGGCTCGACGGCTACGTGTCGCTCGAGGTCGCACCCCGGCTGGCGCACGACACCGAGGGCACGCTCGAGCAGGCGCGGCTGTACTGGGGGCTCGTCTCGCGGCCCAACCTGATGATCAAGATCCCCGCCACCGAGGAGGGGATCCCCGCGATCGAGCAGGCGCTCTACGAGGGCATGAACGTCAACGTCACGCTGCTGTTCAGCGTCGACTGGCACCGCCGCGTGATGGAGGCCTACATCGCCGCGATGGAGCGGCGGCTCGCCGAGGACAAGCCGCTCAACGTGCACTCCGTCGCGTCGTTCTTCGTCTCGCGCGTCGACACCGAGGTGGACCGGCGGCTGGAGGCGCTGGGCCGCGACGACCTGCTCGGGCGTGCCGGCCTCGCCAACGCGCGCGCGGCGTACCGCGCGTACAAGGAGGTCTTCCACGGCGGGAGGTTCTCCGGGTTGCGCGATAGCGGCTGCCCGTCGCAGCGCCCGCTGTGGGCGTCGACCGGCGTCAAGAACCCGCGCTACCCGGACACGTTGTACGTCGACAACCTGGTCGGCCCGGAGACGGTGAACACGATGCCGCTGCCGACGCTGCTGGCCGCTGCGGAGCGCTCGTCGGTGGAGGGGCCGACGCTCGACGCCGACCCGCAGGGCGACCTCGACGCGCTGCGAGCGGCGGGGATCGACCTCGACGACGTCACCGAGCAGCTCCTGCGCGAGGGCATCGCGGCCTTCGTGGAGCCGATGAACAAGCTGCTGTCCGGCATCGAGCGCCGCCGCGAGGCGGTGGTGACGGGGCGGCCGGCGACGATCGAGGCCGACCTGCCGGCCGATGCCGAGGGCCCGGTCGCCGACGCGCTGCGGCGCGCCGCCGACGAGGACGTGGTGCGGCGCATCTGGTCGCGCGACCCGACGGTGTGGGCGCCGGAGGGCACGCCGGAGCTCGCCGACCGCCTGGGCTGGCTGACCATCGCCGACAAGCTGCACGAGAGCGTGGGGGAGCTGGCGGCGTTCGCCGAGGAGGTGCGGGCGGACGGCTTCACCGACGCGGTGCTGCTCGGCATGGGCGGCTCCAGCCTCGCCCCCGAGGTCTTCCGGCGCTCGTACGGGCCGCTCGGCGGGCTGCGCCTGCACGTGCTCGACACGACCGAGCCGCTCGCGGTGGCCGCGGTCGAGCAGGCGGCCGACCTCGAGCGCACGCTGTTCCTCGTCTCCTCGAAGTCCGGCGGCACGATCGAGCCCAACTCGCTGTTCGCGCACTTCTGGAGCCGCCGGCCCCAGGGGTCGCAGTACGTCGCCGTCACCGATCCCGACACGGCGCTCGGGCGGCTCGCGGCCGAGCACGAGTTCCGCCGCGTCTGGGTCAACGACCCGGAGATCGGCGGGCGCTACTCGGCGCTGTCGTACTTCGGCCTGGTGCCGGCGGCGCTGGCGGGCGTCGACGTCGAGGGCCAGCTGCACGCGTCCGAGGTCGCCGAGCAGAACTGCGCCGAGTGGGGCGCGTCGTCGGCGAACTCGGGCTTGTGGCTCGGCGTGGCGCTGGGTGTGCTCGCCCAGCGCGGGCGCGACAAGCTCACCTTCGTGATCGACTCGCCGCTCGAGTCGCTCGGGCTGTGGGTCGAGCAGCTCATCGCCGAGAGCACGGGCAAGCAGGGGCGCGGCGTGCTGCCGATCGCCGACGAGCCCGTGCTCGCGCCGGAGGCCTACGGCGACGACCGGGTCTTCGTCCACGTCCGCAACGCAGACGCGCCGGACGCCGCGCACGAGCAGGCGATCGCGGCGCTCGCCGCCGCCGGCCATCCGACGATCGTCGTGCGCGCGCACGGGCCGGGCGACCTCGGGCGGGTCTTCTTCTTCAGCGAGTTCGCCACCGCGGTGGCGGGCTGGGCGCTCGGCATCAACCCGTTCGACCAGCCGAACGTGCAGGAGGCCAAGGACAACACCTCGCGCGTGCTCGAGCAGGGCGCGCCGGCGATCGACGACGGCGAGGTGGGGGAGCTGCTCGACGGCCTCGCACCGCCGTCGTACGTGGCGATCATGGGCTACCTGCCCTACGACGGCGCGGTCGACGCCGCCGTCGCGCGCCTCCGCGCGGCGCTGCAGGAACGCTTCCGCGTGGCCACCACGTGGGGCTACGGGCCGCGCTTCCTGCACTCGACCGGCCAGTACCACAAGGGCGGCCCGCCGACGGGCCGCTTCCTGCAGCTCGTGCACGACTCGGAGTTCGACCTCGAGGTGCCCGGCCGCCCGTTCAGCTTCCGGCAGCTCATCTCCGCCCAGGCCGACGGCGACCTCCAGACCCTGCGCGGCCACGACCTGCCGGCGGTCCGCGTGCGCCTGCGCGCCGCCGACCTCCCCGCCGGGATCGACGAGCTCACCGCCCGCATCCGCTGAACGGGCTTGCGGGTGCGTCAGCGGCGGCGCCCGCGGTCCATCCGCCGGCGGTCGCGCTTGGTGGGCCGGCCGCCCGGATCCGGCAGCGGCGGCGGCGCCATCCGCCGCAGCTCGGCCGCGCGCTCGCGCGCGGCGCGGCTCTCCGGCGTCTCGTCGTAGAGCAGCGCCGCCTCGCTCGCCGGGCCGCGGCGGGCGGAGAGCGCGCGCACGACGACCTCCATCCGCACCTGGCCCAGGCTCAGCTCGATCCGATCGCCGGGCCGCACGTCGCGGGCGGCCTTGACGGCCCTGCCGTTGACGTGGACGCGCCCGCCGCGCACGGCCTCCGCGGCGAGGGCGCGCGTCTTGACCAGCCGCGCCGCCCACAGCCACTTGTCCACCCGCACGGGCTCGCCCGTCTCGGCCATCGCCCGGCAGACCGTAGCCCGGCCCCGAGCGGTAGCGTCCGCGGCCGGTCAACGGGAGGGTTCCAGCATGCAGATCGGCTTCGTCGGCCTCGGGAAGATGGGCGGCAACATGGTCCACCGCATCAAGCGGGACTCCGACCACGACGTGGTGGCCTTCGACTTCAACGCCGAGGCCGTCGCGGCGGCCGAAGGCCACGGGGCGCGCGGCGCGTCGTCGCTGGAGGACCTGGTGGGCAAGCTCGACGCGCCGCGGGCGGTCTGGATCATGGTCCCGGCCGGCGATCCCACCGAGCAGACCGTGCGGCAGCTCGCCGGGCTGATGGATCCGGGCGACCTGATCGTCGACGGCGGCAACTCCAACTGGCACGACGACGTCCGCCGCGGCGCGGAGCTGGCGGAGCGCGGCCTGCACTACGTCGACGTCGGGACGAGCGGCGGCGTCTGGGGCCTGGACGTGGGCTACTGCATGATGGTGGGCGGGCCGCGCGAGGGCGTGGAGCGGCTCGCACCGATCCTGGACGTCCTGGCGCCGCAGCCGGCGGACGGGGACCCCTTCGGGCCGGGGTGGCGCCACTTCGGCGATCCCGGCGCGGGCCACTTCGTGAAGATGGTCCACAACGGGGTCGAATACGGCCTGATGCAGGCGTACGCCGAGGGCTTCGAGCTCATGCACAAGGCCGGCTTCGGGATCGATCTGGCCGAGGTGGCGGGCCTGTGGAACCGCGGCTCGGTCGTGCGGTCGTGGCTGTGCGAGCTCGCCGAGCGCGCGTTCCGGGAGGAGGGCAACGACCTCGCCGCGCTGCGCGGGCACGTCGCCGACTCGGGCGAAGGGCGCTGGACGATCGTCGACGCGATCGACCACGACGTGCCGACCCCGGTCATCACCGCGGCGCTCTACGCGCGCTTCTACTCGCGCGGCGAGGGCGACTACACGCACCGCATGCTCGCCGCGCTGCGAAACCAGTTCGGCGGGCACGCGGTCGAACGTCACGCGGACGGCTAGGACAAGTTCCGGCGCGCGCGACCGTTTGGCGCTGCATGTCTCGAACCCCCCGCCGCGTGCTGTGCGGCATCCTCATCGCCGGCGGCCTCGCCAGCACCGCCGTCGCGGCGACGCCGGAGTCGGGCACCGTCTCGAAGTCCTCGCCGCGGGTCGACTGGACCGGCCAGACGATCGGCTCGTACTTCACGCGCGTCCCGGCCGCCATCACGGCCAATGACACCGTGCCGTGCGAGGCGCCGTCGTGCGACTCCTTCGCCCTCACCGTCGCCGACTCCGCGAACCTGACGGTCGCCGCCGACATCGGCCAGCCGGCGGACAACGCGGGCGCGGTCACGATCCGCATCCGCAAGCCCGACAACTCGGTCGTGGTCGGCTCCAGCGACGCGGACTCGGTCTCGGCGGGCAAGCACTACAAGATCGTGATCAAGAACGCCCCCACGGGCGCCTACACCGTCGAGTACTGGAACAACTTCTTCGACGGCCCGATCGACTACAACGGCTACGCCGAGCTGGCCGTCGCGAGCGCGACGCCGCCGCCGAACGACGGCACTTCGGCGCCGCCGCCGCCGGGCGGCACGCCCCCCGGCCAGACCGAGGCGATCGACCTCCAGGTCAAGGTCGGCAAGGTCTCCTCGCGCAAGCTCAAGAAGAGCCGCAAGTTCCCGGCGACGATCACGGTCTCGCGCGAGGTGAGCTCCGTCACCGCGACCTTCGCCAAGGGCAAGAAGACCCTCGGCAAGGGCACCCTCGGCAGGACGTCCGGGACGAAGAAGCTCACCGTCAAGACCGCGAAGAAGGTCAAGAAGGGCACCTACTCGCTGAGCGTCGTCGCCACCGACGGCGAGACCTCGACGAGCAAGGTCGTCAAGGTCAAGGTCCGCAAGTAGCACCGCTTCGCACCGGCCCGCCGCGGCGCACGCGGCGGGCCGCCGTGCGATAGTCAGCCGCTGATGGCGACGACGTCGTCTCAGCAGCTCGTCCGGGAGGGCAACCCGCTCGTCGAGGGCCTCGAGCGGCTGCCGGTGCCCGCGACGACGCTCGTCATCTTCGGCGCGACGGGCGACCTCGCCCGCCGCAAGCTCCTGCCGGGGCTCTACAACCTCGCCCACGAGGGTGCCCTGCCCGAGCGCTTCAACCTGATCGGCGTCTCGCGCCGCGACCTGCCCGACGACGAGTTCCGGGCCCAGGCGCGCGAGGCGATCGAGAGCTTCTCGCGCCGCACGCCGGATCCGGACGTCCTGACCGGGCTGCTCGAGCGCATCCGCTACCTCGGGTTCTCGTTCGACGACGCCGAGGGCTACCCGCGGCTGGCGGCCGCCGTCGACGAGGCCGACGCCGAGGCCGGGCAGGTCCTCAACCGCGCCTACTACCTGTCGACCGCACCCGACTACTTCCCCGTCATCACCGAGCAGCTGCGCCAGGCCGGGCTGCACCGCCACGACAAGGCCGACGTGCGAGCGATCATCGAGAAGCCGTTCGGCACGGACCTGGCGTCGGCGCGCAGGCTGCAGTCCGTGGTCTCGAAGGGCTTCCGCGAGAAGCAGGTCTTCCGCATCGACCACTACCTGGGCAAGGAGACCGTCCAGAACATGCTGGCCTTCCGGTTCTCGAACTTCATGTTCGAGCCGGTGTGGAACCGCAACTTCATCGACCACGTCCAGATCACCGCGGCCGAGGACATCGGCATCGGCTCGCGGGCGGGCTACTACGACCAGGCGGGCGCGCTGCGCGACCTCGTCCAGAACCACATGCTCCAGCTGCTGACGCTGCTGTGCATGGAGCCGCCGGTGTCCTTCGAGGCCGACAAGGTCCGCGACGAGAAGGTCAAGGTCCTGCAGGCGATCCGGCCCTGGACGCCGGAGGAGGTCGGCCGCCACACCGTCCGCGCCCGCTACACCGCCGGCGTCGTGGCCGGCGACGAGGTCCCGGGCTACCTCGACGAGGAGGGCGTGCCGGACGACTCGGCCACGGAGACCTATGCCGCGCTGCGGCTCGAGGTCAACAACTGGCGCTGGGCCGGCGTGCCGATCTGCCTGCGCACGGGCAAGCGCCTCGCGCGCAAGGTGACCGAGATCGCGGTCCAGCTCAAGGCGGTGCCGCACATGGCCTTCCAGACCGACGGCTCGGTCGGCCCGGTTCCCAACCAGCTCGTGCTGACCATGCAGCCCGACGAGGGGGTCTCGCTCAAGCTCGGCGCGAAGATCCCCGGGACGCGCATGCGGATCCGCCCGGTGAACATGGAGTTCCGCTACGGCACGTCGTTCCTGTCGCAGTCGCCGGAGGCCTACGAGCGGCTGATCCTCGACGCCATGCGCGGCGACGCCACGCTGTTCACCCGCAACGACGAGGTGGACGCCCAGTGGTCGATCATCGACCCGATCCTGGAGGCGTGGCGCGGCGGCGGCGAGCCGCTGGCCGAGTACGCAGCGGGCTCGCAGGGGCCGGCGGAGGCCGAGGAGCTGCTCGGGCCGGGACGGGCCTGGCGCTCGCTGTGAGGCGCTGATGTCCGACGAGGTCTGGGCCGAGCAGGACACCTCGCCCGCCGCCATCGAGGCCGCGCTGCGCCAGCTGCTGGCGGCGCGGCACGCGCAGGCCGGCGCCGTCGCCCCGGCCCGGGTGCTCAACCTCGTCGTCGTGCTCGACGGCCGCTACCGCGGCGAGGTCGAGAACCGGCTCGAACGGGTCGGCCGCTTCCACCCCTCGCGGACCGTCCTGTGCGCGGTCGAGCCGGGCAGGCGCGCGCTGGACGCGTGGGCGTCGATGGCCACGGAGGACCCGCGGCCGGGCGAGCTCGCCATCACGCGCGAGCGGATCGAGATCGACATGGGCGACCGCCACCTGCGCGGGCTCGAGACGCTGGTGGCGCCGCTGGTCGTCCCGGACCTGGCCACGCTGGTGTGGGCGCCGCACGGCCACCACGAGGCGGTGCAGTCGCTGCGGCGGATCGCCCAGGTCGTGCTGGTCGACTCGCTGAGCGAACCGGAGGTCGGGGCCGCCCTCGACCGCGCCGCCGAGCTCGCCCAGGACATGTACGTGGTCGACCTCGCGTGGCTGCGCGGGACGCCGTGGCGCGAGCGGGTCGCCGCGGCCTTCGACCCGCCGGAGCACCGGGCCGCGCTGAAGTCGATCGGCGCGGTCACGGTCCGCCACCGTCACGACTCGACCGCCTCGGCCGCGCTGTTCTGCGGCTGGCTGGCGGCGCGGCTGGAGTGGCGGCCGGGGGCGCTGATGCCGCGCGGCGAGCAGCTCGTCGGGCGCGCCCGCGCGCGCCGCGGCGACGTCAAGGTCACGCTGTGCCCCGTGCAGCAGCCGGGCGCCCCCGGGCTGGCCGGCGTCACCATCGAGGCCGCCGACGGCTCCGCAGTCTCGCTCGACCGCGCCCCGGGCGGCCTGCGGGAGGTGCGGGTCGCGCGTGACGGCGCGCGGCGGGAGTTCACCGTCCTCGGCGCATCGCGCGGCGAGGCAGGGATCCTCGGCGAGGGCGTCCGGCAGGCCCTGCTGCGCGACCGCACGTACCGCCCGGCGCTGGCCGCCGCGCGCGAGCTGGTGGGGGCGTGAACGCGGAGCTGCGCGCCCTGCCCGACGCGGCCGCGGTGGCGTCGGCCGCCGCGGACCTGCTGGTCGAGCATGTCGCCGCCGGGCACCACATCGCCCTGTCGGGCGGGTCGACGCCGAAGGCGGCCTACCGCCTGGCCGCGGACCGCCTCGACGACTGGAGCGGCGCGACGCTGTGGCTCGGCGACGACCGCGCCGTGCCGGCGGACGACGAGCGCTCGAACTTCCGCATGGTGCGCGAGCAGCTGGGGGACGGGGCGCCGCTCGAGCGCGTGCGCACGGAGCTCGGGCCCGATGCCGCGGCCGCCGACTACGAGGCGCGGCTGCGGGCGGCGCTCGGCGACGCCCCCGCGCTCGACCTGGCCCTGATGGGGATGGGGCCCGACGCCCACACCGCGTCCCTGTTCGGAGGCAAGCCGGCGGTGGAGGAGCGCGAGCGGCTCGTGGTGGGCGTGCCGGAGCCGGGGATGGACCCGCGCGTGCCGCGCGTGACGATGACGCTGCCGCTGTTCAACGCGGCGGCCGAGGTCGTCTTCCTCGTGGCCGGGGCGGACAAGGCGGAGGCGATGGCGCGCGCGTTCGGCCCGCAGCCGGACCCGTCGGCGCCGAGCGCGCTCGTGCGTCCCGCGTCCGGGCGCCTCGTCGTGCTGTGCGACGAAGCGGCCGCGGCCCGGCTGTGACCCTCGCCGTCGACCTCGTCCACGAGGAGCGCTACTGGTATCCCGATGACGGCGGGATCGTCTGGGTCGCGGGCTACCACCTCGTCGACGGCGACGGGCGCTTCCTCGGCCGCGACGCCCCAGAGCTCGCCGAGCGCGGGCTGCGGGTGGTCGGCGCCGCCGGCGCCGGGCGCCACCATGCAAGCGCGCTCGAATCCGAGGACGCCGCGCCCGGCCGCCCGCTCGTCCTGCGCCGCGACCCCGCCAACCCGCACGACCCGCACGCCATCGCGCTGCTGACGCCGGCCGGCGAGCAGGTGGGCTGGGTGCCGCGCGAGGTCGCCGCCCAGCTGGCGCCCCGGCTCGACGCCGGCGCCCCGTGGTCGGCGGTCGTGCTGCGCGAGCGGCGGGCCTCGCCGCGCGACCCGCGCACGGGGCTCACCGTGCTGCTGGCCCCCGCTGCCGCCATCGATCTGCGCCTGGGATAGCCTGCGCCCGGCGTGATCGAGGGCCAGTTCATCGGCGTCGACGTGGGCGGCACCAAGGTGGCCGTCGCCGGGCTCGAACGCGGCGCGCTGTCGGCGCCCGTCGTGCGCCCGACCACCACCGCCTCGACGGAAGCGCTGCTCGACCAGCTCGTCGCGCAGATCGACGACGTGCGCGCCCCGAACGCGCGGGCGGTCGGGATCGGAGTCCCGAGCGTCGTCGAGTTCGCGACGGGGCGGATCCGCTTCAGCGTCAGGGTCCCGCTCGCCGACCTGCCGCTGCGCAAGATCCTGGGCGAGCGCGTCGGGCTGCCGGTCTACGTCGAGAACGACGCGTCGTGCGCCGCGCTGGCCGAGGCCTACGACGGCGACCGGCTCGTGTCGCGCGACCTCGTGATGTTCACGGTTGGCACCGGCGTCGGCGGCGGAGTCGTGCTCGGCGGGCGCCTGTATCGCGGCGCGACGGGCGCCGCGCCCGAGCTGGGACACCAGATCATCGGCCTGGACCTCGCCGACGGCGCGCCGGCGGCGGGCGAGCAGTTCCCGCAGGCGGGGTCGCTCGAGACGCTGGCCGCCGGGACGGAGCTCGACCGGCTCGCGCTGCGCTTCGCGCACGAGCACCCGCAGTCCGCGCTCGGGCGCTCGCTGGCGGGGCGCGGCCGCGTCAGCGGCCGCGACGCCGTCGAGGCGGCGCGCGCCGGCGACGAGGCCGGGCTGCGCGCCGTCCGGCTGCTCGGCGAGCGCCTGGGCATCGGCATCGCCAACGCCATCAACACCTTCGACCCGCGCGAGGTCGTCGTCGGCGGCGGCGTGTCCGCGGCCGGGGACCTCCTGCTCGAGCCCGCGCGCGAGGTCGCGCGCCGCTACACACTGCCCGGCGTCGGCACCGAGACGACGATCCGGCTCGCGCGCCGCGGCGCCGAGGCCGGGGTGCTCGGCGCGGCGCTGCTGGCCGCGCAGGAGCTCACCGACGACCTGCGCCCGACCCAGCCACCGCCGATCGAGGAGCCCGCCCGATGAGGATCGCCGTCGCCGCCGACCACGCCGGCTTCCCGCTCAAGGACCTGGCGCTCGAGACGGTCCGCGACGCGGGGCACGAGCCGATCGACCTCGGTACGTGGTCGACCGACCCGGTCGACTACCCCGACACGGCACGGGCGGCCGCCGAGGCCGTGCGCGACGGCCGCGCCGACCGCGCCGTCATCGTGTGCGGCTCGGGCGCGGGCATCGCCGCGGCCGCCTGCAAGTTCCCCGGCATCCGCGCCACGGTCGCCCACGACACCTACACGGCGCACCAGGCGGTCGAGCACGACGACGTCAACATCGTCTGCCTCGGCGGTCGCGTCATCGGCCCGGCGCTCGCGCAGGAGATCATCAACGCGTACCTGCGGGCCGAGTTCAGCGGCGACGAGCGGCACGTGCGGCGCCTCGGCAAGATCGAGGCGATCGAGCGGGAGTTCGCGGGCGAGGGGTAGACCCGGTGCGCGCGGGCGAGTACCCGAGCGGCTACCTGCCGATCTCCGAGCACGGGCTCGTCGGCGACCTGCACACGGTCGCCCTGGTCGGCACGAACGGGACCATCGACTGGTACTGCTGCCCGTCGTTCGACGCCCCGAGCGTCTTCGGGCGCATCCTCGACAGCGACCGGGGCGGCTTCTACCGCCTGCGCCCCGAGGGCGACGAGTGGTCCTCGCGGCAGCTCTACCTGCCGGACACGAACGTCCTGATCACGCGCTTCTTCACCGAGGACGGCGTCGGCGAGATCCAGGACTTCATGCCGATCGAGACGGCCGACCCGTCGCAGCACCGGCACCGGCTGATCCGTCGCGTCCTCGCCGTGCGCGGCGCGATGCGCTGGATGGTGGAGGTCCAGCCCGCGTTCGACTACGCGCGCACCGACCACGAGGTCGAGCTGCACCCGCACGGCGTCCTGTTCCGCTCGCCGGACCTCACGCTCGCGCTCGAGGGCGCCGTCGCCAAGCTCATGGGCGGGACCGCGCCGACGCTCGAGCGCCGCGGCGACGGCATCCGGGCGACCTTCCTGCTCGAGGCCGGCCGCTCCGCCGCGTTCGTGCTCGAGCGCGTCGCGCCGGACCACATCTGCCGCCCGTTCGCCGAGCGCGAGCTGTCGGCGGCGCTCGACGCGACCGTGGGCTACTGGCGCCGCTGGCTGGGGCAGTCGCGCTACCGCGGCCGCTGGCGCGAGATGGTCAGCCGCTCGGCGCTGACGCTCAAGCTGCTGACCTACGCGCCCACCGGCGCGATCGTCGCGGCGCCGACCACGTCGCTGCCCGAGCAGATCGGCGGCGGGCGCAACTGGGACTACCGCTACACGTGGATCCGCGACGCGGCGTTCTCGCTCTACGGGCTGCTGCGGCTCGGCTTCACGGAGGAGGCCGCCGCGTTCATGCAGTGGCTGACCGAGCGCACGCGCGACTGGCAGGTCGGGCCGAGCGGACCGCTGCAGATCATGTACGGCATCGACGGCCGCAAGGAGCTGCCCGAGCAGGAGCTCGACCACCTGCGCGGCTACCGCGACTCGCGCCCCGTCCGGATCGGCAACGACGCGGCGGGGCAGCGGCAGCTCGACATCTACGGCGAGCTGATCGACTCGGTCTACCTCTACAACAAGTACGGCGCGCCGATCTTCCACGAGACCTGGCAGAACGTCCGCCGCATCGTCGACTGGCTGTGCGAGAACTGGGACCAGGTCGACGAGGGCATCTGGGAGACCCGCGGCGGCCAGAAGGACTTCACCTACAGCCGCCTGATGAGCTGGGTCGCGTTCGAGCGCGCGATCCGCATCAACCGCCAGCGCGGCCTGCCGGGCGACATCGTGCGCTGGCTCACCGAGCGCGACCGCGTCTACGCCCAGATCATGCAGCGCGGCTGGAGCAGCGAGCGGGAGGCGTTCGTCCAGCACTACGGCTCCGACGTGCTCGACGCGTCGCTGCTGCTGATGCCGCTCGTCCTGTTCATCGCGCCGCGCGACCCCCAGTGGCTGAAGACGCTCGACGCGATCGGCGGCGAGCTGGTCAGCGACTCGCTCGTCTACCGCTACAACGTCGAGGCGTCGCCCGACGGCCTGCACGGCGACGAGGGCACCTTCTCGATCTGCTCGTTCTGGTACGTCGAGGCGCTGACCCGCGCCGGCCGCGTGGACGAGGCGCGGCTGGCGTTCGAGAAGATGCTCACCTACGCCAACCACCTCGGGCTGTACTCCGAGGAGATCGGCCCGACCGGCGAGCTGCTGGGCAACTTCCCGCAGGCGTTCACCCATCTCGCGCTGATCAGCGCCGCCTACAACCTCGACCGCGCGCTCGGCTGAGGTTCCCGCACCCGCTCCGGCGGGAAGGGGGCCCGCATGCGCGTGATCGATTGCAATGAATGTGGAGAGACCCTCCGCGGCGACTCCGACGCCGACCTGACGAGGAACCTCATCGGCCACTACGCCGAGGAGCACGACGAGGACCTCCCGCGCGAGGACGCCGAGGAGCTCGTCGAGGGCGAGGCCTACGAGGCCATGGACTCCTGAGGCCGCGTCGATCCGGCGCCAGGGGTTGGCGCGGAACTGCCGCAGACTGCGGAAACCCGCACGAGTGTGTGATGCGGTGCCACGGCGCCCCCGGCGGGACGTGATCGCACACACGTCCGCGATTGCGCAGTCCGCGTCGATCCGGCGCCAGGGGGTGGCGCCGAAGCGACGCAGGGTCGGGCGGGGCTACGCGGCGCTGCGCCCGCGCCCGCGGCGGCGCACAACGACTGAACGTGGCGCGGACGCGGTTTCGGTCTCGGCGCCGGTAGCGTGGGCGCCATGAAGCCGATCCTGCTCACCGGCGGCACGATCCGGACGATGGACCCGGCGCGCCCGCTGGCGGACGAGCTGCTCGTCGCCGGGGAGCGCATCGCCGACCGCTGCGCCGCCGAGCCCGAGCGGGTGGAGCTCGGCGGCGCCTGCGTGCTGCCGGGCTTCACCGACTCGCACACGCACTTCCCGACCTGGGCGGCGGCGCAGCAGCAGATCCGGCTCGAGGGGGCGCCGACGCTGGACGCGGCGCTCGACCGCGTCGCGGCCGCCGCACGCGCGCTTCCGCCGGGCGCCCGCTGGCTGCGTGGCGTCGGCTGGCGCGCCGGCGACTGGGACCCGCCGGCCGAGCCGACGCGCCAGATGCTCGACCGCGCCGCGCCCGGCGTGGGCGTCGCGCTGATGTCGCGCGACTACCACTCGCTGTGGCTGAGCTCGGAGGCGCTGGCCCGCGCGGATGCCGAGCTGCTCGTCCCCGGCGGCGTCGTGGAGCTCGACGACGCGGGAGAGCCGACGGGGGTGCTGCGGGAGGAGTCGGCGTGGCGCTTCCGCGACCGCTGGGCGGCGCCGACGCACGACGAGTACCTCGAGGCGATGCGGGCGGGGCTGCCGCTGGCGGCGTCGCGCGGCGTGACCGCGATCCACGACAAGGACGGCTGGCTCGGCGCGCTCGAGCTCTTCCAGCGCCTGCACGCCGGCGGCGAGCTGACCCTGCGCGTCTGGCAGTCCGTGCCGCACGAGCGCCTCGACGCCCTCGCCGCGCTCGGCCTGCGCAGCGGCTTCGGTGACGACTGGCTGCGCCTCGGCTACGTCAAGGCGTTCATGGACGGCACCGTCGGCTCGGCCACGGCGCGCCTGCTCGACGGCTCGGGCGTGCAGATCACGAGTCGCGAGGACTTCGAGGCGATCGTCCGCCGCGCCGCGCAAGCCGGGTTCCCGGTCGCCGTGCACGCGATCGGCGACCTCGCCAACCGCGAGGCGCTCGACGCCTTCGAGGCCGCCGCCGGCGAGTGGCGCCCGCGCGGGCTGCGCCAGCGGATCGAGCACGCGCAGCTGCTCGCGGCCGAGGACGTCGCGCGCTTCGCCCGCATCGGCGTCACCGCCTCGGTGCAGTTCAGCCACGCGCCGTCCGACCGCGACCTCGCCGACCGCGCGTGGAGCGGCAGGACGCAGGGCGCGTACGCCTACGGATCGCTGCTGGCCGCCGGCGCCCGCCTCGTCGACGGCTCCGACGCGCCGGTCGAGGAGCTCGACCCGCTGCAGGGCCTGCGCGCCGGCGTGCTGCGCACGCTCGACCATCGCCCGCCGTGGCACCCGGAGAACGCGGTCGGCGTCGAGGCGGCGCTGCGCGCGATCACCGCCGAGCCCGCGTGGCTGTCCTACGCCGAGGACCGCCGCGGCCGGCTGGCGCCCGGGATGCTCGCCGACCTCGTCGTGCTCGACCGGGACCCGCTGGCCGTCCCGCCCGAGGAGCTGCCCCGGCTGCGGGTGCTGGGCACGATGGCCGGCGGGCGCTGGACGCACCGCGACGGCGGTTTCTAGCCGCGGACGTCGAGCAGGTCCTCGAGCCCGGACAGGGCGAGCGCGCGGCGGGGCGGCGTCCCCTCGGGCGCGACGACGATCAGCCGGCCGCCGAGCCGCTCGCGCACCACGAGCAGCATCCGGGCGCCCGTGCTGTCGAGGAAGCCGGCCTGCGACAGGTCGATGGTGAGCGGCTCGCCCTCGGGAGCCGCCGCCAGCAGCTGCTCCTGCAGCGCGTCCGCGCACGAGAGGTCGATGTCGCCGGTGATCGTCGCGACGCCGTATTCGGTCGTCGCCGAGCACGGCTCGCGGTCTTCCCCGCGCTCCGGCGGGTCGGGGAGTTCGTGGGTGACGATCCGGCGGCGCATCCGGACGGTCGTGCCGTCCGGGCGGTGCTCCACGTCGACGTCGTGCATGAGCATCCGCATGAGCGCGAAGCCGCGGCCGCGGTGCGCCGCCGCCACGGGCTCCTTCCAGCTTCCGCGGTCGCAGATGGTCAGCGCCACCCAATCCGGCTCGGGCGCCGACAGCTCGATCTCGACGGTGCCGGAGGACCCGGTGCGGTAGGCGTGCTCGACGGCGTTGGCGACGGCTTCCCCGCAGGCGAGCAGGACGTCGCCGACGGCCTCCTCGTCCGCGCCGCGCGACAGCAGCCACTCGCGCACCGCCGCGCGCGCCGCCGGCACGTGGGCCCGGTCGGCCGCGTAGACGAGACGCGTGACGCCGGCGGCCGCACCGCGCAGGTGCACCGCGAGCAGCGCCACGTCGTCGAGCGGCGCGTCCTCGCCGACCTCGTCGACCACCTCGTCGAGCATCGCCGCCAGATCCCCCTCGTGGCGCGCCGCCAGCGTGCGCAGCAGCCGCTCGTAGGACTTCGTGATGTCCTCGCCGCGGCGCTCGGTGAGCCCGTCGGTGTACAGCAGCAGCGACGACCCGGGCTCGAGCGTGACCACCGCTTCGGCGTAGACGGGGTCCGGGACGCAGCCCAGGGGCACGCCACGGCCCTCGCGCAGGAAATCGGCCGTGCCGTCGGACCGGATGAGCGCGGGCCACGGGTGCCCGGCGCAGGCGTAGCGCAGCTCGCGCCGCTGCGGGTCGAGCTGCGCGAACACTGCGGTGGCGGCCATCGCGCCGTCGACCGTCTCCGCGAACGCCGACAGCTGCCGCAGCACGGCGCCGGGCTCCTCGCCGAAGAGCGCGAAGGCGCGCAGCGCGCTGCGCAACTGCCCCATCGCCGCGGCGGCGGTCGCGCCGCGGCCGACGACGTCACCGACGGCGATGCCGATCCGGCCGCCGGGAAGCGGGAGCGCCTCGTAGAAGTCGCCCCCGGCCTCGAGGCCGGCGGCCGGCAGATAGCGAACGGCGATCTCCACGCCGTCGACGGCCGGCAGCCGCGCCGGCAGCAGCGAGCGCTGCAGGATGGCGGCGACCTGGCGCTCCCCCTCGTACAGCCGAGCGCGCTCGAGCGCCTGGGCGCACTGCGACGCGAGCGCGCCGACGAGCGCCCGGTCCTCGTCGCTGAACGACCGCTCGCGGTCGTACGACAAGGTCATGGCGCCGATCGCGCGGCCCGTCGACAGCAGCGGGACGGTTGCGGTGGCCAGCGAGCCGGCGCGGTCGAAGTCGGCGGCGGCGTCCGGATACGCCGCGACGTGCGCGGCCCGCGACTCGAGCCAGATCGACGTGCGGCTGCGCACGGCGTCGGCCAGCGGCAGCCGCGCCCGCAGGCTGATCTGGCGGTAGTCGTCCATCACGTCCTCCGGGATGCCGCGCCAGCCCACCGCGTCGAGCGCGGTCTCGTCGTCGCTGAGCTGCCAGACCGTGCCGCGCGAGGCGCCGGCGGCCGGCACGACCTCGCCGAGGATCACCCGCGCCACGTCGTCCGGGGTCAGCGCCTCGGCGAGCGCCGCCGCGACCGCGTGCAGCTGCGCCGTGCGCTGGCGCGCGAGGCGCTCGCTCTCGAACAGGCGGGCGTTGTCGACCGCCAGCGCCGCGCGGCGACCGACCTCGGCGGCGAGCTCGAGGTCGGCGGGCGAGAACGCCGCCGGCCGGTGCGAGCCCAGCGAGAGGATCCCGATCTGCCGGTCGCGGACCGCCAGCGGGACGAACGCCGCCGATCGCAGCCCCAGCTCGAGCAGCGCGGCGACCTGCAGGTCGCTGAAGCCGAGCGCGCGCAGGCGCTCCTCGTCGACCTCGTCGATGGCGACCGGCCCGGTGAGGCTCGAGGCGACCCGGTCCGACGGCGGGACGTCGCGCAGGACCGTCTCGCGGCCAGGGTCGGCGTGGCGCACGGCGACGCGCTCCAGCCGGCCGCTGTCGGTGCGCAGCGAGACGACGCAGATGTCCGCCAGCCGCGGGACCACCGCGCCCACGAGGCGCTCGATGCGGTCCTCGACGCCGACGACCTCGTCGAGGATCGTGCCGAGCTCGGCCAGCATCGCCGCCGCCTCCTCGGCCCGTTTGCGCGCGGTGATGTCGTTGACGAAGGTCCCCAGCCACTGGATCTCGCCGGCGGCGTCGCGGACGGGATAGAAGCTCAGCAGCCACGTGCGGCGCGTGCCCGGGTCGGCCGCGGTGGTGCCCGTGACCTCGATGTCGTCGACCGGCTCGCCGGTCTCGAGCACGCGCCGCAGAGGCTCGATGTGCCCCTCGGCCGGCACGTCGGGGACGATCTCCTGCAGGGTGCGGCCGATGTGGTCCTCCGCCGGCACCCCGTTGATGCGGGCGAGCGCCTCGTTGACGCGCACGTAGCGCAGGTCGCGATCGAACAGGGCGAAGCCCTCGGGCGCGGTGACGATGATCGTGTCCAGCAGGGCGTTGGCGTCCTCCGCGCTGCGCCGCGCCTCCCGCTCGGCCGCCACCTGCTCGGCGCGCAGCAGCGCCTGCGAGCAGGCGCGCGCCAGCACGTCCAGGACGACGCGGTCGGCCTCCTCGAGCGGGCGGTCGCCCGGCATCCGCAGGCCGAGCGAGCCGAACAGGCGACCGTCGGCCACCAGCGGCAGCGCGACGAGCTGCCCGGTGCCGGCCAGCCGCCGGCCGCGGGCCAGCGACGGGTAGCGGCGCTGGACCTCCTCGCCCGACAGGTACAGCGGCTCGCCCGTGCGCGCGGCCTCCGCGGCCGGCACCGGCGCCGACAGCGGGATCCGGCAGTAGGGCTCGTCGTCCTCGAGCGAGTAGCCGTCGTAGCCGGAGATCTCGAGCTCGTCGCCGTCGCGCACGAACACGGCGACCGCGTTGGCCCCGACCGCGGTGCGGCCCTGCTCGGCGACGACCGCGGCCACCTCGCGCGGCGTGAGGAGCTCCGACAGCGCCCCAATGAGGACCTGCAGCCGCTGCAGGCGCTCCTCGGCCGCGCGGCGGCCGCTGACGTCGACGACGACGCCGCGCAGCCTCGGCCCGTCGAGGTCGCCCTGGACGATGTTGCGCAGCCACACCTCGCGGCCGTCGGCGGCGAACGAGCGGTAGATGAAGTCGGCGCTGCCCTCGCGCGTCGCGCGCCGGATCTCCGCGGCCACGCGCTCGCGGTCGTCCGGGTGGGTGATCTCGAACCAGAACGACGGGTTCTCGAGCCAGCGGCGCGCGGGGTAGCCCAGGAGCGCGTCGGTGCCCTCGCTGACGAAGGTGAAGCGCGCGCGGTCGGTCTCGCGGCTGGGCTCGGCCTCCCAGACGATGGCGCCGATGCGGTCGACGAGCGTCCGGAACGGTGTGTCGGCGCCGAGCGGCGGGTCGTCGCCGGCGCTGGTCGGCGGGAGGGGAGCGGTCACGCGCGAGCGATCATGCCAGCCGGGGGCTCAGGCGTCGAACCGTGCACGCTCGATGCGACGCGCCACCACCCGCGTCCACTCGGCGTCGGCGAAGGCTTCGCGCACCCGCGCCGCGCTCGCGGCGTGGTCGTACTCGACGCGGCGGTGCTCGACACGGCCGTCGTCGTGCAGCAGGCAGTAGGCGGCCCGGGGGTCGCCGTCCAGCGGCATCCCGACGCTGCCGGGGTTGACGAGCTCGATCCCGGCGGCGGCGCGGCGGCGGAAGGGCAGATGCGTGTGCCCGAAGACCAGCCGCGGCGCGTCGGCGCCGCCGAGCAGCTCGGCCTCGTCGTCGCCGGGCTCGGGCAGGAAGGAGCGCACGTCGGAGACGGGCGAGCCGTGCACGGCCAGCAGTTCGCCGAGGCGGGCCTGCTCGGGCAGCGCCGCCAGCGCGCGCACCTCGTCCTGCCCGAGTGCCGCGCGGCAGGCGGCGATCGCGCCCTGCACGACGGGATCCGGCGGGGCGGCGGCGGGGTCGGCCGTCCAGCGCTCGCCGTTGCCGCGGATCCAGGTGGCGCCGGCGAGCTCGCGCAGGCGCGCGACCGTCTCGAGCGGCCAGCCGCCGAAGAGCGCGTAGTCGCCGCCGAGCAGGTGGCGCCGCGCGCCGGCGCGGCGGGCGTCGGCGAGCACCGCCTCGAGCGCGGGCAGGTTGCCGTGGACGTCGTAGAGGCAGGCCAACACGGCAAATAGGATCGCGCACGTGCTCGAGATCCGCGGACCGACGCTGACCCTGCGCTACGCGCGGCCGGACGACGCGCCGGCGCTGTACGAGCTGGCGTCGGACCCGCTGGTGACCCGCTGGTTCTCGTGGGGCCCGTACACGGACCCGGCGCAGCCGCTGGCTTACATCGAGGGGCTGGCGGCCAAGCGCGAGGCGGGGGAGCTGCTGGACTTCCTCGTCGTGCACGAGCAGGACGGGGCGGTCGGGGTCACCGGCCTGTCCGAGCTGTCGCGCCGCGACCGGCGCGCGACGGTCGGCACCTGGTTCGGCCGCCGCTGGTGGGGCGCCGGCGTCAACCGCGAGTCAAAGGCGCTGATCGCGGCGCTCGCCTTCGAGCACCTCGGCCTCGGCCGCCTCACCTCGTGGGCGAACACGCGCAACGGCCGCTCCCAGATCGCCCTCGAGCGCGCCGGCTTCCGCCGCGAGGGCGTGCTGCGCAGCTGGCACCGCCACGCCAGCGGCGTCCACGACGTCGTCGTCTTCGGGATGCTGCGCGAGGAGTGGGAGCGCTCACCCCTGCGCGACGTGCCCGCCCAGATCACAGGCGAGCCGCCGGCCGCCTTCGCCGTATCGCCACCAGCTTCTTCTTAATCCGCTTGCTCAGAGCAACTTCATTTGCTTGCTCTGTGCTGCTTCATGAAGTTGCACAGAGCAGGGGCGGGGGACGCTGCCGCCGGCTAGCGCCGTCGCTCGTCCCAGCTGAAGCCGCGCACGGCCAGCACTCCGGCCGCGAGGCCCCAGACGCCGATCACCAGCAGCGCGACGCCGTGGGCGCCGACGCCCTCGCCGCGGACCATGGCGCCCGAGAGGCCGTCGATCAGGTGCTTGAGCGGCAGTCCCTGCGCGACGTCCTTGAGGATCGCCGGCGCGCGGTCGGCGTCGTAGAAGACGCCGGAGATCATGATCATGGGCAGGAAGACGGCGTTGACGTAGGCGGCAGCCGACTCGAAGTTCGGGATCACGTGCGAGAGCGCGACGCCGAGCGCGGCGAAGCAGGCGACGCCCGCGGCCACGAAGATCGCCAGCGACAGCCAGTCGCGCGGCCAGTCGACGCCGAACAGCAGCTTGCCCGCCGTCGTGACGATGGCGATCTGCAGGACGGTGTTGGTGATCGCGCTGGCGCCGATCGCGGCCAGATAGGCCGACGACGGCAGCGGCGTGCCGCGCATCCGCTTGAGGATCCCGGCCTCGCGCAGGAAGGTGAGGTTGAACGCGAGCGCGGTGAAGGTGGTCGACATCACGCTCATGCCGGCAATCCCGGGGACGATCACCTCGAGGTCGGCCTGCTGGCCGGCGAAGATGGCGCCGAACATCGCCAGGAACAGCAGCGGCAGCAGGAAGTTGAAGAACGCGGCGCTCGGGTTGCGCCAGAACATCCGGCGCTCGAGCCGGTACTGGCGCCACGCCCCGCGCAGCCACGGCCGCGACGCGCGCGAGCGCGCCGGCGCGCGGTCGATCGCGTGGTCGGTCACGCCGCCACCGCCTCCGCGTCCGCCGTCAGCTCGAGGTAGACCTCCTCCAGCGACGGCCGCGTCACGGACAGGTCCTCGAGCCGCTCGCCGCGCGCCAGCGCCTCGGAGGTCAGCTCGTGCAGCAGGGCGGTCGGGTCGTCGGTGACCTCCTCGTGGGCGACGCCGTCGAGCGTCCACGCGACCCGGTAGCGGGCGCCGCCGACGCCCAGCTCGCCGGGCGGCCCCTCGGCCAGGATCGCGCCGTCCTTGATGATCGCCACCCGGTCGGCCAGCGCCTGCGCCTCGTCGAGGTAGTGCGTCGTCAGCAGCACCGTCTTGCCGAGCCCGCGCAGCGAGCGGACGGTGTCCCACGCGTTGCGGCGCGCCGCCGGATCGAAGCCGGTGGTCGGCTCGTCGAGGAAGATCAGCTCGGGATCGCCCACCAGCGCCAGCGCGAAGTCCAGCCGCCGCTGCTGGCCGCCGGACAGGGCGCGCGTGCGCTTGCGGGCCACGTCGCCGAGCCCGGCCACCGCGATCGTCTCCTCGACGTCCCGGGGGGCGGGATACAGCCCCGCCCAGTGCTCGACCGCTTCGCGGACGCTGAGATGCCGGTAGATGCCGCAGCTCTGCAGCACGATCCCGACCCGCTCGCGCAGCTCGCGCGGGCGCGCCCCCGGGTCCATTCCGAGCACGGAGACCCGCCCGCCGGTGCGGGCGCGGTAGCCCTCGAGGATCTCGACGGTCGTCGTCTTGCCGGCCCCGTTGGGCCCGAGCAGCCCGAACACCTCGCCGCGGCGCACCGTGAAGTCGATGCCGCGCACGGCCTCGTGCGCCCCGTAGGCCTTGCGCAGGCCCTCGACCTCGATCGCGGCGTCGCTCATCGCCGGTCATCATGGCAGGGTGGACCCGGCCCGAATCCGCTGCGCCTGCATCGACATCGGCTCGAACACGACGCGGCTGCTGGTGGCCGACGTGGCCGGCGGACGCGTCGAGGAGGTGCTGGCGCGACGCGAGTTCACGCGCCTCGGCAGCGCGCTGCGCCGCACCGGCGCGCTGCCCGACGCGGCGATCGAGCGGGTGGCCTCGATGGTGGCCGAGCAGCGCGCGGAGGCCGAGGCGGCGGGCGCCGAGAAGCTGCGCGTCGTCGCCACGGCCGCGATCCGCGCGGCGCGCAACCGTGCGGACCTGCGCGTCCGCGTGCAGGCGGCGGCGGGCGTGTCCGTCGACGTCCTCGGCAGCGACGACGAGGCGCGGCTGGCGTTCGCCGGCGCGCTCGCCTCGCGGAACGCCCGGCTGGAGGGCGAGATCGCGGTCGTCGACGTCGGCGGCCTGTCGAGCGAGATCGCGATCGGGACCGCGGCCGGCGGCGTCGCCTGGTCGGCGTCGCTGCCGGTCGGCAGCGGCTTCCTGGCCGACGCGTACCTGCGCGGGGACCCGCCCGGCGCGGGCGAGCTGCGGGCGGTGCGCGAGCACGCCGCGGGCGCCTTCGACGGGCTCGACCTGCCGGCGCCGGCGCACGCACTCGCCGTCGGCGGGAGCGCGGCGTCGATGTGCCGGCTCGTCGGCCCGCGGCTCGACAGCGTGCGCAGCCCGACGTCGGCGGCGGCGCCGTCGACGTCGGGCTGCGCACGCTGTCGAGCGCGCCCTGCGCCGAGCTGGCGCGACGCCACGACCTCGATCCCGTGCGCGTGCGGCTGCTGCCGGCCGGGTTGATGATCCTCGCCGAGGCCTCCGACCGGCTCGGCCGCCCGCTCGAGCTCGGCTGCGGCGGGCTTCGGGAGGGCGTCTGCCTGGACCTCGCGGGGTAGCCCGCACCTCATGACGGACGTCGCCCTCGAGCGCTCCCCGGACGCCCTGCGCGATCCCGGGCTCTACTTCAACCGCGAGCTGTCGTGGCTGGACTTCAACGACCGCGTCCTGCAGATCGCCGAGGACGACGCGACCCCGCTGCTCGAGCGCGTGAAGTTCTGCTCCATCTGGTCCACGAACCTCGACGAGTTCTTCATGGTCCGTGTCGCCGGGCTGCACGACCAGGTCGACGCCGGTGTCGACGCGCCCTCGCAGGACGGCCTGCGCCCGGCCGAGGCGATCGACCGCATCCGCGAGATCGTGCGCGGCCAGCAGGCGCGCGCCAGCGCCTGCCTGCACGACGCGCTCATGCCCGCGCTGGCCGAGCACGGGATCCGGATCGCGTCGCTCGCCGAGGTCTCCGCGCGCGACCGCGAGCGGCTCGACGAGCGCTTCCGCCGGCAGATCTTCCCGGTGCTGACGCCGCTGGCGGTCGGCCAGGGCCGGCCGTTCCCGTACATCTCCAACCTGTCGCTGTCGCTGGCGGTGCGCGTGCGCGACCCCAAGTCGGGCGCGCAGGCCTTCGCGCGCATCAAGGTCCCCAAGGAGATGCTGCCGCGGCTGCTGCCGCTCGAGGACGGCCGCACCTTCGTCCCGGTCGAGCAGCTCATCGCCGCCAACCTCGACCGCCTGTTCGCGGGCATGGAGATCCTCGAGCACGCGGCGTTCCGCGTCACCCGCGACGCGGACCTGGCGGTCGCCGACGAGGCCGAGGACCTGCTGCGCGCGGTGGAGAGCGAGCTGCGGCGGCGGCGCTTCGGCGAGGTCGTGCGGCTCGAGGTCCAGGCCGGCATGCAGCGAGGGCTGCGCGCGCAGCTCACCCAGGCGCTGGACGTGGAGGAGGCCGACGTCTTCCCGATCTCCGGCCTGCTGGACTTCGGCGACCTCGCCGATGTCGTCCGCGTCCACGGCTTCCCCGAGCTGCGGGATCCCCCGTGGTCGCCGGTCACCCAGCCGCGCCTGCGCAGCGACGAGGACGAGGCCCCGGACGTCATGGGCGCCATGCGCGGCGGTGACATCCTCGTCCACCACCCGTACGACTCGTTCACCACGTCGGTGGCGGCGCTGATCGAGCAGGCGTCGGCCGATCCCGACGTGCTCGCGATCAAGCTGACCGTCTACCGCACGAGCGACGACACGCCGCTGATCCCCGCCCTGATCCGCGCCTCCGAGCGCGGCAAGCAGGCGGTCTGCCTCGTGGAGCTCAAGGCGCGCTTCGACGAGCAGGCCAACATCCAGTGGGCGCGCAAGCTCGAGCAGTCGGGCGTGCACGTCGTCTACGGCCTGCCCGCGCTCAAGACGCACGCCAAGTGCGTGCTGATCGTGCGCCGGGAGGGCAGCGGCGTGCGCCACTACGTGCACGTCGGCACCGGCAACTACCACCCGACGACGGCGCGTTTGTACACCGACTTCGGCCTGCTCACGTGCGACGACGCGATCGGCGCCGACGTCGCCGACATGTTCAACGGCCTCACCGGCTTCGCGCGCCAGCGTCGCTACCGCCGGGTGCTGCTCGCGCCGGCGTTCCTGCGCGAGGGGATCCTGCGCGAGATCGAGAAGACGATCGAGGCGCACGAGTCCGGCGAGGACGCGCGGATCGCCATGAAGATGAACTCGCTCGTGGACGGCGACTGCATCCGCGCGCTGTACCGCGCGTCGCAGGCCGGCGTCCCGGTCGACCTCAACGTGCGCGGGATCTGCTGCCTGCGGCCCGGCGTCGAGGGCGTGTCGGACAACGTGCGCGTGGTGTCGATCGTCGGGCGCTTCCTCGAGCACTCGCGCATCTACGCCTTCCAGCGCGGCGACGAGTGCTCGGTCTGGCTCGGCTCGGCCGACCTCATGCCGCGCAACCTCGACACCCGCGTCGAGCTGCTGGCGCCCGTCGCCGACCCGCCGCTGCGCGACCAGCTGCTCGACACGCTCGAGCGCTGCCTCGAGGACAACACGCACGCGTGGGAGCTGGGGGAGGACGGCGGCTGGGCGCGCCGCTCCCCCGCCGACGGCGAGGAGCCGCGCGACGCGCAGGCCGAGCTGATGGCGCGCCACGCGGAGTCGGCGGGCTGAGGGGCAGCGGCTACCGGCCCCAGGATCGGTACAGCGCGTCCGCCTGCTCGGGCGTGCCGAAGCGCTGGTCGCGCCGCAGGACGCCGCCGACCGGCGCGAAGGCCACGTCGAGCTGGGCGAGGGCGCCGTCGAGCGCCCGCAGGTGGCCGCCGAAGACGTCGTAGACGGCGAACCCGCGGTCGGCCATGAACGCGACCACGTCGTGCAGCACCGGCTGCCCGGGGACGAGCTCGAACAGCGACGTCTCGAGCAGCACGAGCTCCGTGCGCTCGAGGGTCCGGCTCGCGCCGCGCAGCACGTCGAGCTCGGCCCCCTCGACGTCGGCCTTGAGCACGAGCGGCCCGGGCAGCTCCGCGGCGGCCTCGTCGAGCGTGACGACCGGGACGACGCGGGCGGTGGACTGCCCCGCGTCGCGCTCGCCCACGACGGACGACAGCTCGGGCGCGCGGTGGACGTGGATCTCGATGACGCCGGGTTGCGCTCCGGCCGCGGCCAGCACGTACGAGCCGCGCCCGGCGACGATCTCCCGCGCGTAGCCCTCCCACTCCGCCAGCGGCTCGACGAGCAGCAGCCGCGCCGCCGGCCAGGCGGCATAGAGGCCGGGGGTGCCGCGGGCGACGCCGACGTCGATGACGCCGCCGGCGTCCAGCCCGGCCGCCCGGGCGTTGCGCGTGACCTCATCGAGCGTCCGGCGGAGCCCCTGACCGCTGCGGTGCAGCTCCAGCCCGGCCCGCGCCAGCCCCTGGCGGACCGCCTCGCGGGTGCGGTCGCGGAGGCTCACGGGCGGGAAGGGTACGGCCCCGCGGCGAGCGCGTGCGCGGGCCCGCGCGCCGCGGTAGCCTCGCGGCGGCGATGGCGGACGGGGAGGAACGCTTCACGCGCGCCGGGGCGAACGACCCCGCCCTGGTGCTCGATGGCGAGCCGGTGACGTTCGCGCCGCCGTCGCTGCCGGGGCACCGGATGCTGCGCCTGAAGCTGCGCAACGCGAGCGCCGTGCCGGTCGCGCTGCACCCTCGCGAGGCCGACCTGCTCGACGACGCGGGCGAATCGCTGCGCGCCACCGCCGCCTTCGGCCGCGCGCACGCGGCCACCACCGGCCGCGTCGCGGTGGGGCCGGGGGAGACGCTGTCGGTCGACCTGGTGTGGCGCGCGCGCCCCGGCGCCGGGTTCCCGACGCGCGTCGTGCTGGGCAGCGCGCGCGTCGGGCTCGACGATGTCCCTACCAGTGCACGCCCTTCATGAGGTGCGCGAGCGCCACCGCCTCGCCGGAGGCCTTCTCGCTCGGGTCCTTCTCGCCCTTCGCCGCCGCCGAGTCCGGGAACACCTTGTAGGCCATGTGCAGCACCTGGTCGACCGCCTTCGGGGCGATGGCGTAGAGCACCTCGCCGAAGGTCCCGAGCTTGGTGTTGATCTGCTTCGGCTTGGCGCGGATGGCCTCGCAGATGATGTCGGCCGCCTCGTCCGGCGAGATGGTCGGGAACGAGTCGTAGATCTTCGTCGGCGCGATCATCGGCGTGCGCACGAGCGGCATGTGGATCGTCGTGAACGTGACGTTGTCGCCGATCGTCTCCGACGAGACCACGCGCGTGAACGCGTCGAGCGCGGCCTTGGACGCCACGTAGGCGCTGAAGCGCGGCGGGCTGGTCTGCACGCCGATCGACGAGACGTTGACGACGTGGCCGAACTTGCGCTCGGTCATGTGCGGCAGCAGCCCCATGATCATCCGGATCGCGCCCAGGTAGTTGAGCTGGATGGTGCGCTCGAAGTCGTGGAAGCGGTCGTAGGACAGCCGCACGGAGCGCCGGATGGAGCGGCCGGCGTTGTTGACCAGCATGTCGATCGCCGCGTGGTCGTTGAAGACCTGCTCGAAGAAGCGGTCGACCGACTCCGGGTCGGAGATGTCGCAGGAGTACGTGTACGCCGTGCCACCGAAGCGCTCGATCTCCTGCTGGGCCTCGCGCAGCTTCTCCTCGTTGCGCGCGACGAGGATCGGGATGCCGCCGGCCCGCGCGATCTTGATCGCCGCCGCCTTGCCGATGCCGCTGGAGGCGCCCGTGATGATCACGGTGCGGCCGTTGACCGCCCCCTCGAACGACCGGTCCTTGAACAGGTCCGGGTCGAGGTGGCGCTCCCAGTAGTCCCACAGCTTGTCGGCGTAGGACGCGAGCGGCGGCAGCTCGATGCCGGAGCCTTCGAGCACGCGCAGCGTGTCGCGGGCGTCGAACCTCGCCGTCAGGGCGACGTACTCGAGCACGGTGTCGGGGATCCCGAAGTCGGCGAGGAACTGGCGCCGGATGTCCTTGAGCGTCGGCACCTTCATGAGCATCCCCAGGATGCCCGTGGGCAGCATGTCGGTCATGCGCTTGTCGATGCGCATGACCATCTGCGGCGCGTGCCCGGCGCGCGCGAACGTGTTCATCGCGTCGCCGACGCGCACGCCCTTCGGGTCGACGAGGTGGAACGCGCGGCCGTCGAGGTCGGGCTGGTGGGCGATGTGGTCCATCGCCGCCGCCACGTAGTCGACCGGGACGATGTTGGTCCAGCCCACCTCCAGGCCGAGCAGCGGGAACCACTCCGGCAGCGTGTGGCGGATCTTCTGGATCGCCTTGAAGAAGTAGTAGGGGCCGTCGATCTTGTCCATCTCGCCGGTCTGGGAGTTGCCGACGACGATGGACGGGCGGTAGACCCGCCAGGCGCCCTTCGTGCGCGTCCGCGCGATCCGCTCGGACTCGAACTTCGTGCGGTGGTAGGGGTGCGAGAGCTTCTGGCCCTCGTCGAACATGTCCTCGTTGAAGTGGCCCTCGTAGAGGCCGGCGGCGGCGATCGAGGAGACGTGGTGGACGATGCCGGCCTCGAGCTCGTTGGCGAGGTCGATGGCGTTCTGCGTGCCGCCGACGTTGAGCAGCATGTTGCGCTCCTCGTCAGCGGTCATGTCGTAGATCGCCGCGAGGTGGAAGAAGTGGTCGACGCTGCCCCGCAGCTCGTCCCTGGCCGCCGAATCGACGCCCAGCGACGGCTCGGAGAGGTCGCCGAAGACCGGCTTGATCCGGCTCGTGTCGCCGAAGCGCGACCAGCCCTCCATGAGGGCGTTCAGCTTGTCGACGGAGCCCTCGCGCACGAGCACGTGGATGTCGCCGTCGCGGTTCTCCAGCAGCCGCTCGACCAGGTGCCGGCCGATGAAGCCGGTTCCGCCGGTCACGAAGTAGGTCAACGCGATCTCCTCCCGAGGTCCCTCGTCCGAGAGCCGAACCCTACTGCGGCGGGACCGCCTCAGGCCTCGGCGCCGTGACGCCCGGCGCCCGCGGCGAAGCGGCCGGCGCCGCGCGCGGCGTCCGCGAGCACGGAACGGCCCAGCGCCGCCTCGTGCGCCAGGCCGTCGGCGAGCGGCATCGCCGCGCCCTCCAGCAGCGCGCGGCGGTCGGAGAGCATGGTCGGCTGCGGGAAGGCGGCCAGCGCCTCGGCCAGCTCGAGCGCCCGCTCCAGATGGCGACCCGGCGCCACCACCTGGGTCACGAGCCCGATCGCGTGCGCCTCGGCTGCGCCGACCATGCGCCCGGTGAGCACGAGGTCGAGCGCGCGCCCCTGCCCGACGATCCGCGGCAGCCGCTGCGTGCCGCCGTCGACCAGCGGGACGCCCCAGCGCCGCTCGGCGCAGCCGAACGTCGAGTCCTCGGTGGCGATCCGCAGGTCGCACCAGCAGGCCAGCTCGAGCCCGCCGGCCAGGCACCAGCCGCTGATCGCCGCGATCGTCGGCTTCGGCGACTCGAGCCGGGAGAAGCCCATGGGCCCGCCCGGGGCGTCCGGGTCGAGCGTCTCGATCGCCTTCAGGTCCGCGCCCGCGCAGAACGCGACGCCGCCGGCGCCGGTCAGCACGAGCACGCGCGCGTCGTCGTCGGCGCAGAAGCGCTCGAACCCGTCCAGCAGCGCGGCCGCCGTCGCCCCGTCGACGGCGTTGCGCCGCTCGGGCCGGTCGATGGTCAGCACCGCGGCGGCGCCGTGGCGCTCGTAGGCGACGGTCACGGCGCGGACGCTACCGCCCGCGCTGGCGTCAGACGGCGTGGTTGATCACGGCGACGTACAGCTGCCGCCCGCGGCGGGTTCCGCCCGGGACGAGGAACAGCCGTGTCGGCCCGAGCGCCCGGTGGCGCAGCTCGTAGGTGCCCTGCTCGAGC
The DNA here is from genome assembly GCA_035540675.1 of Solirubrobacteraceae bacterium. Lineage (GTDB taxonomy): Bacteria > Actinomycetota > Thermoleophilia > Solirubrobacterales > Solirubrobacteraceae > DATLGB01. The sequence goes on along the minus strand of DATLGB010000121.1, from coordinate 12,913 downwards.
GCCGGCCCCCAGGCGGCGGCGAACGTGAGCACGAACGCGTCCGCGCGCCCGGCGAGCGGCTTGCCGCGGCGCGTGGTGCCCGCGACGTCCGCGACCGCGTCGAGCGTCAGCGGCCGGTGCGCGAGCTCGCCCGGGACGCGGATGCCGAAGCCGCCGCGCAGTCCCTCGTAGCTCAGCCGGTTGCGCCACCGGCGCGGCCGGCGGCGGGCGCCGAACGCCGGCGCGGGCAGGGCCGCGAGCGCCGCCGCGGCGCCGGCCGCGGTGACGAAGCGACGGCGGGTGAGGCGTGGGTGGGGGGCGGAGGCGCTCATCGGATTCCTGTCGCGGCGCCCACCTAACGGGCCCGCGGGATAGTCTCGGCCGCCGTGCTGGAGAACCTGACCCAGGCGGCGCTGGCGGCGCACGTCGGCGCCTCGTACCGGCTGGAGCCGACGGTGCAGGGGGATCCGTTCGGCGTCGTCCTGAGCGCCGCCGACGCGAGCCCGTACGCCGATGCCGGCGCCGCCCGCCGCGCCGGGCGACGGGTCCCGTTCTCGCTGCTGTTCCACGCGCCGGGCGGTGAGCTGGTGCCGCAGCAGATCTGCCGGATCTCCGGGCCGGCGCTCGACGCGGTCGAGCTCTTCCTGGTGCCGCTGGGACCGGATGGAGAGCGCGGCATGCGCTACGAGGCCGTCATCTCGTAGGTCGCGCCGGCGCGCAGCGGCGGCCCCGCGGCCAGCAGGACGTGGACGCCGCGGTCGAGCACCGGCGCGAAGCCGAGCCGCTCGTACAGCCGGCGGGCCGGGTTGAACGCCTCGACGTGGATGGTGACCGTCCTGCCGTCGCGCGCGCCCTCGGCGATCAGCTCCCGCAGGAGCCCGGTGCCGATGCCGCGGTTGCGGAACTGCGGCAGCAGCGCGACGTCCATGATCCGGATCTCCGCCGGCCAGCGGTCGACGTACAGCCGCCCCGCCGGCCGCCCGTCCACCTCGATCACGTCGAAGGACGCCGCCGGGTAGTGCTCCCGGTAGTAGGCGTCCTGGGCGTCGAACTGCATCGCGACGAACGCCTCCAGCGCGCCCGGCTCCCACGCGACCTGCGCGAGCTCGCCGGCGCGGCTGCTGCCGTAGACCGCGCGCAGGAACGCCCGGTCCTCCGGCGTCGCCGGACGCAGCGCGACGCTCATGGCCGCTGCGGGAACACGCCCTGCAGGGCGATGTTGTAGTAGAGCGTCAGGTACGGCTGCATGTTGTTGTGCGGCACGCTGCCGCCGGCCGGCGGCAGCGCCGCCGGCGACATGTCCGACAGCGCCGAGCTGCCGGCGGCGTAGGCGCTGCCGCCGGCGGCGCCGGCCAGGCTGATGCCGGGGCCGGGGACCGTGTTGTCGCCCTGGTCGGGCGCCGCCCGCAGCGTGTGGCCGTGCGCGGGCATCTCGGACTGCAGCAGCGTCACCGTCTCGGCCCCTCCCGACTCCCCGAGGTCGTGCGAACTCAGCCCCGGGCCCTGTCCGGGGTGCATGGCCGCGCGGCCCTGGAGGTTCGGCAGGCCGAAGGTGCTCTTGCCGTCGCCGCCGTAGACGGTGCCGAGCAGCGAGAACAGCGCCGAGTTCTGGCTGACCGGCAGGAGCTGCCCGGTGCACCACGCCCAGCCGGTGGGGGCGAAGTTGAACGGGAACAGCCGGATCTCGGCGACGAAGGGGTCAGCCATCGGGCGCTCCTAGGTGGGGGAGGGGAAGATGCCGAACAGCGAGATGATGAAGCTGATGCACTGATACGGCTGGAGGTTGGTGTGGGGCTGGCTGCCGCCGGCCGGGCCGATCGCGGCCGGCGCCAGGTTCACCGACGGCGCGTCCTCGATGTACGGGCGCAAGGAGCCGACGGTCTCCGCGACGAGGTTGCCGCCCGGGGCGTTCTGGCTGCCGGGCGATTGCGCCGCGAGCACCGGGTGGCTGTGCACCGGGATCTGCTGGAGCGTCAGCGTGACCTCCTCCGCGCCGCCGGTCCGGCCCACGATGAACGCGGTGCTCTGGTGGACGGGCAGGCGGCCGCGCAGGTCGGGCAGCGCGAAGGTGCTCTGCCCGTCGCCGCCGTAGGTCGTCCCGATCAGCGTGAACAGCGCGTCGTACTGGGAGATCGGGAGGACCTGGCCCTCGCAGCGCATCCACCCGACCGGCGCGAAGTTCCCGCCGAACATCCGGATCTCCCCGATATATGGCTGTGCCATCGCGCTCGGCTCCTAGTTGCGGGACGGGAAGATGCCCTGCAGGGCGATGCAGAAGCTGATCGTGAGGTAGGGCTGCATGTTGGTGTGTGGCTGGCTTCCGCCGGCGCTGGTCACGCTCTGCGGGTGCAGCGTCGTCAGCGGCTGCCCGGCCGGCCGGTAGAGGTTGTTGGCGGCGGCCAGTAGCGCTCCGGACGGATTCGCGGTCGTGGCTCCGGCGTTCGTGCCGCGCGCGGCGTGCGCGTGCGCCGGCATCTCGGCCTGGCTGAGGGTGTGCGCCTGCTCGCCGGCGCGCAGCCCGAGCGTGTGGGCGTTGCTGACGCCGATCGCGACGCGCTCGCGCAGGTCCGGAAGCGCGAAGTTCACCCGCCCGTCGCCGCCGTACGTCGTCCCGAGCAGCGAGAACAGCGCCTGGTTCTGGTTGATCGGCAGGATCTGGCCGTTGCACAGCGCCCAGCCCTTGGGCGCGAAGTTGAAGCTGAACAGGCGGATCTCCGACAGGAACGGCTCAGCCACCGCGGTCTTCCCTCCAGGTGATCACGGCTGGGGGCACGCGGCGCCTCCCGGCGTGTTGAGGAAGCCGCCGGTCGCCGATGCCGTGTTCGACGAGTGCGAGAGCGTGAAGGCCCCGTTCGTGCGCGGCGTGAGGTAGCTCGTGAGCGCGCCTGCGACATCGCCCTGCGCGTCCGTGCGGGACCCCGTGTAGCCCGGCAGCGAGATCTTCGTGTCGAAGCGGTGCCGCAGCCGGTAGTCGGTGCCGCCGGCGGCGCCCGAGCCCGCGACCGTGTTGCCGCTGAGGCCGAGGCAGACGTTGTACTGGTCGCCGGTGTTGGTGCCGGAGTTCAAGTGGATCCCGTTCATCGCGAGCGTGCCCAGGCTGCCCGGCTGCGCGATCGTGTTGGACTGCAGCGTCGCGTTCAGGGCGCCGTCGTGCACGAGCCCGGTCACGCTGGAGGCCGCGCCGCCGGCGGTGAGCAGGATCCCGTGGTTGTTGTAGCCGCGGATGATGTTGCCCGACACGAGCGTCGTGTGCCCGCCGCGCGCCAGCTGCGAGATGTCGAGGCCGGAGCCCTCGCGCGAGCCGGAGTTGGCGACGCCGGCGACCCCGACGGTGTTGTTGCGGATCGTCCCGCGCGCCGTCCCGTTGCCGGGGGAGCCGCCGAAGGCCTTGCCGACGAACAGCGCGGATCCCCTGGCATCGCGGAACGAGTTGTTGTCGATCGTGTAGGTCATGGCCGCGCTGCCGGACGCCGCGATGGTCACGCCGCCACCACCGCCCACGATGTTGCCGTGGTTGTTGGACAGCGTGTTCCCGGTGAAGAGGAGGTCGGACTGCGCGCTGTTGATCGCGTTGTGCTGGAACAGGTCGCCGCGCGCGCTGGTGAACGCGCTGTTCTGCACGCTCACGTTGAACGTGCCGGCGCCGGCCTCGAGCGAGACCCCGTCGTTGCCGTTGTTGAGGTCGTTGGCGCCGATCGTCGTGCCGGAGATCGTGAGCCGGTTGAGCGTGGACGCCGCGTTGTAGTTGCGGACCTGGAGGTTGTCCTCGACGCCGCCGCTGATGTTCGAAGCGGTGATCGCCGCCGCGCCCGTGAGCTCGGAGAAGGCGACCGCCGCCTCGTCGATGTTCGGGTTGTCGCCGCTGGCGCCGCTGATCGTGCTGTTGGCCAGCGTGAAGGCGTTGACCGAGCTGCCCCTGATCGCGTAGTTCGAGAAGCCGTTGAGCTGCATCCGCGACAGCGACACGTTGCGCGTGCCGTTCAGCCAGACGCCGGTGCCGGTGGTCGTGTTGTCGGTGCCGCCCTTGTTGGCGATCGTGCCGCCGGAGCCGGCGGTCGCGCCGTCGCCGGTGACGGTCAGGCCGCCGGTGCCGGTCGTGGAGGACAGCAGGATGCCCGGCGAGCTGCCGCCATTGGAGTCGATCCGCCGGAAGGTGAGGCCCGCCGGTGCGAGCGCGCTGCCGTCGACGCGCAGCGCGGTACCGGTGGTGGTCGCGAGGGTGTTCGCGGCCCCGGTCACACTCACCCCGGCGGCGCCGGACTGCGCGGTGAACGCGTTGTTGGCGCCGGTCGACAGCACCACGCCGCCCGTGAACGACACGCTCCCCGCGGTGTTGTTGACGATCGAGATCCCGCTGCCGTCGCCGTCGTTGCCGTCGGTGATGGCGCCGCTGAACGTCTTGGCGCCGCCGGATGTCCCGGTGATGCTGACGAGCGATCCGAGGTCGTCGGTGATGGTTCCCGCGTAGCTGAACGCCACGTCGCCGCCGGAGATCGCGACGTCGGTCCCGCCGGCGTTGCTCAGCGCGCCGCCGCCGATCGCGACCGTGCCGCGGGCGTTCGCGAGCCGGATCGCGTCGGTGGGGCTGTTGGTCGAGCTCACCGACGAAAGCGACATCGAGGTGGCCGCGCCGCTGCCGTCGATGTCGATCGCCTTGCCGGACGGGTTGGCGATCGTCGTGTCGGCCACGATCGCGTCGCCGATCGACGTGCCGGCCAGCGACGTGCCGCCGGCGCCGAGAGCGAGGTCCTGGAGGTGGTTGCCCGAGGACAGCGTCACGACGTTGCCCGACGGCGCCGAGACCGCCGGCCGCGTGCCGCCGGCCGCCACGAGGTTGTGGGTGGTGCCGGTCGTGCTGTGCGTGACCACCAGGCCCTCGGGCTCGCCGAGCAGCCGCTGGCCGCTCTCGAGCACGATCCCGCCGGTGTAGGTGCCGGCGTACACGAAGATGCGGTCGTTGGCGCCGTCCTTGCCGTCGAGCGCCCCGGCCGTCGTCAGCGGGGCCAGCGTCTGCAGCGGCTTCGCCGACGTCCCGTCGCCGCCGGCCGCGGCACTGTCGTCGACGTACCACGGCATCGGCCCCGCGACCACGATGCTGAGGGTCGCGCTCGCCGTCCTCGGGTCGGTCGGATGCCGGTCCGACACCGTGTAGGCGACGGAGTCGGTGCCGGTGAAGCCGGCCGGCGGGTCGTAGACCAGCTGACCGTCGTCCTCGAGGGTGACCGTGCCGCCGTTGGCGGTGGTCAGCGCCGCGGCCACGGCCCGCAATTCGCCGTGCGGCGTGTCGACGTCGGTGTCGTTGGCCAGGACGCTGCCCGTGGCCTGGCGCACCTGCGGCGCCGGAGCCGTCGTCCCGACGACGAAGCGCGTGTTGGCCAGCGCCCCGCTGAAGGAGTCGTTGACGGCGGCCGGCGCGTCGTTGACGCACGTCACCGTCATCGAGACGGTCCCGGTCGAGCCGCCGTTGAGGGAGTAGGTGAACGTGTCCGCCGCGCCGCCGGAGTTGCAGTAGTTCGCGTTCGGCCGGTAGGTCAGGCCGCTGCCCCCGCCCGTGATCGCGACGGTGCCGTTGGCGGGCTGGGTGACGCCGGCGATCGTCTTCGGGCCGCCGTCGACGTCGGTGTCGTTCGCCAGCACCGGCACCGCGGTCGCCGTTGCGTCCTCGAGGACCGTCGCGCTGTCGGCGACCGCCACCGGCGGATCGTCCACGCACGTGATGGTGACGGTGACGGTGGCGGTCGAGCCGCCGTTGAGCGTGTACGTGAAGGTGACGCTGCCGCAGTGGTCGGGCGCCGGCGTGTAGGTCACGGCGGCCCCGCCGGTGGTGATCTCGACGCTGCCGTACGCCGGCTGCGTCACGCTCACGACGGTCATCGGGCCGCCGTCGATGTCGGTGTCATTGGCGCGGACGTTCAGCGTCGTCGCCGGCGCGTCCTCGGCGATGGTCGCGCTGTCGTTGACGGCCACCGGCGGCTGGCCGGCGCACGCGACGGTCACCGTCACCGTCGCGGTTGAGCCGCCGTTGAGGGTGTAGGTGAACGTGTCGGTGCCGCAGAAGGCGGGGTCCGGCGCGTACGTGAGGCCGCTGCCGGCGCTCGTGATCGCGACGGTGCCGTTCGCGGGCTGCGTGACGCTGACGATCGCCTTGGGGCCGCCGTCGGCGTCGGTGTCGTTGGCGAGCACGTCGATGGCGCTCGCGCCTGCGTTCTCGGCGACCGTCACGGTGTCGTCGACGGCCGTCGGCGGGTCGTCGGCGCACCCGACCGTGACGGTGACGGTGGCGGTCGAGCCGCCGTTGAGCGTGTACGTGAAGGTGTCCGTGCCGCAGAACCCGGGGTCGGGCGTGTAGGTGACGCCGGTGCCGCCGCCCGTGATGGTCACGGATCCCTGCGAGGTGAAGTCGTCGACCGAGACGACCGCCTTGCGCCCGCCGTCGACGTCGGTGTCGTTGGCGAGCACGTCGATCGCCGTGGCCGCGGGGCCGCCGGCTGCGACGGCAGCATCGTCGCGGGCGAGCGGCGGGTCGTCGACCCCGGTGACGGTGACGGTGACGGTACCGGCGGCGACCGCACCGCCCGCGTCCGCGATGGTGTACCCGAAGGCCTCGCTGGCGGTCTGGCCGGCCCCGAGCTGGTCGAGCCGGCCGCGCGGGTCGTAGCTCACCTGGCCGCCCACGATCGACACCCCACCCTTGATCGCCCCCGGCTGGAGTCCCGTCAGCGTGAGCGGCTCGCCGTCGGGGTCGCTGTCGTTGGCGAGCACGGCGATCGTGGCCGGGGCGTCCTCGGTCGTCGTCGCCGCATCCGCCGCCGCCAGCGGCGGGTGCTGCCCGAGGGGCGGCAGCTCGACGCCGATGACGTCGGCCTCGCAGTTGACGATCGTGTTCATGCCCTTGCCGCCGTCGCAGCTGTCGGTGCCAGGACCGCCGTCGAGACGGTCGCCGCCGTTTCCTCCGGAGAGACGGTCGTTGCCCTTGCCGCCCTTGAGCCGGTCCTTGCCGCCGTCCCCCTGGATGCGATCGTTGCCTGCGCCGCCGTCGACGCGGTCGTTGCCGGCGCCCGCGCAGATGAGGTCGTTCCCGCCGCGTCCGAGCACCGCGTCGCCGCCGCCCTTGGCCACGATGACGTCCGCCCGCTTCGTGCCGACGATCCGGCGCCGGCCGCTCTCCGCCTTGCTCGTCCCGACGATCGTCGCCGTCCTGCCCATGCACTTCGGCTTGGCCGAGGCGACGGCGTCGCGCGCGTCCGCGCCGGCCGGCAGCGCCAGGACGGCCGCCATCGCGCCGGCGATGGCGGCGCTGCGCGCGGTGCGGCGACCTGCGACGGCGAAACGGCGGGGCAATACGACTCCTCGATGGTGGTCCGCAGCCCGACGCGTCGAGCTGCAGCAGGTGGCGGCCCATACCGAACGGTCGCGCCGCGCCCGTTCTGGCGGGCGCATCAGGCTCGTGGCGACGACCCTCCCAGGGCGGGCGGCAGCGGTCAACCCCGCGGCGAGATCCGGCGCCCGCGAGGCCGATGCGGGCGTAGGGTTCCGTGCATGACGCCGCTCACCCCGGAGCAGTTCGACGCCCTGCGCGCCGTCTGCGACACCATCGTCCCGAGCCTGCCTGTCGAGGACGACCCGCACGGATTCTGGGCGCGCAGCGCCAGCGACCTGATGGTCCCCGAGGCAGTGCGCGACCACCTGGCGAGCCTGCCGGCGGCGCAGGCGAGCGGCCTCGCGTCACTGCTGGAGGCGCTCGTGCAGGCGGGCTTCGCCGCGGGCGACCAGGCGGCGCGCGAGCACATGCTGGCGGGCGTCGCCGCGTCGGGCGCCGAGGCGGCGGCGGGGGTGGCGGCGCTGACCGCGCTGACGCTGTACCTCAACTACGGCCTGCCGGACGCGAGCGGCCGCAATCCGAACTGGGTGGCCTTCGGCTATCCGGGACCGCTGAGCGCGCCGCCCGACGAGCCCAAGCCGATCTCGCCGCTCGTGCCCGACGGCGACGCGGTGCTGGAAGCCGACGTCTGCATCGTCGGCTCCGGCGCCGGCGGCGGCCTGATCGCCGGCGAGCTCGCGCGCCGCGGCCTGCAGGTGGTCGTGCTGGAGGCCGGCGGCTACTTCAACGAAGCCGACTTCTCGATGCTCGAGCTCGTCGCCTACCAGCAGATGTACTGGCGCGGGGGTCCGACCGCCACGGCCGACGGCAACGTGTCGCTGCAGGCCGGCGCCTGCCTCGGCGGCGGCACGGTGATCAACTGGACCAACTGCCTGCGCACGCATCCGTGGGTGCGCGAGGAGTGGGCGCGCGAGCACGGCCTCGAAGGCCTCGACGGCGCGGACTTCGACCGCCATCTGGACGCGGTGTTCGCGCGCATCGGGGTGACGGACGCGCTCAGCGACCCGAACGGCCCGACGCAGCGCCTGCTCGAGGGATCGGAGGCATTGGGCTGGTCGTCCCGGCGGATCCTGCGCAACGCCGACCCGGAGAACTACTCGCCGGAGACGGCCGCGTTCATGGGTTTCGGCGACCAGTCCGGCTCCAAGCGCTCGACGGCCAAGACGTATCTGATGGACGCCGTCGGGCACGGGGCGCGCATCCTCGTGCGCACGCGCGCGCAGCGCGTGCTGGTGGAGGGCGGGCGCGCCGCGGGCGTGGAGGCGGTGCACGCGGAGACGGGCGCGCGGGTGACCGTGCACGCGCCGCAGGTGGTCGTCGCGGGCGGCGCGCTCGAGTCGCCGGCGCTGCTGCTGCGCTCGGGCATCGGCGGGCCCGCCGTCGGGCGCTTCCTGCACCTGCACCCGTGCACTGCGATGACCGCGATGTACGAGGATGACCAGCAGGCCTGGTGGGGCGCGCCCCAGACGGCCCTCGTCGACGAGTTCGCCGCCGTCGAGGCGGGCCACGGCTTCCTGGTCGAGGCGCCGCAGTACACGACGGCGATCGCCGCGTCGGCGATCCCGTTCACGACGGCGCGCGAGCACAAGGAGCTGATGGCGAGCTTCGCCAACGGCGCGTCGTTCATCGCGCTGATGCGCGACCGCGGCCACGGGCAGGTGACGGTCGACGCCGACGGCGAGGCGGTGGTGTCCTACGCGCTCGTCGACGAGCTCGACGTCCGCAACGCCCACCGCGGCCTGCAGGCGATGGCGCGGCTGCACGAGGCGGCGGGCGCGCAGGAGATCCTCGGCCTGTGCGCCGGACTGCCGCGCTGGCGGCGCGGCGACGACCTCGACGCGTTCGTCGCGCAGCTGCAGGCCGTGCCGCTGCGCGCCGGCGGGCACCGGCTGTTCTCGGCTCACCAGATGGGCACGTGCCGGATGGGCAGCGACCCGGCGACCAGCGTCGCCGGGCCGTTCGGCGAGCTGCACGACACGCCGGGCGTCTGGATCGGCGACGGCAGCGCGTTCCCGACCGCCTCCGGCACCAACCCGATGATCACGATCATGGCGCTCGCCCACCGCACCAGCGAGGCGATCGCAGCGGCGGCCGCCGCACCCGCCGGGGCGGCCGGCGCCTAGGAAGGCGGTGGGCCCGCGCCGGTTGCGGCGCCGGCGCGGGCCCGATTCGCCGTCGGGGAGAGTTGCCGCGAGAGAGGCGGGGTTCCCTCGCGACGCCCGGCGACGAGCTTGTGACGCTGTCGAAGGGGTGCCTTCCGCCGCGCGCACGGTGGCGCGCGAGCCGGGTGCGCCCCTACTCGCACTCCGGTGCCACGGACTCTACCGGCCCGGTCGGCGCTACCAGCCGCCGCGCTGGTCCGCCCGCGCCGCCCGCGCCTTCGCGGCGGTCATCCGGGCGGTCTTGCGCTTGTCCAGCGCGTGCTGCAGCAGGGAGGCGAACAGGATGAACAGCGGGAAGAACGCGATCAGGATGAAGCCCGCGTAGGTGACCACGCGGTCGTTCGTCTCGCCCCACCAGCCCTCGCCGTGGTCGTTCTCCGCATCGGCGAGCGCGACCTGCGCGAACACGAGCAGCGTGAGGGCGTTGAGCAGCAGCGAAAGGCCGATCCGGCGCATCGCGGCGCAGCCTACCATCGGTCCCGCCGTGGCCGTCTGCATCGCCTCCGACCTCGCCAAGGACATGGCGGGGACCCCGTTGTTGCGCAACGTGTCGTTCAAGCTCGAGCGCCGCGACCGGCTCACGCTGGCCGGCCGCAACGGTGCCGGCAAGACGACGCTTCTGCGCATGCTGGCCGGCGAGACGTCGGTCGACGGCGGCGAGCTCGTCTTCCAGAAGGGCGTCCGGATCGCCCTGCACGATCAGCGCCCGCCGCGCGAGCGCGGCGTGTCGCTGCGCGACTACGTGCTGGGCGGCTGCGCCGAGCTGCTCGAGATCGAGGCCAGGCTGGCCGAGCTCGAGGGCGCGATGGCGTCCGGCGACGTCTCCGACGCGACGATGGACGCGTACGCGCGCGCCCAGGGCCGCCTCGAGCACGCCGGCGGCTACAACTGGCGCGAGGGCGTCAACGCGACGCTGCACGGCCTCGGCTTCGGCGACGCGGACCTCGACCGCGACCTCGAGACCTTCTCCGGCGGCGAGCTGACGCGCGCGTCGCTCGCGCGGGCGCTGGCCGGCGACCCCGACCTGCTGCTGCTCGACGAGCCGACCAACCATCTCGACATCGAGTCGCTCGAATGGCTCGAGGGCTACCTGCAGAACGTGGACGCGGCGGTGGTCCTCGTGGCGCACGACCGCTGGTTCCTGGAGGCCGTCGGCACCGCGGTGCTCGAGCTCGAGGCCGGTCGCGGGCGCTTCTTCTCGGGCACCTGGTACGCCTGGCGCAAGGAGAAGGCGGCGCGCGAGCTGGCGCTCGGTCGCGCGATCGAGAAGCAGGAGGCGGAGATCGAGAAGCTGCAGCGGTTCGTCGACCGCTTCCGTGCGGGCACGCGCGCGCGCCAGGCGCAGGCGCGCCAGAAGAAGCTCGACAAGATCGACCGCGTCGAGCGCGACCCCCGGGACGGCAGGTCGCTCGGCTTCGCCTTCAAGCCGCCCGAGCGCTCGGGCCGGGTGATCTTCGAGATCGAGGACGGCGAGGTCCGGATCGGCGACCGCGTGCTGCTGCGCGGCGCCGAGTTCTGGCTCGAGCGCGGCGAGCACGTCTCGCTCGTCGGCGCCAACGGCACCGGCAAGACCACGCTGCTGCGCGTGCTGTCGGGGGAGCGCGAGCTCGACGCCGGCAAGCTGCGGCGCGGCCACAACGTCAGGATCGGCCTGCTCTCCCAGCACGCCGAGGAGCTGCACGAGACGGGCACGGTGCTCGAGGCCTGCCAGCGCGCCACCGGGCTGAAGCCCAACGAGGCGCGGGCGTTGCTCGGCCAGTTCCTGTTCGGCGGCGAGGGCGCCGAGAAGCCGGTGTCCGGCCTGTCGGGCGGCGAGCGCCGGCGCCTGTCGCTGGCCTGCCTGGTGTCCTCCGGGGCGAACGTGCTCGTGCTCGACGAGCCGACCAACCACCTCGACCTCGAGAGCCGGGAGGCGCTCGAGGGCGCGCTCCAGCAGTTCCCGGGGTCCGTCCTGCTGGTGTCCCACGACCGTGCGCTGCTCGACGCGGTGGGAACGCGCACCGTCGCCGTCGAGGACGGGTCGCTGCGCTCCTACGTCGGAGGCTGGCCCGAGTACGTGCGCGTGCGCGCCGAGCGCGAGGCGGCCGCCAAGGCACCGCCGCCCAAGGCTGCTCCGAAGCCGAAGGCCGCCGGCGCGGGTGCGAACGGCAACGGCGCGGGCGCGCCGTCGAAGAACCAGGTCAGGCGGGCGAAGGAGCTCGAGGCCCGGATCGAGCGCGCCGAGGCCGAGCTGGCGGCGCTCGAGGAGGAGCTGGCCGACCCGAGCGCGTGGAACGACTCGCGCTCGGCGGCCAAGTCGACCAAGCGCCACGCCGCCGCCAAGAAGGCGCTCGAGGAGCTCTACGCCGAGTGGGAGGCCGTCGCGCCCTAGCGGGGCGTAGGGTTCCCTGCCCATGGTCGAGCGCGGCAAGACCCTCCGCAACGTCGCCATCGTGCTCGGCCTGGCCGCGATCGTCTGGGGAGTCCCCGGCGGCGACCAGGCCAGCGCCGTCATCGGCAACCTGCTGTCGGTGATCCTCATCGCCGGCCTGGCGTTCTTCGCCTACCGGCTCTACATGGAGCACCGGGTCACCCTCTTCGACCTGCCGGACAACCACCGCGTGCTCCTCTACGGCGCCGCGGCGCTGGTCGTGATCACGCTGGTGTCGACCGGGCGGATGTGGGACTCCGGCGGCCCCTGGGTGCTGCTGTGGTTCGCGCTGCTGGGGATGGCGGCCTACGGGTTCGTGGTCGTGATCCGCGCGCGGCGGGAGTACTAGGGCGCGGGCGGTGCCGCCGTCTGCGCGCCGCGCGGCAGCGCGTCCCCGCGCCGCGCGGCCGCGCGGTGCCCGGTGCCCGCCGCGCGGCCGCGCCTCCCCGCGCCGCGCGACCGCGCGTGCCTCGCGTGATGGCGCTTTAAGCACGCATAGCGGCACTTAAGCGCCATCACGCTGCCCGCGCGCTCTCTTGTCACAGCTTCGGCCCACTTTCGGCACACCCGCGTCTGGTTCCGTCACAGCCGTCCCGGCAGGCTCCACGCCATGCCCACCACCCCCGACGCGCGCGCCTCTCAGCGCGGCCAGGCGGCCGTCGAGCTCGTCGCCGTGCTGCCCGTGCTGGCCGTGCTGCTCGCAGCGGTCTGGCAGGTTGCGCTCGTCGGCCATGCGGCCTGGTCGGCGCGCGCGGCCGCTCACGCGGCGGCTCGCGCCGCGGCCGTCGGCGGGGACGCGCGCGCCGCCGCGCGCGCCGCGCTGCCGCAGCGGCTCGAGCGGCGGCTGCGCGTCCGGACCCCCGGGGAGGGCGAGGCCGAGGTACGGCTGCGGGTGCCGGTCGTGCTGCCGGCGCTCGACCTCGGCTCGATCACCGCCCGCGCCCGCTTCGCGCCCCAGGCATGAGACGGACGCACCACAGG
>DATLGB010000120.1:0-6014 GCA_035540675.1 Solirubrobacteraceae bacterium | reverse complement strand
ACGAGCTCGTTGGAGCGGAAGGCCTTCGAGCCGGCGATCAGCGTGCCGGCGGAGTCGAAGGCGGCGAGGTCCCAGTCGCCGGCGCCGCGGCGCTGGAGCAGCTGGGCGCGGATCGTGCCCTCGGCCGGTGCGGTGACCGTCTTGGTGGCGACGCCGGCGCGACCGGCCTGCAGGCGCGACGTGCAGTCGCGATCGGCCGCGCGGGCGGCGGTGAGGGTGCTCGTGGCGGCCTCGGCGGGCGCCGCGACGAGCAGCAGCGCAGCCAGGGGGCCGAGGAGGAGGCGCTTCATACGCACTGCAACGCAGGCGGCGCCGCCAACTTGCGACGGGCTGCGCCTTGGCGCCGCGATCCGGCCGCGGTAGCTTCTTACGCCATGAGCCGCGACGGCCGGATCGCCTTCACCCTGGCCAGCGGCGCGGTGCTGGCGGCGGCGGTCTTCAGCGTCTGGGCCGTCGCCGGCTCGGCCTACGACTCCGGCGCGTCCGTGACCGAGATGAACCACGGGCTGGGCACGTGGCTGGTGGTGGCCGCCCCGCTGGCGGTCGCGACGCTGGCCTGGGTGCTGCTGCACGTCGCCTGCCGCCGGAACCTGCGCGGTCCGCGAGCCGCGGCGCAGGCGATGGCGTGGCTGCTCGTCGCCTTCTCGGTGGTCTCCGCCGCGTCGATCGGGCTGCTGATCGGCCCGCTGGCGATCGCGCTGGTGGTTGCGGCGAGCTTCACGCCCGTCGAGCGCTAGGTGCGCCGCGTGCTCGAGTTCGACGACGCCTTCGACGACGGCGCGCTCGACCCGTCCCGGTGGGTCCCCTACTACCTGCCGCAGTGGAGCTCGCGCGAGCGCGCCGCCGCCCGTTACGACGTCGGCGGCGGGCGCCTGCGGCTGCTGATCGAGGCCGACCAGCCGCCGTGGTGCCCGCAGCTCGACGGCGACGTGCGGGTCTCGTCGCTGCAGACGGGCGTCTACGCCGGGCCGCTCGGCAGCACGATTGGCCAGCACCGGTTCGACCCCCGCGCCACGGTGACCGAGGAGCAGGCGCCGGCGCGCTTGTACACGCCGCAGTACGGCCTGATCGAGACGCGCGCCCGCGCGCTCGACGATCCGCGCTGCATGGTCGCGCTGTGGATGATCGGCTACGAGGACGAGCCGGAGCGCTCGGCGGAGATCTGCGTGTGCGAGATCTTCGGCCGCGACGTCGAGCCGGGGCGCGCCAGAGTCGGCGTCGGCGTGCACCCGTTCGGCGACCCCCGCATCGACGACGACTTCGAGCAGGTCGAGCTGCCGATCGACGCCCGCCGGCCGCACGTGTACGCGGCCGACTGGTCCGCCGACCGGATCGTCTTCTCCGTCGACGGCGAGCCGGTGAAGACCGTCGAGCAGTCGCCGGCCTACCCGATGCAGCTCATGCTCGGCATCTACGAGTTCCCGGGCGCCGCGGCCGTCGATCGTCCGTACCCGAAGGAGTTCGTCGTCGACTACGTCCGCGGTTACCGGTGGACCTGACGGGTTTCGCCGCCGCCCGCCCGGGCAGTTCGGTCACCCATGTTCGTCTTCTTCTCGAACCGCATGGGCTGCCTGCCGTCGCTGCTGCTGTCCGTCGCGGTCACCCTCGTGATCCTGGTCCTCACCGGGATCGTGCGGCTCTGAGCCCTCAGCGCACGACGTTCCAGGGTTCGACGCGCCAGCGGGTGACGATCCCGTTGGCCACGTACGGGTCGCGGGACGCGAACGACTCGGCGTCGGCGGGCGAGTCCGACGCGAAGACGATCAGCGCCCCGTGCGGCGGGTCGCCGACGGCGCCGCCGTCGAGGATGCGCCCGTCCGCCTTGAACTCGGCCAGCAGCTCGAGGTGCGCCGGGCGGTGCGGCTCGCGCCGGGCGACGACGTCCTCGACGTAGTCGTAGAGCAGCACGTGGCGGCGGGTCAGCGTGACGGCCATCGCGCCGGGACGTTACCGCCGGAGCGGTTTCGGGCTACAACTGACTTGATGTCGCCGCGCCTCGCGCTCGCCCTTGCCTCCTCCGCCGCCCTCGTCGCCGCCGCGCCCGCCGCGCACGCCGGGCCCGGGAGCGGCCCGACCGCCGCCGTCAGCCTCGGCGACTCCTACATCTCCGGCGAGGCCGGGCGCTGGCAGGGCAACAGCATCGACCCGACACCGGGTCACAGTGGCACCGACCGCGCGTGCTCGGCCAGCGGGCCGGGGTGCGAGGCCGACCGCTCGCGGGTCTACGTCGGCGGCTCGGCCGCCAACGGCTGCCACCGGTCCGACGTCGCGGAGATCCACAGCGCCCACCTGCCCGTGCAGGAGCGCGTGAACATCGCCTGCTCGGGCGCGCAGACCAAGCACGTGTTCCGCAAGTCGGCCGGCGGCGAGGGGCCGAAGGGGGAGGCGCCGCAGGCCGACCAGCTGCTCGACGTCGCGCGCGCCAAGGACGTGAAGCTGGTCGTGATGACGATCGGCGGCAACGACCTCGGCTTCGCGAGCATCGTCGCGGCGTGCCTGCAGGCGTTCGCGATCCAGACCGGCCCCTGCAACCCCGGCCAGCAGGCGGTGATCGACCAGAACCTCGCCAAGGCGACCGAGGGGGTGCGCAAGGCGATCCAAGAGGTGCGCGCCGTGATGGCCGAGGCCGGCTACGGCTCCGGCGACTACCGGCTGATCGTGCAGACGTACCCGTCGGTGGTCCCGCGCGCGGCGGAGGCGCGCTACCCGGAGAGCGCCGAGCGCGACGTGCACAACTGCCCGTTCTACGACGCCGACCTGAACTGGGCGCGCGACCACGCCGCGCCCCAGATCGGCGCGATGGTCAAGCGCGCGGCGGCGCTCGAGCGGGTGGAGGTGATCGATCTCATCGACCTCCTCCAGGGCCACGAGTTCTGCTCGAAGAGCACGCAGGAGGCAACGCCGCTGGCGCCGCCGGCGCCCGAGACCAGCGACTGGGGCCGCTTCGTGGGCGCGAGCTCGATCTCGCAGGGCGCCACGCAGGAGTCCTTCCACCCCAACGCGTACGGCCAGCAGGCGATCGGCGCCTGCCTGACCCAGGTCGCCGCCGCCACGCCGGGCACGTTCGTCTGCGCCGGCCGCGCGGGCATCGCCCCGGGTGCGGTCGAGGTCACGCGCCAGGGGACCCTGACGCCCGGGCAGGTGCGCGCCCGCGCGCCGCGCCTGCGCCTGGCCGTCGCGCGCCGCGCGCGCGGCTGCGTGACCTTTCGCGTCAGCGCGGCGGGAAGGGCCATCGCGCGCGCCACGGTGCGGTTCGCCGGGCGCCGCGCCCGGACCTCCCGGCGCGGGCGCGCGACGTTCTGCCGGGTGCGCGCGGGCCGGCGGACCGCGCTCGCCACCCACCCCGCCTACCGCTCCGCCCGCCGGACCGTGGCGACCCGCCGCCGCTGACGCCACGCCCGGGCATGGCCGGATGCCCCCGCCGGGTACGTGACGGGCATGGCGCAGAACGTCACCTATGAACAGGCAAAGCAGGTCGCCGAGGAAAGCCGCGAGACGGAGTGGAAGCAGCCGAGCTTCGGCCGCGAGCTGTTCCTGGGCAACTTCCGGCTGGACCTCGTCCACCCCCAGCCCGAGCAGTCGCCGGAGGCGACGCGCAAGGGCGAGGAGTTCCTCGCCCGGCTGCGCGCCTTCCTGACCGAGCACGTCGACCCGCTCGAGATCGAGCGCGAGGCGAAGATCCCCGAGAGCGCGATCGAGGGCCTCAAGGACCTCGGCGCCCTCGGCATGAAGATCCCCGAGGAGTACGGCGGCCTCGGCCTCAGCCAGGTCTACTACAACCGCGCGCTCGCGCTGTGCGGCACCTGGCACTCCGCGCTCGCCACGCTGCTGAGCGCGCACCAGTCGATCGGCCTGCCCGAGCCGCTGCGCATGTTCGGCTCCGAGGAGCAGAAGCGCGAGTGGCTGCCGAAGGTCGCGCGCACCCACATCTCGGCCTTCCTGCTGACCGAACCCGACGTCGGGTCCGACCCGGCGCGCATGAGCGCCACCGCGACGCCGACCGAGGACGGCACGGGCTACCGCATCAACGGCACGAAGCTGTGGGCCACGAACGGCGTGATCGCCGACGTCGTGGTGATCATGGCGGTCGTCCCGAAGGGCGACGGGCACAAGGGCGGCATCACGGCGTTCATCTGCCCGTACGACGCCGACGGCATCACCGTCCGCCATCGCAACGAGTTCATGGGCCTGCGCGGGATCGAGAACTCCGTGACGACCTTCGAGGACGTCTTCGTCCCGAGAGGGAACGTCATCGGGGAGGAGGGCAAGGGCCTCAAGATCGCCCTGGCGACCCTCAACACGGGGCGCCTGGCGCTGCCGTCGATCTGCACGGCCGCGACGAAGTACTCGCTCAAGATCGCGCGCGAGTGGTCGGCGGAGCGCAAGCAGTGGGGCCAGCCGATCGGCAAGCACGACGCCGTGGCCCAGCAGCTCGCCTTCGTCGCCGGAAGCGCGTTCGGCCTCGAGGCGGTGCTCGACGTCTCCAGCCGCCTCGCCGACGACAAGCGCAACGACATCCGGATCGAGGCGGCGCTGGCCAAGCTGTACGCGTCCGAGCTCGCGTGGCACGCCGTCGACACGATGGTCCAGATCCGCGGCGGCCGCGGCTTCGAGACGGCGGAGTCGCTCAAGCGCCGCGGCGAGAAGCCGGTCCCGGCCGAGCAGATGCTGCGCGACATGCGCATCAACCGGATCTTCGAGGGCTCCTCCGAGATCATGCACCTGCTGATCGCGCGCGAAGCGGTCGACCAGCACCTGCAGGTCGCCGGCGACGTCCTGCTCGGCGACGGCGGCGCCGTCGACAAGGCCAAGGCCGCGGCGAAGGCGGGCGCGTTCTACGCGAGCTGGTTCCCGAAGCTGATGGCCGGCGAGGGCCTCAAGCCCGGCTCCTTCGAGGAGTTCGGGCCGCTCGCGGGGCACCTGCGCTACGTCGAGCGGGCGTCGCGCAAGCTCGCGCGCTCGACCTTCTACGCCATGGGCCGCTACCAGGCGCGCCTGGAGCAGAAGGGCGCGCTGCTCGGCCGCGTCGTGGACATCGGCGCCGAGCTGTACGCGATCTCCTGCGCCGCGGTCTACGCGCACACCGTCGCGCGGACCCAGCCCGAGCGGCGCGACTCGGCGTTCGAGCTGGCCGGGCTGTTCTGCGCCCAGGCCCGCCGCCGCGCCGACGCGAAGTTCGAGGAGCTGTTCGCCAACGACGACGACGCGCAGTACAAGGCGGCCCAGCGCGTGCTCGAGGGCAGCTTCACCTGGTTCGAGGAGGACATCCTCGACCCGGCGGGCGAGGGTCCGGCGATCCCCGTCCACGAGCCGTCCGCCAAGGAGAAGCTCGCCGGCGCGCACGACGGCGACGGCGGCACGCGGGAGAAGCTGGCCACGGCCTGATCCGGCGCGCGAGCGGGCGGCGGCCGCCGCGCCGCCGCCCGGGCGGAGGAGGTCTGTGCCGCACGGCCCGGCCGCCGGCGCGCGCCAGATCTTCTGCTCGAGCGTTGGCGCTTTCTTGGGCATATGGCCGAAGAAAGCGCCACGGCTCCGGGCGCGGAGCGGGGTCAGACTCCCGGCGCGGCTCGGGCGCGTCGCGGGCGGCGGCCGCAGCTCCGGCGGCGAGGCTCGCGCACCTGCTGCTGGCGCTGACCGGCTCGCCCGGGACCGGCAAGTGGATCGCGCGCTGTGCCGCACCGGCCCCTTGGGTGATGGCGCTTTTCCGTCCGATGTGGACGGTTAAGCGCCATCACGCCCGCGGCATCGACCCCCCGCGCGGCCCGGCGCGGGCGCGGCCGCGGGCTCAGAGGCCGTGCGCCTGCAGCCACAGCTCGAGCAGGCCGAGCTGCCACAGCACGTTGCCCTCGAGCCGGGTGCGGTGCTCGTTGGGCTCGGCGAGCAGGCGGTCGACCCAGCGCGGCTCGAAGAGCGCGCGCTCGCGGGCGGCGCGCGAGGTGAGCGCGTCGGCGACGAGCTCGAGGTACGGCCCGTGCAGGTGCTTGAGCGCCGGGACGGGGAAGTAGCCCTTCGGG
>DATLGB010000119.1:0-22579 GCA_035540675.1 Solirubrobacteraceae bacterium | reverse complement strand
GACCTGGGCCGTGGCGGCGTCGAGCCGGTCGCGGATCCCCTTCGCCGCCGGGCCGACCACGCCGCGCTCGGCGGCGCTCATCTCGGGCCAGCGGGTGCGCAGCTCGTCGAGCACGGCGCCCGCGGCGTCGAGGCGGTCGCGCGCGGCGTGGAACGCGCCGTCGCCGAGCGCGTCCTCGGCCGCGCCGACGTCCAGTGACGCGTCCGCGAGCAGCTTCAGGTGAACGTCCATCGCGCGGTCACCGTAGCGGCGCCGACGGACGCGCCGGACGGGCGTCCGCGAGGCGCGGTTCCGACCGGGTCGGCGCCTAGCCTGCCGCGCCTCGCGGACGCCGGTCCGGCGCGTCCGCCGGCGCCGCTACGGTGACCGCGCGATGGACGCTCACCTGAAGCTGCTCGCGGACGCGTCGCTGGACGTCGGCGCGGCCGAGGACGCGCTCGGCGACGACGCGTTCCACGCCGCCCGCGACCGCCTCGACGCGGCCGGCGCCGTGCTCGACGAGCTGCGCACCCGCTGGCCCGAGATGAGCGCCGCCGAGCGCGGCGTGGTCGGCCCGGCGGCGAAGGGGATCCGCGACCGGCTCGACGCCGCCACGGCCCAGGTCCCGCGCCTGAGCGCCCTCAGCGAAGGGGCGCCGGTCGAGGACCCCGAGCAGGACGCCGAGCCCGAGTAGGCGCGCCGGCGCGGGCGGCCTCGGCCCGGATGCGCCACCATGGTCGGGATGGAGTCCTTGCGCGGCAAGCTGCTGATCGCGGGTCCGACGCTGCTCGACCCGAACTTCGCCCGCACCGTCGTGCTCGTGGGCGAGCACAACGACGACGGCGCGCTCGGCGTCGTGCTCAACCGCGCGTCGGAGACGACGGTGGCCGACGCCGTCCCGGATCTCGCCGACCTGGTCGGCCACGAGGACGTCGTCCACGTCGGCGGCCCGGTGCAGGCCAACGCGGTGCTGGTGCTCGCGGAGTACGAGGATCCGGGCGACGCGCCGCAGATCGTCACCGGGGACGTCGGCTTCCTCGCCGTGGAGGAGGGCGAGCTGCCGCTCGAGTCGATCCGGCGCGCGCGCGTCTTCGCCGGCTACGCCGGCTGGGGCGCGGGGCAGCTCGAGTCCGAGCTCTCGCGCGACGACTGGATCATCGGCCCGAGCTTCCCCGACGACGTCTTCGACGCCGACCCGGACACGCAGTGGAGCCGCGTGCTCGACCGCAAGGGCGGCCAGTACCGGCTCGTCGCCCGGATGCCGCTCGACCCGTCGATGAACTGAGTTTGGCGGCCGGCGCGCGGCGGGCATGGTGGCCGCCATGGAGACCCAACCGCCTGACGAGCCCGAGCCCGACGAGGGCGACTCGGCCGACACGCTCCCGGCGCTGCCCGCCGAGGACGACGACACCCCGCTGGGCGACACGGACCAGCACTCCGACGCCGACGCGTAGCCTCGCCGCGCTGCTGGCCGTCGCCGCCCTCGGCGCGGCCGGCTGCGGGCCGGCGCCCGACCTGTCGATCCCGCTGCCGGAGGACGCGCGCTCGCGCGCGCCCGCAGCCGGGGCCTACGCCAAGCCGCTCGGCGCCGCCGCGACCGGCGATCCCGCGCGCGAGGACTCCGCCTACCGCGACGCGCTGATCTCGACCTTCACCTCGATCACGCCCGAGAACGAGCTGAAGTGGGAGGTCGTCCAGCCCAGCCGCGGCCGCTTCGAGTTCGGGCCGGCCGACGCGCTCGTGGAGCTCGCCGAGCGCACCGGCAAGCGCGTGCGCGGCCACCCGCTCGTGTGGGACCAGCAGCTTCCGCGCTGGCTCGCCGGCCGCCGCTGGTCGGCCGCCGCGCTCGAGCGTGTGCTGCGCGACCACGTCACGCGCGCGGTCGTCCGCTACCGCGGCCGCGTCGCGGCCTGGGACGTCGTCAACGAGCCGCTCGAGGACGACGGGACGCTGAGCCGCACGATCTGGACCGACGCGCTGGGCGAGCGCTACGTCGACATCGCCTTCGACGCCGCCCGCCGCGCCGACCCCGGCGCGAAGCTGTTCCTCAACGAGCTGGCGGCGGAGCTGCCGGGGCCGAAGCAGCGGGCGCTGCTGCGCCTGGCGCGGCGCCTGCGCGCGCGCGGCGTGCCGATCGACGGGATCGGCCTGCAGAACCACACGGAGGTGGGTGAGGCGCCGACCCGTGACCAGCTGATCGCGGTCCTGCGGCGGTTCGCGCGGCTGGGCCTCGAGGTCGAGATCACCGAGATGGACGTCGCGATCCCGCCCGCGGTTGCCACGTCGCCGCGCGTGCTCGAGCGCCAGGCGCGCGCCTACGCGGACGCCGCCGCCGCCTGCGCGGCCGTGGCGGCCTGCACCGGCCTCACCGTCTGGGGCGTCACGGACCGCTGGTCGTGGATCGGCGCCGAGCGCCGCCCGCTGCCCTTCGACGCGCGGGGGCGCCCGAAGCCCGCCCTGCGCGCGCTGCGCGCGCCGCTCAGGCGCTGACGACGCAGCGGTCGACGATCTCGGCGCCGTGCTCGAGCGCCCGGTGCACCGGGCACTTCGCCGCCACCCGCATCACCCGCTCGCGCTGCTCGCCGTCGAGGTGGTCGGGCAGGTGCACCGTCACCTCGTACGCCGGCTCCCTCGCCGTCGGGTCGTAGCCGACGTCGACGCGCACCGCCGACAGGTCCCACTCCTTGCGCTGGGCGTACATCTGGATCGTGATCGTCACGCACGAGGCCAGCGCCGCGGCGACCAGCTGCTGCGGCGTCGGCGCGCTGTCGGTCCCGCCGAGCGCCTCGGGCTCGTCGGCGACGACCGTGCGCCCGCCGACGTCGACCTCGCAGCGCAGGGGGCCGCCGGCGAGGCGGGCGGAAGCGGTGGTCTGGGGCATGGCGGGCGGGGTACCCGCCGGCGCCGCCGCGCTCACGCGTACGCGAGCGCCTCGCCCGGCTCGTCGACGAACGAGAACGCGCGGTCGACGGCGGCGAGCGAGAGCAGGCGCTGCACGTCGCGGCTCGGGCGCACCGCGAGCACGCGGAAGCGGCTGCGCTGGGCGCGCCGGCGCAACGCCAGCAGGCGCGCCAGGCCGCTCGAGTCGAGGAAGCTGAGCTCCCGCAGGTCGAGCACGAGCAGCGACGGCCGGCGCCGCTCGAGCGCGCGAACCTCCTCGTCGAACGAGTAGGCGGTCGTCATGTCGAGCTCCCCGCGCAGCGCGACGACGAAGACATCCGGCGCCTGCTGGGAGACCGTCAGCGCGAATCCACGCACGTCATTCCTCCCCCTTGGTCCGGCAGCTGCCGGGACAGCAGCTTGGCTGCGCTTACCCGGCAGCCCAGCTCCTGAACATCTATTCCTCCGGCGCCGCGAGTGCGCCGATCACCTCGCGCCACCACGCGCGCTCGGCGTCGTCGGCCGCCAGCCGCAGGTGCCGCCGCGCCGCCTCCTGCACGCCGACCCGGGCGCCCACGGCGACGACCGCCCCCAGCACGGCGTAGCGGCCGTCCTCGAGCACGACGAGCGACCCCGGCCGGCCGTCGCGCCTGGTCCGCAACCGATCGGCGACGGCGACGCCGCCGAGCGCGGTGGCGCGCGACGGGTCGCCGTCGCGCGGGTCCCATGGGCGCATGGTCAGCGGCCGCGGCGTGGCCCGCGGGGCCGGGCGCTTCCGCGGGCCGGGCCCGACGGGCCCGCTGCGCCAGCGGTCCAGGAGCGAGCGCAGCTCCATCGCCGCCTCCTGGCGCACGAGGATGTGCAGCCTATCGTTCGTCTCGATCCGGGTGGATCCGCGCGGCAGGATCGCCTGCTCGCCGCGCACGACGATGTTCAGCAGGGCGTCGCGCGGCAGGCCGAGCTCGCGCACCCGATGGCCCGCGACGGCGTCGCCCGGCCGCACGGGGAACTCGACCACCTCCGCCCCGAGGCGCCGGACGGCGCCGACGTCGGCCAGCGCCGCCGGCAGCGCCGCCTCCGTCGTCGTGACGCCGAGGACGCGCGCCAGACCCTCGAACGTCGCGCCCTGGAGCACGGTCGAGAGCAGCACGGCGAAGAAGACGATGTTGAAGAACTCGAGGCTGTGCTCGACGCCGCCGATGACCGGGAACGTCGCCAGCACCACCGGCACCGCGCCGCGCAGGCCCGCCCAGCCCAGCACCAGCCGCTCCTGCCAGGAGAAGCGCGCGCCGATGGTCGCCAGCCACACCGCCAGCGGGCGCGCGACGAAGGCGACGACGATCGCCAGCACGGTCCCCTTCAGCATCACCGGCAGCAGCTGCGACGGGAAGACGAGCAGCCCGAGGACGAGGAACATGACCACCTGCGCGAGCCAGCCGAGCCCGGCGTGGAAGGTGGTGATCGTCCGCTTGGCGGGGATCGACGCGCTGCCGAGCGCGAGCCCGACGACGTAGACGGAGAGGAAGCCCGAGCCGTGCAGGGTCTCGGCGAGCCCGAAGGCCAGTGCGGCGATGGCGAGCGAGGCGACGGGGTACAGGCCGGCCGACGCCAGCCGCGTCCGCCGCAGCGCCTGCACGGCGGCCCAGGCGACGGCGAGCCCGACGGCCAGCCCGACCGCGAGCTCGATGACGAACAGCAGCGCCATGTCCGGCAGGCCGAAGTCGGGGCGCTCCGCCCACTCGATGAAGCCGAGCACGAGCAGCACGGCGACGGGGTCGTTGAAGCCGGCCTCGCCCTCGAGCGTGCGGGCCAGCCGCCGCCGCAGCGTCGAGCCGCGCAGGACCGCGAAGATCGCCGCCCCGTCCGTGGAGGACAGGATCGCGCCGAGCAGCATCCCCTCGAGCGTCGAGAGCCCGAACAGGAAGCTCGCGGTGAGACCGGCGATGAGCGCGGTCGCGATCGTCCCGACGATGGCCATCGAGAGCGCCGGGCGCAGCACCGGGCGGATCTCGTCGTAGCCGGCGGTCAGGCCGCCCTCGAACAGGATCAGCGCGAGGGCGACGATGCCGACCAGGCGCGCCAGTTCGTAGTCGGCGAAGTCGATGAACCCGGCGACGTCCGTGCCCAGCACCATCCCCAGCGCGAGGAACAGCACCAGGCCGGGCACGCGCATGCGCCCGGCGAGCAGCGAGGCGGCGAGCGCCGCCGACAGCAGCGCCCCGACCGCGAGGATGGCCTGGCCCTCCGTCATGCCGGCGCCATCCTCGCAGGCGCCTGTGCGGGGTCGGCTACGCGGCGGCGGGTGCGGCGGCTGCGCGCGGCGGCCGGGAGCGGCGCTCCTCGCGCCACGTCACGAGCCGCCCGGCCTCCTCGTCCCAGAGCTTCAGGCGCACGGCGCGCAGCCCGTCGAAGAAGTCGAGCGTGGGCACGTCGTGGAAGATCGGGTTGGCGTCGTGGGCGCGCTGGAGGTTGTAGTTCGGGACGCGCGCGCTCAGGTGGTGCACGTGGTGCAGGCCGATGTTGCCCGTGAAGAACTGCAGCACCTTCGGCAGCCTGAGGTACGAGGAGCCCTGCAGCGCTGCGTCCGCATAGCTCCAGGTGTCCGTGCGCTCCCAGTAGGCGTCCTCGAACTGGTGCTGGACGTAGAACAGCCAGACCCCGGCGGAGCCGGCCATCAGCACCATCGGCAGCTGCACGGCGAGGAAGGTGCCGACGCCGAACACGGCGCACAGGCCGCCGACGACGACCGCGAGCGCGGCGTTGGTGGCGAGGATGCTGCGGCGGATGCGCGGCCGCTGCGAGCGCTTGACGAAGCGCGGCAGGATCATCATCGAGTAGATCGGGCCGAGCGTGAACATCACCAGCGGGTTGCGGAACAGCCGGTAGCCGAGGCGGCTGAGGAACGGCTTCGCCCGGTACTCCGCGACGGTCCAGGTCATCACGTCGCCGTCGCCGCGGCGGTCGAGGTCGCCCGCCGTGGCATGGTGCATCGCGTGGCTGTGGCGCCAAGCGGCGAACGGGGTGAAGACGATGGTCGCCAGGACGCGGCCGACCCGCTCGTTGGCGCGCTTGCCCGGCAGGAACGAGCCGTGGGCGCAGTCGTGGAACATGATGTAGGTCCGCAGCAGGAACCCGGAGGCGGGGACCGCCAGCGCGAGGATCACGAGGTACGACACGTCGCCGTGCAGCACGAGCATCGTCGCGAACAGCGCCAGGTACGGCACCACGGACGTCGCGAGGTCGAGCACGGCACGACCGACGTGCGGCCGGGCGTAGGGCTCGAGCGACTGCTTCCAAAAGGGGCGCTCGGTCTTGACCGGCGCGGGCTCTGCGACGTTCAACTGCTCCTCCAGAGTCTCATCCGGTCCGCGCCGACCGGGCGTGTACTGCGGCCAAGCCTAGACGCTCCGGCGGCTGCCGGGGCGCCCGGGCCGCCGCGCGGCGGTCGAGTCAGGCATCCTGCGCCGCCATGAGCCACGCCCTCGTCACCGGCTTTCCCGGCTTCATCGGCCGCCGCCTGGTCCGCCGCCTGCTCGACCGCGATCCGGACGCGCGCGTCACCGCGCTCGTGGAACCGCGGATGGCGGACGCCGCACGGGCGCTGGCCGCCGACGCCGGCGAGCGGCTCGAGATCGTCACCGGCGACATCGCCAGGCGCCGCCTCGACCTCGGCGACGACGACTGGAACCGCCTCACCGGCTCCGTCACGCACGTCTTCCACCTCGCGGCGATCTACGACCTCGCGGTGCCCGAGGAGCTCGCGCAGCGCGTCAACGTCGACGGCACGGGCAACGTGCTCGAGCTGTGCGCCGCCTGCGAGCGCTTCGAGCGCCAGGCCTACATCAGCACCGCCTACGTCGCCGGCCTGCGCACCGGCGTCGTCTACGAGCACGAGCTCGTGATGGGCCAGTCGTTCAAGAACCACTACGAGAAGACGAAGTTCCAGGCCGAGGTATGGGTGCGGG
The DNA here is from genome assembly GCA_035540675.1 of Solirubrobacteraceae bacterium. GTDB lineage: Bacteria > Actinomycetota > Thermoleophilia > Solirubrobacterales > Solirubrobacteraceae > DATLGB01. Next base: position 15,755 of record DATLGB010000119.1, on the reverse strand, counting down.
ACGAGATGCACCGCATCCCGACCACGATCCTGCGCCCCGCGATCGTGGTGGGCGACTCGACCACCGGCGAGACGGAGAAGTTCGACGGGCCGTACTACATCCTGCGCGCGATCTCCCAGGCGGCGCGGCTGGGCCAGCCGGCGGTGCAGATGGGCGCTTCGGACGCGCCGTTCAATGTCGTCCCGGTCGACTACGTGGTCGCGGCGATCGTCGCCGCCGCCTTCGACCCGGCGACGGAGGGGGCGACGCTGCACCTCGTCGACCCGGAGCCGCTGACGGCGCGCGAGCTGGTGTCGACGCTGTCGCGCGAGTACGCCGGCCGCGAGCCGCGCGGGCGCATCGCGCCCAAGCTCGTGGAGGTGGCGCTGCGCGTGGGCAAGGTCCAGGAGGCGATGGGCGGCACGCCGCGCGAGTCGATCGTCTACCTCAACCACCGCGTGCGCTTCGACACCCGCCAGGCCGTCGACCTGCTGGCGCCGCACGGCCTCACGCCGCCGCGCTTCGAGGAGTACGCCGCGAACATGGTGCGCTTCTTCCGCGGGCACGAGGACGACCCCGCCTTCTCCCCGAAGCGCTGAACGTCCTTCACACCGTGCTATGGCACGGCAAACGGGACGTTCAGGCGGGTGGGCGGCCGCCGCGGACGGTGACGGCCTCGGCGGCGAGCGCGGCTCCGCGCACCAGCGCGGCTTCCGGGCCCTCGGCCCACGCGCTGAGGAAGCCGGCGGCGAAAGCGTCGCCGGCGCCGGTCGTGTCGACCGCGCGCGCCCGCGGCGCGGGCACGGCGGCGCTCCGGCCGCCGCCGCTCCACTCGGCGCCGGCGGCGCCGCGCGTGACCACGACCTCGCGCGCCGCGGCCGCCGCGGCGCCGCCGAGCACCGCCGCCTCGTCGGCGTTGGGCAGCAGCAGGTCGACCGGGCCCGCGCCGGCGAGGAACCCGGGCGCGCGCTCGAGCAGCGCCGCCGACGCCGGGTCGAGCGCCGTCCGCATCCCGGCCGCCCGCGCCCGCTCGAGCGCCGCCCGCCCCGCCGCCCGCGCGGGCTCGCGCAACAGCGTGTAGCCCGACACGTACAGGACGTCGCCGGCGCGGAACAGGTCGCCGGGCAGGTCCGCCGGCGCGAGGGCGGCGTTGGCGCCCGGATCGGGCAGCATCGTGCGCTGACCGTCCGGGCCGACCAGCACGACGCAGGTGCCCGTCGGCCGCTGCGGGTCGCGCGCCACCCGCAGGTCGACCCCGTCCAGGCCGGCGAGCGCGACGGCGGCCGCGGCGTCGTCGCCGGTGCGGCCGGCCAGCGCGACGTCGGCGCCGACGCGCGCCAGCCAGGCGGCGACGTTCCCGCCGGAGCCGCCACCCAGCAGCGCCACCTGCGCCGGCGTGTCGCTGGCGTGCGCCAGCGGCGCCGCGTGCCGCGCGACGACGTCGACCATCAGGTCGCCGACGACGACGAACCTCACGCCAGCGCGACGGCGACGGCGGCGGCCAGCGTCGCGTTGCCCAGGACGAGGCGGACGTTCGCGCGCAGGCTCTCCCCGCCGGTCTTGCGGTGGAAGCGCTCGAGCAGGAACGGCGTCATCGCCTTGCCGGCCACGCCCTCGTGCGCCGCGGCCGCCAGCCCCTCCGCGAGCACGCGGTCGTGCAGCTCCGGGTCGAGCTGGGCGTGCGCCGGCAACGGGTTGGCGAGCAGCACGCCGCCGGCCGCGCCGATGTCGCGCCGCGCCCGCACCACCGCCGCGACCTCGGCCGCCGAGTCCACGCGCCACGGGACCGGATGCCCCGAGTCCGCCAGATAGAAGCCGGGAAACGCGTCGGTGCGGTAGCCGAGCACCGTGACGTTGAGCGTCTCCAGGCGCTCGAGCGTCGCCCCCACGTCCAGGATCGACTTCACGCCGGCGCAGACGACGCAGATGTCCGTGCGCGCGAGCGCCACCAGGTCGGCGGACTCGTCCCAGGTCTCGCGCGCATCGCGGTGCACGCCGCCGATGCCGCCCGTCGCGAAGACGGAGATGCCGGCGCGGGCGGCGAGATGTGCGGTGGCGGCCACCGTGGTGGCGCCGTCGCCGCCGCGGGCCAGCACCACCGGGAGGTCGCGGATCCCGCACTTGGCGACGTCGTCCCGGGCCGCGAGGCGCTCGAGCGCGGCGTCGTCGAGTCCCACGCGGACCTCGCCGTCGAGCAGCGCGATCGTCGCCGGGACGGCGCCCCCGTCGCGGACCGCCGCCTCGATCTCGCGCGCCGCGCGCAGGTTGTCCGGCCGCGGGAGCCCGTGCGCGATGATCGTGCTCTCGAGCGCGACGACGGGACGGCCGGCGGCCAGCGCCTCGGCGACCTCCGGCTGCACGCGCATCGCCCGGAGGTTACGCGAGCGGCCTACGACGGCGGCGGGTCCGCCGACGGCGGCGGCAGCTCGCCGAACACCGTCCCGGCCGTGTCCCACCAGACCAGCGCATCCATGCTCATCGCCCCTACTTATCGGACGCGCCGGACGGCGGCAACAGCCGCTTCGCTGCGACAGGATCGCGGCGCCCGCTCAGCCGCCGCCGGCCAGCTCGTGCAGGCGTGTCACGGTGCTCCAGTTGCGCCACGTCACCGCAACGCCGAGCCGCCGGTCCGACAGCGCCTTCAGCAGCGGCGAGCGGTGGATGCCGCCGGGGCACCAGGCGTGGATCTCACGACCCCGGACGGCGAACGCTTCGGGGGCCAGCGCGTCCGCGTCGACGGCCGCCAGCGCGGCGGGATCCGGGTCGCCGGTGAGGAAGCCCACCAGCCGGCGCTTCGGGTCGTTCGCGACGGGCGCGAGCGGGTCTGCCTCGACCACCGCCGCCAGCTCGGCGGCGGTGCGGCCGACGACCGTGACGTCGAGCGCGAAGCGCGCAGCCAGGCCTTCCTCGAGGACCCGGGCGACCGCGGCGGGCGGGTCGGCGGCGTCGACGACCACGTTGCCGCTCTGCAGCAGCGTCCGGGCGCCGGGGTGGCCGAGGTCGTCGAGCAGCGCCCGCAGGTCCGCCATGGCGAGGCGGTTCGCGCCGCCCACGTTGATGCCGCGCAGCAGGAGCACCACGGCCGCCACCCGCGCGAATCTACCGCCGGCGCTGCTACATGTGGAGACGATGCACGAGCCGCGCGACCCGCACGAGCGCACGCCCGCGGAGCGCCTGGTCCGGCGCGACATCGCCGACCACGGCGGCAGGCCGCTGTCCAACGCCAGCCGCCAGATCGAGCGTTCGGTCGACTCCTACCTGCGCGCCGGCGTCCGCCCGCGCTGGATGGAGCGCCTGATCGAGATCGAGCGCGGCACCAAGCGGGCGCGGCGCGAGCTCGAGCGCGCCTACTGGGAGCTGCGCGAGGCCTGCGCCGGCGACCGCGCGGCGTTCCGCGCCCGCTGGCGCGAGGTCGCAGCACGCTGGGACTTCGAGGAGATCAACGAGCTCGTGCGGACCCACAACGAGTGGTACCCGGTCGAGCGCAACCTCCCGATCAACCCGCGTACGGGCGACTACGTCCTGCTGACCGGCCGGCCCTATACCCGCCGCGAGCTCGACACCGCCTGGGTGCTCGAGCAGTTCCCGGCGTGAGCGCGGCCCCTACGCCAGCCAGCGGAAGTACACGCCGTAGCGGACGCCGCCGGTGAGGTTCACGCCTCCGGAGTGCGGCAGGTCCGGCGCCATCACGACGACGTCGCCCGGATCGAGCTCGACGGGCACCGCCCGGCCCTCGGCCTCCACCAGCAGCCCGCCGTTGTCCTGCCGCCAGGGGCTCAGCGCGACCCCCACGATGTGCGAGTAGCGGCGTTCCCCCGCCCACGCCGGCTCCTGGTCGACGTGGAAGGTGACGTCCGGCGCCGGCCCCGTGTGCGGGAACTGCAACAGGATCTGCGGGTCGCACATCGTGCCGGTGCGCCACATCTCCGGCAGCGCCGCCGCGAGCTGGGTGATCTCGTCGCGCCAGATCAGGTGCGGGAACCAGTGGAGGCTCCACAGCCATTCCCCCAGGCGCTCGGCCGAGGCGCCCTGGTCGAGGAGGTCGAGGTGGAGCAGCCGCAGCGCGTCGTCGATCGCGCGCTGCGGGACGATCCGGCGGGCGACCTCGTAGCCGTGCGCGACCACGCCGTCGCCGGGTCCGGCACCCGTGCCTGGCGGGAACATGCGCGTGATCCTGCCACGTGCGCGGGACTGTCCCGTGTCAGGGGCAGGCCGTCGGCCGCCGGTTCTGCCCATCAGTCCTCCTCGCCCTGACCGGTCCCCGACGGCGTTCGGCCGTTCATGGTCGCGCCGCCGTCCACGTCGCCGCGCCGCGCCGCCGCCGGCGCGTAGTAGCGCCGCAGCCAGGTGGCCAGGCCGTCGAGGCCCGGCATCAGCACGCGCTCGGTCACGTTGCCCTGGTCGAGCCGCTCGCGGATCTCGGCCTTGGCCTCCGGCGTGAGGCGCCACGCGTGCCAGAGCTGCGGGTTGTCCTCGAGCCACTGGTCCATGTCGGCCTGCGGGTCCGACATCGCCGACAGGACGGCCGACTGGTTGACGATCCGGTCGTCCAGCGACGGCGGCTCGAAGAACAGCAGGAACGGGTCGCCGCCGGCGCCGAGGACGTCGAACTCCTCGAGTGAGGGGGCGTGCGAGGCGAGCATGTCCGTGGTGAACACCGTCGCCCCCTCGTCGCGCAGCGCGCGCTTGAGGTCGTCGGGCAGCAGCTCGTGCGCGGCGGCGCAGTCGACCGCCCACACGACGCCCTCGACGTCGACGGAGCTGGCGGTCGCGAAGTGCGCGGCCACGAACGGCGAGAACGTCCAGTCCAGCAGCCGCGTGGGCAGCCCGTGGTGCTGCGCGAGCGACAGCCAGTCCCACAGGGTCGGTCCGGGCCGCTCGCGGTGCGCGTACTTGCGGAAGTTGCGGATCAGGTGGCGCTCGACCGACACGTCGTCGTGGCCGAGCCGCAGCAGGCTCGACCGGTTCGAGTAGCTCGAGCGCGCGAGCCCGCGGAACACCAGCGAGGAGTGCGCGTGCGTCCCGGTGCCGCGCCGCGCGCCGGCCTCGCTGACCGCCTCGTCGAACTCGCGCCAGCAGTTGATGGTCTCGGTGGGCATCGCCGCTGAGCCTCTTCCCGGCGCGGCGGCAGCGACAAACGGAGCTCGCGGCGGCGCGGGTGGCTGTCCGGAGCGCCGCGAGCGAGCACGCAGCACCTCCACTCCCGCGGCGGGGAGGGTGGAGGTGCAGAAACGCCGCCGCCCAGCGCACGGTCGCCGGGCGCACCGGCGCGCGCGCAGCGCTCGCAGCCCCGGGGCACCCCGGCCGTACGCTGACGTGGATGTCGTACGTCGATGCCTTCATCCGCGTCGCCCCCGACTGCCCGGCCGCGGCGGCCGAGCCCCCGCCCGCCCGCCCGCGCCCCAGCGTCGCGGAGCTCCAGCACGCCCTGCTGGCCGGGCAGCCGTACGAGCTCACGCAGGACGACCTCTACGTCCGCGTGCACGGGCTGCGCAAGGGGCTGTCCCCCGACGAGATCGAGGCGCGCCACGCGGAGCTGCACGCCGAGGTCTTCGCGCGGCCGCAGGCGTGCCTGCGCGCATCGCCGCTGGCCAAGCGCTACGGCTTCGGCTTCCACTACGACGGCGCCGGCCGGATCGCGCTGGTCCCGCGCGGCGGCGACGACTACGACCGGCTCGCCGCCGATCCGTCGCTGCAGCAGCTCGAGGCGATGCGCTCGTCACGCGCCTGACACCCGCGCCGCCGCCGAAGCGCGGGAGGTACTGTCCGCCGCCATGCTGCGACGGATCGGGTGGGGGATCGCGGCGACGCTCGCCTGCGTCGCGGCGCTGGCCGGAAGGGCGGACGCGGCCGAGCTGACGATCTACCGCGACGCCTACGGCGTCCCCCACGTCGAGGCGCCCAGCGCCGAGGCCCTCTCCTACGGCACGGGCTACGCGCTCGCCAAGGACCGCCTGTTCCTGACCGCCGCGATCCGCCTGACGGCGCAGGGGCGCACGGCCGAGCTGCTCGGGCGCGACGCGCTGCCCGCCGACATCGCCGTGCGACGCGACTTCTACGAGGCCGCCGACGTGCAGCGCCAGTACGACGCGCTCCCGGAGGAGCGCAAGCGCGAGCTGCAGGCGTACTCCGACGGCTTCAACGCCGGCATGGCCGAGGTCATGGCCGACCCGCAGCGCCGGCCCGCCGCCTTCGACGTCCTCGGCTACCACCCCGAGCCCTGGAAGCCGACCGACTCCGTCTCGGTCGTCGCCCTGTTCACCTGGCAGTCGTTCGCCGGCGAGGGCGGCGGCGGCCAGCTCGGCAACGCGGAGCTGCTGGCGCGCCTGACCAAGCGCTTCGGCGCGCGGCGCGCGCTGCGCCTGTGGAACGACCTGCTGTTCAAGAACGACCCGCGGGCGCCGACCGTCGGGATGCGGCGCGAGGGCAACCGCGGCCCGCGCTCCTACGCCCGCGAGAGGCTGCCGAGCCGCGCGCAGCGGCGGCTGTCGATCGCCCGTGCCGAGGGCATCGAACGCGCGGCCAGGGCGCGGGCGCGGGAGATGAACCTCGTGCGCGACGTCCTCTCGCGGCTGCCCGTGCCGCGCATCGGCTCCTACGCCGCCGCGATCTCGGGCCGGCGCACGAGCTCGGGCGGCGCGATCGTCGTCGGCGCGCCGCAGTCCGGCCTGTCGGCGCCGTCGGTGTTCTGGCAGCTCGGCCAGCACGCGCCGGGCCGCGCGTGCACCGGCTTCACGGTGCCCGGGCTCGGGCCGTGGACCGGCATCGGCTGGTGCAACGGCCACGCGTGGTCGCTCGTCGCGGGCAACATGGGCGAGCAGGTCGACCACTACGTGGAGGAGATCGACCCGGACGACCCCCGCCGCTACCGGCACAAGGGGCAGTGGCGCGACATGACGGTGCGGCGCGAGACCTTCGTCGTCAACCGGTGCGTACCGCCGGTCTGCTCGGAGCCGAGCCCGCCGTCGACCGAAATCGCCGAGTTCGAGGACACCATCCACGGCCCGGTCATCGTCCGCGACCGGCAGACCAACATCGCCATCACGCAGCGCCGTGCCCAGCGCGGGCTGTGGGCGCGCGGCGTCAGCACGATCGCCGGCTGGAACACGGCCGCCAACCGCGCGCAGTTCGAGGCCGCCACGGACATCGCCGCGTCGACCTACAACCTGCTCTACGGCGACGACCAGGGCCGCACCCTGTACCGCTTCACCGGCCTGCAGCCCGTCCGGCCCAAGGGCTTCGACCGGCGGCTGCCGATGCCCGGCACGGGCGCGGCCGAGTGGCGGGGCATGCTCACGTCGCGCCAGATGCCGCGCGTCGCCGACCCGCGCTCGGGGCTGCTCGTCTCCAACCAGGGCGTCGAGACCAAGCCCGTCCGCTGGTGGCCGAACGCGTCGAGCGTCGGCGTCGGCCAGGTCACGCGCGTCGGCTGGAACCACCGCCTGCTGGCGCGCACCGGCCTCGACGTCCCCGAGGTCGAGCGCATCAACCCGGCGCTGCTCGAGCGCGCCGACGGCATCACGCCGTTCCTGGCCGGCCACCTGCGCCGGACGCTGCGCGGCGCCGGCGAGCCGCGCCTGCGCGAGGCGCTCGGGCTGTTCGAGGAGTGGCGGCGGGCGGGCTACCCGCGCGTCGACGCCGACCGCGACGGCTTCTACGACCATCCGGCCGTGATGATCTTCGGCGCCGACCACTTCAACCTGCCCTCGAAGGACCACCCGCGGATCCTCTGGAGCGAGCTGCTCGACCGCGTGTTCGCGGACGAGCTCGGCGCACCCAGCGACGGGACGGAGGAGCGCGGCACGTTCCAGGTCCCGGGCGGCGGCTTCAAGCGCCTGTCGCTGCTCAAGCTCGCGCTCGACGGCCGCCGCGCCAGCCGGCCGCTGTCGCGCGACTTCGTCGACGACCTGCGCACCCGCCGGCGCGAGACCGCCAGGGGGCTCGTGCGGGCGTCGCTGCGCGAGACGCTGCGCAAGCTCGAGGAGCGCTTCGGCACCCCCGACATGCGGCGCTGGCTCGGCCCCGTGCCGGTCATGCGCTTCGGCGCGCTCGGCCTCGTCGAGCCGCCGCCGATCCGCGGCTTCGACCACGGCACGTACTCGCAGATCGTCGACCCGCGCGCCGGCGCCGGGCGCTACATCCTGCCGCCCGGCAACTCGTCGGCCGACGGCGCGCCGGAGATCCTCGCCGCGCAGATGGGGCAGTACCCCAGGCACTTCGTCGACCAGCGCGAGCTCTACGAGCGCTACGAGCACCTCGACATGCCGCACGCGCGCGAGCAGTACACGCGCGAGCCGGAGTCGGTGACGACGCTCAGCTACCCCTAGCGCGAGCGCTCGCGGCGTTCGCGCGAGTGCTCGTAGCTCGCAAGCCCCATGACCCGGCGCGCCAGGCCCTCGAGCGCCGGGACGTCGGCGCGCAGGTTCGTCTCGACGACGAGGTTGCCCGAAGCCACTGCCAGGCGAGCTCGTCGCATGAGAGCGTTCTCATCCGGCTCTCACGGCCGGCTCATCGCCCGTGGCGAACCTGAAGGCATGTCCTCATGGAACTTCACGGAAGGCGACGCGATCGCCCCGGGCCGCACGAGCGTCCGGCTGCTGGGCGGCGGCCGCCGCTACGAGGCGCACCTCGCCTGGGACGACGAGCTGCACGCGCTCGTCGTGGTCAAGGTGGTGCGCCCGCACCTCGTCCACGACGAGAACGCGCTGCGCGGCCTCGGGCGCGAGGCCCTCGCGCTGCGGTCGCTCGCCCACCCGATGCTCGTCCGCGGCTTCGACGCCGTCCTCGACGGCGAGCGCCCGCACATCGTCCTCGAGTTCCTCGAGGGCCCGCGCCTGTCGACGCTGCTGCGCCGCTACGGCGCGACGATCGAGCAGCTCCTGCCGCTCGCGGTCAACGTCTGCTCGGCGCTGCACTACATGCACGCCCGCGGCTGGGTGCACCTCGACGTCAAGCCGTCGAACCTCGTCATGGGCGCGAGCCCGCGCCTGATCGACCTGAGCGTCGCGCGGCGCCTCGACGAGCTCCCGACCCTGTCCTCGCCGGTCGGCACCGACGGCTACATGGCGCCCGAGCAGCGCGATCTCGCGCGCGTCGGCGAGCTCGGCCCCGCGACCGACGTCTGGGGGCTCGGCGCGACGCTGCGCGAGGCGCTGGCCGGCCGGCCCGTGCCGCCCGTGGTCGCCGCCCTCGTGGACGCGTGCCTCGCGCCGCGGCCCGCCGACCGGCCGTCGCCGGCCGAGCTGGCGGCCGAGCTCGAGCCGCTCGCCGCCGCCCTGCCGCGGCCGCGGATCGGCCCGATGCGCCCCGGCGGCCGGCGCCGGATGCGCGAGCTCGAGCTGCGCTGATCCCTCCCCACCTCCTACCAACAACCACCAACCCAAGGAGAACACCATGTCCACCACTCTCACCAAGCTCCTCGTCGGTGCAGTCGCCGTCGTCGCGCTGTTCGCGGGCACCATGGCCGCGTTCGCCGGAGGCGACGACGACGACGGCCGCGACAACGTCGCAGCGCTCGAGCTGCGCAAGGCCGAGGACGAGGCGCCGGCCGAGCTCGTCGACGACGACGAGGGCGACGGCGACAAGACCCGTGGCGACGACGGCACCGGCGGCGGCAACAACACCGGCGACGGCGACAACACGCGCGGCAACGACGGCACCCGCGGCGGCGACAACACCGGCGACCGCGACAACACGCGCGGCAACGACGGCACCGGCGGCGGCGACAACACCGGCGACCGCGACGCCACGGCCGGCAACGACGGCACGGGCGGCGGCGACAACAGCGAGCACGGCGCATCCGCGGCCCCGGCCGCGCCGGCGCCCGCGCCCGCCGTCGCCGGCGGCGACTCCTCCGGCGGCACGGACGGCTGATCCTCCTCCCGGAAGCGCGAGCGGCCCGGCCCTGTGCCGGGCCGTTCGCACGTCCGGATGGCGCGTGGCCGGCGCGGCGCCCGCCTAAGGTGTCCGCGTGGGCACCGACGACCTCATCGCGCGACTGCTCGGGATCGAGGTCTCGGCGCTGTGCGACGCCGACAAGACGCTCCCCGTGGTCGACCCGGACGTGCGCGCGATGGTGGCCGACGTCCGCATGGCCGGCCGCGCCTTGCCGGTGCTCGCCGACGGCGACCATCTGCCCGTGTTCAGCGCCCTGGCGGAGGCGCAGCGCGGCGACGTCCTCGTGATCGCGGCCGGCGGCGCCGGCGCCGGCGTCGCGGTGCTGGGCGAGCTGTTCGCCACCGAGGCCAGGCGCCGCGGCGTGGCCGGCGTCGTCATCGACGGCCGCTGCCGCGACGTCCACGGCCTGCGCCGCGTCGGGCTGCCGGTGTTCGCCCGCGGCACGACCCCGCGCTCGGGCACCACGGTCGCGCGGCCGCCGCTGGGCGAGCCGCTGCGCTGCGGCGGCGTCGACGTCGACCGCGGCGACGTCGTGTTCGGCGACGACGACGGCGTCGTCATCGCGCCGCCGGAGCGGATGGCCGCGGCGCTCGAGACCGGCGAGGCGATCGGCCGCGCCGAGCGCGCCATGCTCGCCGCGATGGCGGACGGCCGCCCGCTGCACGACCTGACCAGCTGGGCCGAGCACGTCGCGCGCCTCGACCGGGGCGAGGACAGCCGCCTGGAGTTCCGCGTCGATGCCTGACTTCAGCGCCGCCTTCGCGCGCCGCGCGCGCACCGGCGCGAGCGCCGAGCTGTCGGCGATCCTGGCCGGCTCGCCGCCGGGCGTGCTGTCGATGACCGGCGGCTTCCCGAACCCGCGGACGTTTCCCGCCGGCGTCGTCGACGAGCTGGCGGCGCGGCTCGCGCGCGACGACGCGGCGGTGGCGCTGCAGTACTCGCCGTCCGAGGGCCTGCCGAGCGTGCGCGAGTACCTCGCCGACCGCCAGGAGCAGCTGCACGGCCGGCGCCCGGAGGCGGGCGAGCTGATCGTCACGAGCGGCGGGATGGAGTGCATCGCGCTGCTGTGCCGGGCGATGCTCGACCCGGGCGACGCCGTCGCGGTCGAGGCGCCGACCTACCTCGGCGCGCTGATGGCGTTCGCCGGCGCCGAGGCCGACGTGCACGAGGTCGAGATGGACGCCGACGGCCTGCGCGTCGACGCGCTGGCGGAGCGCCTCGAGGCGGGGCTGCGGCCGAAGTTCGTCTACGTCATCCCCGACTACCAGAACCCGACGGGCCGGACGCTGCCGCTCGAGCGCCGGCGCGCGCTCGTCGAGCTCTGCCGCCGGCACGGCGTGCTCCTGTTCGAGGACGTCGCCTACCGCGAGCTGGCGTTCTCCGGCCGGCCGCTGCCGTCGCTGTGGTCGCTCGGGCCGGACGTCGTCCTGCAGGCGGGGACGTTCTCGAAGATCTTCTTCCCCGGCGTGCGCCTCGGCTGGGCGGCCGGCCCGCGCGTCGTCGTCGACCAGCTGGCGGTCGCCAAGCAGAACACGGACCAGTGCGCGGGCGCGCTCGGCCAGCGGCTGCTGGAGGAGTACGGCCGCGCCGGGCACTTCGAGCGCCAGCTGCCGCTCGCCCGCGAGCTGTACGCCTCGCAGTGGGGGGCGCTCGCCGCGGCGCTCGAGCGCCACCTGCCGGACGGCTGCGCCTGGACCGTCCCCACCGGCGGCTTCCTCACCTGGGTGACGCTGCCCGGCGGCATCGACACGATCGCGATGCGCGGCGCCGCCCGCGATGCCGGCGTCGCCTACGTGCCGGGGCCGCCGTTCTACGCCTCCGACCGCGGGCGCAACGAGCTGCGGTTGTCGTTCAGCCACCTCGCGCCGGAGGAGCTCGACGAGGCGGTGCGGCGGCTGGCGGGCGTCGTCGCGGCACAGCCGGCGCTCGCCGCCTGACCGCCGCAGGTGCTGGCGAGGTCACGGCGCTGCTGCTGGGGCGGCTGGACACCGCTTCGTCACATCCCGGTCACGACCCGGCAACCTGCAGCCGCCGCCCGGCGGCTGCACTGCGGGTATGCAACAGCGACCGGAGATCGTGGCGCACCGAGGCGCCTCGGCGTACGCACCCGAGCACACCTTCGACGCCTACGACCTCGCGCTCGAGCTCGGAGCGGACGCCATCGAGCTGGACGTGCGCGCCACCCTCGACGGGCGCCTCGTGGTCCTGCACGACCCGACGCTCGCCCGCACGACGCGGGACCCGCGGCCGATCTGTCGCGTGCGCGCGGACGAGCTGCAGCTCCCGCGGCGGCCGCCGGAGCTCGACGCGGTGCTGGCTCGCTACGCCGGCCGCACGCGGCTGTTCGTCGAGCTCAAGGACCCGGCGCCGGCGATGGAGCAGGCGGTGGCGGGCGCGCTGCGCTCGGCCGGCGCGGGCGAGGAAGCGGTCGTGCAGTCGTTCGACCACCGCGCGCTGCGCCGCCTGCGCCGGTCGCACCCCGAGCTCGAGCTGGCGCCGCTGTTCTGCGAGACGACCCACCCGCGCGCCGTGCTGGCGGCGCTGAAGCGCGTCGCGCGCTGGGCACGCGGCGTCGGCGTCTTCCACCCGGACGTCGACGCGGCGCTGATGCAGGCGGCCCGCGCGCACGGGCTGCGCATCCGCGCCTACACCGTCAACGAGGGCGACGAGCTCGCGCGGCTGGCGGCGCTGGGCGTGGACGGGCTGATCACGGACGTCCCCGACCGCGCGCTGGCCGCCGCGTGCGCCGCCGCCGTCGCGCTGGCGGCTTGACGACACCCGGCGCCCGGCGCATACTCCGGTCCCGGCGCCGTCCCGCGCCCGACCTCCGTCCCGGCGTCCACGCCGCCGGCCCGAGGAGGTAGAGGTGGCCGCGAGCCATCGGGACGCGGTCATCGTCGCCCCGGGCGGGGCACCGGGAGCGTGGATCCCGGCGCCGGCCGCCGTGGAGGAAGACGACATGACCCAGCAGAAGACGTTCAAGCGGCGCGTGCGCGCGCGGATGGCCAAGACGGGCGAGAGCTACACGACGGCGCGCCGGATGCTGCTAGCCGCCGACGGGCGCGTGCCGGAGCCGGCGCCGGCGTTCGAGCCGCCGGCCTCCGAGGCGGCGCTCGTGCGCGCCACCGGCCGCGGCTGGCAGCCGTGGCTCGAGGAGCTCGACGCCTGGGGCGCGGCCTCGCGCACCCACACCGAGACCGCGCGCTGGCTGCGCGACGAGCGCGGCGTCGCGGGCTGGTGGGCGCAGTCGATCACCGTGGGCTACGAGCGGGCGCGCGGCCTGCGCGCGCCGGGCCAGCGGCCCGACGGCTGGTCGATCGGCGCCACCCGCACGGTGGCCGTGCCGGTCGAGGCGCTGTTCGCCGCCTTCGAGGACGCCTCGCTGCGCGAGCGCTGGCTGCCGGGCGCCGACCTGCGGCTGCGCACCGCCACCGCGCCGCGCAGCGCCCGCTACGACTGGGGCGACGACGGCACGCGGCTGATCGCCGGCTTCGAGGCGCTCGGGCCGGCGAAGAGCCGGGTGGCGCTCGCGCACGAGCGGCTGCCGGACCCGGACGCCGCCGCGGCGATGAAGGCCTTCTGGCGCGAGCGCCTCGGCGCGCTCAAGGCGCTGCTCGAGGCCGGCGGCTAGCGCGGACGCGTCAGGGCGCGGCGGCGGCGCCCGCCTCCGCCGCGCGCAGCGCGAGGTAGTCCTCGGGCGTGTGCCGCACGCCGTCGGGCGTCACGACGTCGACGCGCGAGGCGTGGATGCCGCGCTCGGCGCCGGTGCCGCGGCGGATCAGCCGCCGGAAGCGGTCGCCGCGCGCGTTGCGGAAGACGCGCCGGACCCCGGCGCTCGGCGAGTCGGCGACGATCCGGATCGTCGCGTCGCCGAAGAAGTCGCGCAGGATCTCGGCCTCGGCCTCGATCCCGAGCCGGTGGCCGCGGTTGAACTCCGCGTTGGTGAACGCGCCGGGTCCGGTGGTGATCCCGATCCGGCGGGCGTAGTTGCTGGTCGCCGCGCGCTCGGTCAGGAAGTGCACGAGCAGCATCTGAAAGCCGAGGTCGTCGCCCGCCAGCAGGTCGTCGATGTCGACGTAACCGCTGACGAACGCATCGCCGTCGACGGGGTCGTGGAAGCCGGAGACGTGGTCGCCGAGCAGACCCTGGCGGTTGGTGAGGCGCATCGGCAGGATCCTGGCCTGGTCGATCAGGGCCATCATCTGGCGGTCGAAGCTGTTCGCCAGCAGGCCGCCGACCTGCTCGTAGACGAGGTTGCGGCCCTCGACGCGGAACAGCAGGCTCGGCGAGACCTCGTTGAGGCGGTCGATGAGCTCCGGGAGCCGGTGGAAGCCCGACCGCTCGCCGCGGCCGACGTCGCGCACCTCGACCACCCGGTCGAGCCGCAGCGCCGAGACCATCGCGCGGTTGCCGGCACCGCGCTGCAGCGCGTGCGCGGCGGGCACGGCGGCCGCCGGCGCGGCCGCCTGCGGGGCCGCGGCGCGCCCGGGAGTGCCGTCCGGCTGCCTCGCCCTCGGCATGTCGCGACTCTACGACGGCGGCGGGCCCGCGGTCAACCGTGGCGGCTCAGCGCGAGTCGAGCAGCCCGTGGGTCCCGAAGATCGTGATGCCGGCGAGCGTCGGGATGTCGCCCGGCCGCGGCGGCAGCCCGTACTCGTCGGCGCCTCCACCCGGCTTGAGCGAGCCGCGCACGCGATCGTCGAACATGCCGGCGCCGAGCTGCGGCTGCGCCGGCGACGCCGCCAGCTCGTCGGTGCTGAGCTTGAGCGAGAAGGTCACGCCGAGCTCGTAGCCGCGCTCGGTCCGGCGCTTGTACGTGTACTCGCCGTAGAGCGCGGTCGGCAGCTTCTCCGGCAGCGTCGCGCCGGGCCGCGAGAGCGCCTCCGGGCTGAGCTTCTGCAGCAGGCCGGCCTGGAACGAGTGCCGCTCGTCGAGCCGGATCCGCTCGCCGTAGACGCCGAGCACCGGCGCCGGAGTCGACGTCACCTTGCCCGGCGGCGCCAGGATCGCGCCGTACAGCGTCAGGTCGGCGTGCGGCCCGCCGGGCGTCACCTCCGCGCTGGCGCTGCCGGCGGTGATCGTGCCGAGCGGCGACCGCACCCGGATCCTCGCCTCCAGCTTCGGCAGCACGCGCGACAGCGCCGTCCACACCGCCTTCTCGATCGCCTTGACGTCGACGCTGCGCGCCAGGCGCTTGAGCCGCCTCACGAGCTCCTTGCCGAGGCCCGACGCGTCGAGCTCGCCGGCCAGCACCTTGGCGAGCAGCTCGAGCGCCTCCCCCTTCAGCGGGCCCGCGTCGAGGCTCGGCAGCGCGGCCACGAGCGCGCGCTGGAAGTCGGTGAAGATGGCCTCGAGGTCGCCGTCCTCGTGCCGGGGCAGGTTCACGCGGATGTTGACCTCGCCCTCGAGACCGTAGGCCGACGCCGTCGCGTCGAAGCGCAGCGTGCCGCGCTTGCGCCAGACCGCCACGTCGACGTCGAGCTGCGTCGGGTCCGAGAACGGGTGGCCCGTCGCCCATTCGAGCACGCCGCGGCCGGTCAGGCGCTGGTTGAGAGCGCTCACCCGTAGCGTCGGGTTGACGAGCTTGAGGCTGTTGAGGACTGCGCTCTCGAGCGGCACGCCGCGGACGGTGTTCTCCTTGTCCGGCCAGCTCACGAGCACCTGGTCGGGCAGGTGCAGCCGGCCGGCGGTCGGCGAGAGCTCGAGGTAGGTGGTCGCCCCGGGCTTGTCGCCCCAGCGCTTGCGGTAGCGCGGCTCGCGCGCGAGCAGCGCCCGCGCGTTTCGGTTGCCGATCGCGCGCTGGAGCGCGAGCGCGGGGTGGGCGGCGTCGCCGGCGCGCGCGCAGCCGGCCGCGGCGCGGGTCCGCTCTGCGCGCGCCG
>DATLGB010000118.1:0-2297 GCA_035540675.1 Solirubrobacteraceae bacterium | reverse complement strand
ACCCACAGGCGTCGCGGCAGCCCGCGGTACCTCGCCGGCATGCGCAAGCTCCTCCTCGTGGCGATCGCGGTGCTCGCGCTGACGGCGGTGCTGCCCGCCGCCCCGGCGTCGGCCCGCAAATCGTGCGGCACCGTCACCAAGACCTACTCGTATGGCTCGTACACGTTCGCCATCTCATGAAGTTGCTCTGTCCCGCTTCATGAAGTTGCTCTGTGCTCGTTTATGAAGTTGCTCTGAGCAAGCGGATTAGAGCAAGCGGATTAAGAAGAAGCTGGCGTGGCGCTTCTGCGGGCGCGTCGTGCGCCAGACTGTCTGTCGGGCGGCGAGCCGACGGCGCGCGGCTCGCCTGAACGGACCACGTCGTGACCCACCGCTTCGATCGCCGCCGCGCCATCGCCGGCTTCGGCACCGTCAGCCTCGGCGCGCTCCTGTCGGCCTGCGGCGGCGGCGACGGCGCGACGACGACGAGCGTCCCCACCACCGACGGCGGCTCGGCCACGGTCGAGCCGCGCGGGCCGGGGCAGGCGCGCGGCGACCTGTTCGACCAGGCCGGCAGCTGCCGCGTCGCCGCCGAGCAGGCCGAGGGGCCGTTCTACTTCGACGTCGACTCGATCCGCAGCGACATCACGGAAGGTCGTCCCGGCCGGCGGCTGCGGCTCGCCATCCGCGTCCGCGACGCCGAGCGGTGCGAGCCGCTGCCGGATGCCGTGGTCGACATCTGGCACTGCGACGCGAGCGGCGTCTACTCCGGATTCGGCGAGGGCGAGGGCGAGGGCGAGGGCGAGCGCTTCCTTCGCGGCGCGCAGGTGACGGACGCCAACGGCATCGTGGAGTTCACGACGATCTACCCCGGCTGGTATCCCGGCCGCACGCCCCACATCCACGCGAAGGTCCACCTCGACCGCGAGACGGCGCTGACCACGCAGCTGTACTTCCCCGAGGGCGCCTCGGACGAGGTCTACCGGGATCCGCCCTACGAGCCCGGGCGTGATCAGCGCAACGAGGCGGACGGCCTCTTCGACGCGTCGCTCGTGCTCACGCTGCGCCGCGACGGCGACGGCCACCTCGGCGCCATCGGCTTGGACGTCGAGCGCGCGTAGCCGCCGCCGCGCGCACTCCGCCGCGCGCGCTCAGCCGTCCCGCTCCAGCTCGAGCTGCGGCGGCGGATAGCGCAGCCGCGGCGGATCGCCCGGCTCCACGACCGCGAACGGCGTGAGCTCGTGCTCGGTCACGCTCCCGTCGCGCGCGATGTGGAGCACCCGGTGGTCGCGGGCCACGAGCGCGTCCGCGATCAGCCGGCGGTGGCACTGCCACCAGTTGCCCTCGGCGCACATGATCGCCACCGGGGCGGGCAGCCCGAGCAGCCGCGCCACGCCCCGCTCGAACTCACCGCCCGCCATGTGGTCGGCGTAGGCCGCGAACGCCGCCACCTGCCAGCCCGTGTTCGGGGAATCCCGTCGGCGGGAGCGGCGGCCGCCGAGCTCGGGCAGGTGGACGTAGCCCGGCCACGCCTCGCGCAGCGACTCGGCCGCGAACCACGGCAGCCGGCGCGACCCGGGGTGGCGCCGGACGTCCGCGAGCGTGGCGACGCCGTGCCGGCGGAGCAGCCCGAGGAAGTCCTCGAGCGGGTGCGTCGAGTGGCCGACGGTGAAGACGACGTCCACTGCCGTTCCGGCACCGTCAGCCGGCGGAGCGGAGCTGCCCGGCGATCTCGTCGATTCCGGGATTGTCCGCTGCGTCCTGCGAGACGTGCGACCAGACGGGTCGCCCGCCCGGGGCGATCACGTGCGCGCCGCCGAGCTGCGCGACGTCCCCGACCGGCCGGCCCTGCAGCTGCCGCGTCCGGACCGCCTTGGCGATGCCGGACGTGACCACGGACGGCGACAGGAGATCGCCGACCGACCCGCGCCGCAGCCCGGCCGCGCGGTAGCTCACGCGCTTCTCGTCCGCCAGCACGGGGAGGTCGAGCCCCTGCTTGCGGCGGAAGTGCGCGGCCGCCCGCGGCGTGGCCTGGCCGATCAGCACCAGCCGGGCCTCCCCTCCTTCGATCTCCTTCGCGCGGCGGTGCAACTGCACCGCGAACTCACGGCAGTGGATTCACCCGTAGTGGCGCAGCCAGACCAGCACGGCGGTCTGGTCGGCCCACAGGTCGCCCAGGCGCACGTCGCGGCCCTCGGCGTCCGGCAGGACGATGTCGGCGAGCGCGTCGGCAACCGTCATGGGCAGCAGGGTAGTTGCCGCAGCGGCCGGTGCCCGCCCGGACGCTCCGGGCGGGCACCTTCGCGCTCAGTCGAGGG
>DATLGB010000117.1:0-13038 GCA_035540675.1 Solirubrobacteraceae bacterium | reverse complement strand
CCATCTCGCGCTGCCGCCGTGGCCCGCGGAGCGGCCGCTGCGCGCCTGGCAGCGGGCCGCGGTCGACGCCCTGGAGGCGCACGGGGGCGACGCCTTCCTGGCCTCGGCGACGCCCGCGGCCGGCAAGACGACGTTCGGGCTGCACGTCGCGCACCGGATGCTCTCGGCGGGGACGGTCCGCCGTGTCGTGGTGGTGGCGCCGACGACCCACATCTGCCGCCAGTGGGCGGCCGACGCCGCGCGCTACGGGATCGACCTCGAGCCCAACCGTCCCAACGCCGAGGGGCCGGAGCCGCGCGACCGCCACGGCATCACCGTCACCTACCAGACGGTCGCCGCCGGCCCGGCCGTCCACCGCCGCCGTGCGGCCGCCGTCCCGACGCTGCTGATCGCCGACGAGCCGCACCACATGGGCGACCAGGCCGCCTGGGGGCAGTCCGCGATGGAGGCGTTCGGCGGCGCGCCGCTGAAGCTGCTGCTCTCCGGCACGCCGTTCCGCTCGGACAACAGCGCGATCCCGTGGGTCCGCTACGACGACGACGGGATCTCGCGCGCCGACTTCGCGTACTCCTACACGCAGGCGCTGCTCGACCGCGTCTGCAGGCCGGTCACCTTCTGCACCTACGACGGCGACATGGAGTGGATGAGCGACGGCCGCCGCCGCCGCGCCGACTTCACGGTCGTGCTGCCGGCGGCCGAGGCGGCGCGCCGGCTGCGCACCGCGCTCGACCCCGAGGGCGAGTGGGTGGCCGAGGTGCTGCGCGACGCCGACCGCCGGCTGTCGCAGCTGCGGGCGGCGGAGCACGCCGACGCCGGCGGGCTCGTGATCGCGGCCGACAAGGAGCACGCCGAGCGCCTGGCCGAGCGCCTGGCGCGCTTCAGCGGCGACAAGCCGCCGATCGTCACCTCGGACGACCCGCAGGCGTCTCGCCGGATCGCCGCCTTCGCCGCCGGCCGGGAGCCGTGGCTCGTGTCGGTGCTGATGGTGTCCGAGGGCGTCGACATCCCACGCCTGCGCGTCGGCGTCTACGCGACGGCCGCGCGCACGGAGCTGTTCTTCCGGCAGGTGGTCGGCCGCTTCATCCGCCGCACGCCGGGCGGCGGCGAGCAGATGAGCTGGCTGTTCCTGCCGTCGGATCCGACGCTCAAGCGCCTGGCCGCGACGATCGAGGAGGAGCGCAACCACGCGCTCGACCGGGAGCTGCCGGGCGAGCTGGGGGCCGAGGAGCGCCCGGAGCTCGAGCGCGGCGAGCGAGACGACGCGGCCTTCCACGCGCTGTCCTCGACCGCGCGGCTGGACGACGAGCTGCTCCAGACGACCGCGCCCGGCGACCAGCTCGGGCTGTTCGGCGCGCCGTCACCGCCGCCGTCGCCGGCGCTGCAGGCGTTCGCCTCGACGACCACGACGACCTCCGGCGGCGCCGCGCCGTCGCGGCCGACCGACGAGACGGCCTACGAGCGGCGCGAGCGGCTGCGCGAGGAGCGCCAGGCGCTGGTGGTCGCCCTGTCGCGCCGCACGGGCGAGCCCTACCGCGCGATCCACGCCCGCGTCAACCAGCGCACGGGGGCGGCGTCGGTGGCGGCGGCGACCGTGCCGCAGCTCGAGAAGGGCAACGCCCTGCTCGAGCGCGAGCTCGCCAAGCGGTAGCGAGCGGAGCGGCGCGGCGCCCGGCGCGGGTCGGCGAGCCGCTGCGCGGGTAGCCACGGGTCATGCGCGTGCTGATCACCGGCGCCAGCAGCGGCATCGGCGCGGAACTCGCGCGCCGCCTGGCGCGGCGCGGCGACGACCTCGTCCTGGTCGCTCGCAGCCGCGACGGCCTCGAGGCGACCGCCGCCGCCGTGCGCGAGCTGGGCGGCACGGCCCTCGTCGCCCCGGCCGACGTGACCGACGTGCACGCGCTGCAGGCGGCGGTCGACGGCGGGGCGGCGGCGCTCGGCGGTCTGGATGCGGCCGTCGTCAACGCCGGCGCGGCGGCGTACGGGCTGTTCGCCGACACGCCCGCCGCCGACGCCGATCGCACCGTCACGGTGACGCTGATGGGAGCGATCAACACGGTCCGGGCGGTGCTGCCGCACCTCGAGCGCTCGAGCGGGGTGCTCGTCGCCACGGGCTCCGTCGCGGCGCGCTACCCGCTGCCGCTGATGAGCGCCTACACGGCCGCCAAGCACGGCCTGCGCGGCTTCATGAACACGCTGCGCGTCGAGCTGAGGGCGACGCGGTCGCCCGTCCGGCTGGCGATGGTCCACCCCGGGCCGGTGGACACCCCGTTCTGGACCAACGTGACGCCCGCGACCGTGATGCCGCCGCCGATCCCGGAGCAGGTCGCCTACGACCCGGAGAAGGTCGCCCGGGCACTCGAACGCGCGATCGACCATCCGCGGCGCGAGCGCTTCGCCGGGGCGTTCATGCGCACGGCGGGGATCGTCCCGCGCCCGCTGCGCGACGCCGCCTTCGCGCGCATCGCCCGCTGGTGCCTGCGCCACCCGGGCGAGGACGAGCCGTCGCCGGCGATCTGGCAGCCCGCCGGGTCCGGCGAGCGAACCGTGCTCGCCGAACGCTGACGCCGGTCTACGCCGCCGCCGCCTCCTGCGGCGACGGGCCGCGCCCCTCGGCGATGTCCTTGAGGCGCCCGAGCGAGGTCACGTTGCGCCGCCAGACCAGCAGGTGGGTCAGGGGCTGGAAGATGAACGCGCTGAAGAAGTCGCCCGGCTCCTCGCTCATGCGCACGCGCGTCCCGGTCGCGTTGGGCTCGAGCCGCAGCTCGATCAGCGCGGTGCCGAGCGGCCGCGCCTTGGCGCGCAGCTTCAGCAGCCGCGGCGGGTCGATCTCCTCGATCGAGGTGTGGTCGCGGATCACCAGCGGCGGGACGCCGACGACGTGGTGGAAGCGCGACCCGACCGCCGGCCAGTCCGGATCGGTCCCGCGGATCTTCCGCGCCCCCACCACCCAGTGCCCGTAGTAGCGCGCGTCGAGCAGGATCTCGAAGACCCGTTCGGGCGGCGCGGCGATGTCGCAGTGGTTGACGGCCACGCGGGGGTGCTGCCCCCTGCGCGGCCCGCTCAATCAGGGGACCGGCCCACCCAGGCACGCCTGCATCCGCTCGCTGCGCACGGGCCACGCCGGGTCGGGCGGCGGGAGCTCCGTCTCGCCCTCGACGTAGTAGCCGCCGCGCCACTCGCCCCACTGCCGCTGGCGGCAGTAGGAGTCGACGACGAACCACTCCCGCTCGCCGGCCGGCCGCTGCAGCGCGGGGCCCCGGCCCTCGAGCGGCGCGGCGAGGCGCGTCTCGAACTCCTCGAGCCAGGCGTCGCGGCGCTTGCCCTCGCGCCCGGCATAGTTGCCGTGACCCTCGTTGAGGAACTCGTCCTCGCCCACCGGCGGCACGGTCGGCGTCGGGCCGGCGCCCGCGGTGTAGACGGCCATCCCGGTCGAGGAGTGCACGGCGCCGTGGAAGAGCCGCTGCCGCAGCTCGCCCGCGGTCAGCGCGCCGTCGCCCAGCTCGCACTCGACCCGCGCGGCGCCGCACGCGTGCGCCCCGGTCGCGACGACGCCGCCGGCCTGGCTGCGGCTCGGGCCGCTCAGGGCGGTGCGCGCCCGGTACAGGGTGCGCGAGTACAGCCCGGCGATCTGCGGCGTCGCGTTCGACGTGCCGCCGAAGCCGCTCGCGCCGGTCCCGCCGACGGTCGGTGAGGTGTAGGCGGTTGGGTAGTCGCTGCCGATGCCGGCGATGTCGGCGGGCTTGCCGGCCCCGACGTAGGAGCCGTGGCCCTCCTCGTCGTCCTGCGCCGGGCCGGCGCCGTAGTAGTTGTCGCGGCCCGGGGAGACGGCGCCGACGGTCACGATCCAGTCCGGCCCCTCCTGCGAGGAGAACTCGGTCGTGTTCGGCGCGTCGAACGCGCCCGCCTGCCCGTTGCCCGAGGAGAAGAACACGGTCTGGCCGCGCTCGCTGGCCTGCCGCTGCAGGTCGGTGTTCGAGCCGCTGTAGATGCGGTCGCGGACCGCGATGGAGTAGCCGTACGAGTTCGAGATCGCGTCGATCCACGGCTGCCTCATGACCCAGTCGATCGCCGCCTCGCCCGTTGCGGCGTCGCCGCCGAGCTCGACGAAGAACAGCAGGCACTCCGGGCAGGTGCCGTGCAGGTTGCCGACCGACGACGAGGTGGTGCCGACGCCGTGCGCGCCGACGCCGCGCCACAGCGCGCCGTCCTCGGCGAAGGTGGCCGCGCCGATCACCTTCGTGTGCGGCATCCAGTAGGCGTGCACCGCGCCGGGGGTCGACACCTTGAGGTCCTGCAGCTTCTTCGCGTCGCCCTCGAGCGCCGCCGCCTGCTCCTCCGGGTCGGCCGACAGCGGCAGGTCGATGCGATCGAAGCTGCGCCAGCCGGGGTCGGTGCCCGCCAGCCCCGGCAGCCACTCGCCGGCCGGGCGGTCGAGCGGGAGGTCGTTGCCCGGTTCGGCGTCGCGGTGCTGCGGCATCAGCGACGCCGCGAAGTCGTGGTGGTACGGGTTGACGCCGAAGTCGAGCACGGCCACCACGACCGCGTCGTCGATCCCGCCGTCGACCCGCGGCGGCACCGGCGCGGGCACCGGCGGGGCGGGCTTCGGCTTCGCGGGGCGCCGCTTGCTCCTGCCGTGGCGGCGCTCGCAGCGTCGCAGCGCCCGGCGCCGCACCTTGCCGGCCCGCTTGCGCTTGGCCGCGCGGCGGCACTTGGCCAGCGCCTTCTGGCGCTTCGTCTTGCCCTTGTGCTTCTTCTGGGCGGCGGCGCTCGGCGGCGCGTCCGCGCCCGGCGCGGGTGCGGGCGCGGCGGCCGATGCCATCAGGGCGAGCAGGGCGAGCAGGCAGGCAGCGTGGCGGCGCATGCAAGTCCGCAACGCAGGCGCGCCCGGATCCTTGTCTGCTACTCGGCGGCGATGGTCAGATCGCGGCCGGCGGACTTCGCCGCGGTGAGGGCGTCCTGGCCGCGCGCCTGGACCAGCTCGGCCGGCTCACCGGCCTGCCACTGCGCCACCCCGGCGGACGCCGTCTGACCCCGCGGCGTCAGCGCCCGCACGCGGTCGAGCACGTCGCACGCCTCGCCGAGGGTGCAGCCGGGCAGCACCACCCCGAACTCGCCGCCGTCGAGGCGGGCGAGGAAGTCGACGTCGCGCAGCGCCGCCGACCACGCCGACGCCGCCTCCTTGAGCAGCCGGTCGCCCTCGCGCTCGCCGCGCAGCATGTTGAAGGCGCCGAGGTGGTCGAGGTCGAGCACGGCCACGCAGACGGGGGTGTCGCCGCGCCGGGCCCGCGCCAGCTCGCGCGGCAGCTCGGCCTCCCACATCCGCCGCGTCGCCACACCGGTCAGCGGGTCGCTGAGCGCCAGCTCGCCGAGGCGCTCGCGCAGCGCCGCGTGCTGGATCGCCGCCGCGGCCTGCGCCGCGATCAGCCGCAGCACCGCCTCCAGCGAATCCGTCGGCGGCGTCACCGGCTCCTGCCAGATCAGGATCATCACGCCGGCCACGCTGCCGTCGCGCACCACCGGCTCGAACAGCGCCGAACGCGCGGACGTCGCCTCCACCAGCGGCGCCGCCAGCGCCGGGTGGTCGCGCGCGTCGGCGACGAAGTAGCTCTCCAGCGAGGAGAACGCCTTCTGCGCGCCGCGCGGCTGGTCCTCGCGGGCCTGGATCGTCACGGGCGGCATGTCGACGCCGTGCATGGCGGTCGAGACCAGCTCGCGGCCGGACGGCTCGAGCAGGAACGCCACCGGCGCGGACGCCGCCTCCGCCGCCGCCTCCACGACCGCGGCGCGCGAGTCGGCCTCGGCGGCCAGCGCCCGCGCCGCGCGCGACACCGCGGCCATCCCGCGCGCCTGCGCGCGCAGGGAGTCGTTGAGGCGGCGCAGGTCGCGCTCGCTGGTCTCGCGCTCGAGCTCGACGGCGAGCACGCGCGCCAGCATCGAGAACAGCTGCTCGTGCTCGGGCCGGAAGCGCTCGCGCGCCCGCGCGAGCGCGGCCAGCGAGCCGACGCGCGAGCCGTCGCTGAGCTCGACCGGCACGCCGAGGTAGGAGCCGGCGGCGAAGCGCTGCTGCGCCGCCACGCGGCCGAACACGGTCTGCGCCGGCACGTCGTTGCACAGCCGCGGCGCGCGGCCGTCGGCCATGTGGACGCAGTAGGACTCGAACAGCGGCATCGCCAGGTTCGAGCGCAGGCCGAACTCGCCGCCGTTGCGCGTGTCGACGATCCGGTGGATGTCGTGGCTGCGGTCGAGGTGGGCGAGGAACACGGCGGCGCCGGGCAGCTGGCGCTCGAGCAGGTCGAGCACGGCGCGCGTGGCGTCGGCGAACGAGCGATACGAGGTCGAGGACGCGGCGGCGGCCGCCTGCATCGCTTCCGGCTCCATCCGCACATCATCGGCCATCGGCCGCGGCCGCTGAAGCCGGGCGCGGCGGCGGGCTCTGGCAAGATGCGGCGCCGTGCGGCTGGCCACCTTCCTCGAACCCGGGTCGGGCGCGGTGCGCGCCGGCGAGGTGCGCGCCGACGAGGTGATCGCCTTCGACGAGGGCACGGTCCTCGACCGCCTCGCCTCGGGCGACCGGACGCCCGCCGCCGGCCCGGCGCACCCGCTCGACGCAATCGAGCTGCTGGCGCCGGTCCCGCGCCCGCGCGCGATCTTCGGGATCGGCCTCAACTACGCCGCGCACGCCGCCGAGCAGGGCAAGGAGCTGCCCGAGTTCCCGATCGTGTTCATGAAGCTGCCGACGTCGAGCGCCCCGCCGTCGGGGCCGGTCCGCTGCCCGGCGGTGGTGAAGCGGCTCGACTACGAGGGCGAGCTGGCGATCGTCATGGGCGCGGGCGGTGAGATCGCCGGCTACGCCGTCGCCGACGACGTCTCCGCGCGCGACCTGCAGGGGCGCGAGCCGCAGTGGACGCGCGCGAAGGGCTTCGACTCCTCCTGCCCGTGGGGGCCGTGGGTCACGACGGCCGACGAGGTGCCCGACCCGCGCGCGCTGCGGCTCACCACGCACGTCAACGGGGAGCTGCGCCAGGACTCATCCACGAGCGACCTCGTCTTCGGGCCGCGGGAGATCGTCGACTTCCTGCAGGAGACGTGCACGCTCGAGCCAGGCGACCTCATCCTCACCGGCACGCCGAGCGGCGTCGGCATGGCGATGGACCCGCGCCGGTGGCTCGAGCCCGGCGACGTGATCCGGATCGAGATCGAGGGGCTCGGCGCGATCGAGCACCCGGTCGCCTAGGCGGCGACCGGCACGTCCACCAGCGCCTGCAGCCGCCGGCGCAGCTCGCGCGCGTTGGGCGGCGCGAACGTCTCCCAGTCGTTGTTGAAGTAGGCGAACACCTCGAGCTCGGAACGCACCCAGTCGGCCAGGTGGACCGCCCAGTCGGCGATCTCGGTCTTCGAGTAGTTGCCGCGCCGGCCGCGCTCGCCGTAGTGGAAGCGCACGAACGTCCAGTCCGTCGTGATCACGTCGCGCGGCCAGTTCGACCCGGCGCGGTGCGGGACGGTGAGGGCGACGCCGCGCTCGCGCAGCAGCGCGTAGACGTCCGGCACGTACCAGGAGTGGTCGCGGAACTCGAACGTGTGCCGGCCCGGCGGCAGGCAGTCCAGCGCACGGGCGAGGCGCTCGTCGTCGCGGCGGAAGTTCGGCCCGAGCTGCCACAGGACCGGCCCGAGCTTGCCGGACTGCACCAGCGGCTCGAGCGGCTCGTACAGGCGCTCGACGCCGCGGCCCATGTCGGTCAGGCGCTTCATGTGCGTCAGGTAGCGGCTGGCCTTGACCGCGAACATGAAGTCGTCCGGCGTCTGCTCGACCCAGCGCGCGACCGAGTCCCGCTTCGCCAGCCGGTAGAAGGTCGTGTTGACCTCGACGGTGTCGAACACGCGCGAGTAGTGCTCGAGCCAGCGCGAGGGCGGCAGGCCCTGCGGGTAGAACGTCCTGCGCCAGCTGGCGTAGTTCCAGCCGGAGCATCCGATCCGCGGCGGCGTCGGCATGGTCGGGGACTTCCCGGCGCGCGGCTACCGTGAACGGCCGTGTCTGCTCCCGCCCTCGAACTGCGCGACTTCACCAAGCGCTACGACAGTGGGTTCCTGGCGCTCGACGCGGTCGACCTGACGATCCCGGCCGGGGAGTTCTTCGGGCTGCTGGGCCCGAACGGCGCGGGCAAGACGACGCTCATCTCGGCGGTCTGCAACCTGATCCGGGTGACGTCGGGCGAGGCGCGCGTCTTCGGGCTGCCGCACCACACGCCGGAGGCCCGCGGCCTGATCGGGCTGGCCGAGCAGGACATCAACCTCGACCGCTTCCTCGACGTCGAGGAGACGCTGCTCTACCACGGCGGCTACTACGGCATGTCGCGCGCGGACGCCCGCACGCGGGCGCGGGAGATGATGGAGGTCTTCGACCTCACGGCGAAGGCGAAGGTGCGCGCGCCGATGCTGTCGGGCGGCATGCGCCGCCGTCTGCTGCTGGCGCGGGCGCTGATGCACGAGCCGCGCCTGGTCATCCTCGACGAGCCGACCGCGGGCGTCGACTTCGAGCTGCGGCTCGAGCTGTGGAGCTACATCCGCCGCCTGCACGAGGCCGGCACGACGATCCTGCTCACAACGCACTACCTCGAGGAGGCCGAGGAGCTGTGCGAGGACATCGCGCTGATCCGCGGCGGGCGCATCATCGCGCGTGACACCGCGGACGGGCTGCGCGCGAGCTACGGCGTCGGGACGCTGGCCGACGTGTACGTGCGCGCCATGGCGGCGTGAGGCGCGCCGTCCTCCTGCTGCTGGCGGCGGGGACCATCATCCAGTTCGGGGCCGCGTTCGCGATCTCGCTGTTCGACCGCCTGGGGCCCGGCGGGATGGTGTTCCTGCGGCTGGCGTTCGCCGCGGTCGCGCTGCTGGTCATCTTCCGCCCGGCGATCTCGTCCCGCTCACCCCGCGACCTGCGGGTCGTCGGCCTGTTCGGGCTGGTGCTCGGCGCGATGAACTGGTCGTTCTACGAGGCGCTGGACCGGATCCCGCTGGGGACGACCGTGACGCTCGAGTTCGTCGGGCCGCTGGGGGTCGCCGTCTGGGGCTCGCGGCGCCCGCGCGACCTCGTGTGGGTGGCGCTGGCCGCCGCGGCCGTGATCCTGCTCGCGGAGCCGTTCAGCGGGGGCGGCGACCTCGACCCCGTCGGCGTCGGGCTGGCCTTCGTCGCCGGCGGCTGCTGGGCCGCGTACATCCTGCTCTCGGCGCGGGTCGGGCGCGACTGGCCCGCCGCCAGCGGCCTGGCGATCGCGATGGCGGTGGCAGCGCTCGTCGCACTGCCGGCCGGCGTCGCGCAGGGTGGCGGCGCGCTGCTCGAGCCCGAGCTGCTGGCCGCGGGCCTCCTCGTCGCCTTCGCCTGCTCGGTGATCCCGTACTCGCTGGAGATGGAGGCCCTGCGCACGCTGCCCGAGGGCGTGTTCGGCGTGATGATGTCGCTCGAGCCCGCGATCGCGGCGTTCGCCGGCTTCCTCGTCCTCGGCCAGGGGCTGCGACCGGCGGACGCCGTGGCGATCGGCCTCGTCGTCGTCGCCTCGGCGGGCGCGGCGGCCACCGTCCGCTCGCGCCAACCGGCCGCCGTGCTCGCGCCGCCCTAGCCTCGATCGCCGGTGTCCGCCCTGCTCGCCAACCACCGCGGCCTCGTCGCCCTCGCCGGCCGCGAGATCCTGCGCGTCACGAAGCTGTGGACGCAGACGATCGCCGCGCCCGTCCTGTCGAGCGCGCTGTTCATCCTCGTCTTCGGCCTGTCGATCGGCGAGCGCATCCGCGAGATCGACGGCTTCGAGTACAAGGTCTTCATCGTCCCGGGGCTGATCGCGATGGCGATGGCGCAGGCCGCCTACGCCAACAACTCGGCCACCGTCTTCCAGGCGCGCTTCGACCGCTACATCAACGACGTCCTCGCGGCGCCGATGCGCCCGTGGGAGGTCAACCTCGGGCTCAACCTCGGCGGCGCCGTCCGCGCGCTGCTGATCGGCGCCGGGCTGCTGGCGGTCTCGCTGCCGCTCACCGGCGTCCCCGTCCGTCACCCGTTCGTGCTGGCGCTGGCGATCGCGCTGATGCTCGTGCTGTTCTGCACGCTCGGCGTGGTCGTCGGCGTGTACGCCAACTCGTGGGACCACACCGCCTTCATCACCAACATCGTGATCCTGCCGCTCAGCTTCCTCGGCGGCGTCTTCTACTCCGTCGACTCCCTGCCCTCGCCCTGGGAGGAGGTGTCGCACGCGAACCCCATCTTCTTCCTCATCAACGCGGTGCGCTACGGCTTCCTCGGCTCCAGCGACGTCCCGGTCGCCCTCGCGCTCGGCGTGACCGCCGTGCTGGCCGCGGTCTTCACGGCCTGGAGCGCCTGGCTGTTCGGCACCGGGCGGCGGCTCAAGCCGTAGGCTGAGCGCGTGGCGCACGTCTTCGACGGCATCGGCGAGCAGCTCGTCAGCTGGGTCCAGCGGCAGCCGATGTTCTTCGTGGCGACGGCGCCGCTGGCCGCCGACGGCCACGTCAACGTCTCGCCCAAGGGCCCGATCGGGTCGCTGCGGATCCTCGACGAGCGCACGCTCGCCTACCTCGACGCCAGCGGCTCCGGAGCCGAGACCGCGGCGCACGTGCGCGAGAACGGCCGCATCGTGGTGATGCTGTGCGCGTTCGAGGGCGCGCCGCGGATCGTGCGCTTCCACGGCCGCGCCGAGATCGTCTTCCCGGCCGAGGAGCGCTTCGGCGAGCTGCTCGAGCGCTGCGCGTTCGACGACCTGTCGATCCCGCAGGCGCGGCGGTCGATCGTCGTCGTCGACGTCACGCGCGTCAGCGACTCCTGCGGCTACGGCGTGCCGCTGATGTCCTACGAGGGGATGCGCGACCACCACGCCCGCTCGTCGGCGAAGAAGCTGCGCGTGCTCGGCATCGACGGCTACACGGAGTACCGGCGCACGAAGAACGCGCGCAGCATCGACGGGCTGCCCGCGGTCGACGTGGCCGCGCCAGTGGCCGACCGGTAGCGCCCGCGGTGTTCGAGCCGACCACCGCCAACCTCCTCACCGTCTTCCGCATCCTGCTCGTGCCGGTGCTGATCGCCGTGCTGCTGGCCGAGACGCCGTGGGGGGACGCGCTGGCCGCGGCGGTGTTCGCGCTGGCGACCGCCACGGACGTCCTCGACGGCTGGATCGCGCGGCGCCGGAAGGAGGTCACGAACTTCGGCAAGCTCATGGACCCGCTCGCCGACAAGCTGCTGGTGACGGCGGCGCTCGTGTCGCTGGTCTCGCTCGACCGGCTGGCCGCGTGGGTGGCGATGGTGATCATCGCGCGCGAGTTCGCGGTCACCGGGCTGCGCCAGATCGCCATGGAGCAGGGCCACGTCATCCCCGCCAGCCAGTGGGGCAAGCTCAAGACGGGCCTGCAGGTGGCGATGGTGCTCGTCCTGATCATCGTCGACGAGCGGCCGCTGGCCGTCGACGTGCTCGTGCAGACGACGGTCGTGGTGACGGTCCTGTCGGGCGCCGACTACTTCTTCGGCCTGCGCCGGCTGATCGGCGACCGGCGGCGCGCCCACGCCTGAGCTACGACATTCGCCGGGCCAAACGTCAGGGTGTTCCCTGAATCGAGGCAAATCATGCCCAATTTTCCGATCCTTGTGCTAAACCTCATAACCGGCTGGAGGCTCCCCGCAGAGCGGGAACAGGAGACTGGCCCAGCCCATCGCGACGACTGTCGCGCCAGTAGGAACGGATTCGGACCGTTTCTTCGTAGATAGAGGGGTTCGGCAGACCGGGATCAGTAACCCGGGAGGTCGGCCTGCAAGTCATCACGAAGGGCTAGGGGTTGGGCACCAAGACCGACGCGCTGCTGGAGGGCTCCTCAGTTACGGAGCTCGAGGAGCTGCGCCCGCTGATTGCCGAGGCTCAGGAACGCGGGTTCCTGACGCTCGAGCAGATCACCTCCTTTCTCGAGGAGGTTGAGGTGACCAAGGAACAGGTCACCGAGTTGCACACCGTGCTCGTCGATCAGGGCATCGACGTCGTCGGGCCGGACGGGCAGCCGGTCGCCGCGCCGTCCGCGCTGGCGCAGGACACGACGGACACGGACATCCAGGCGCAGAAGGCCGCCGCGGAGGCCGCGCGCAAGCCGGCGATCGACCTGACGGTCGAGCCGAGCCTCGACTCGCTGCGGCTCTACCTGCGCTCGATCGGCCGCGTGCAGCTGCTGACCGCCGAGCGCGAGGTGTCGCTCGCGCAGCGCATCGAGCGCGGCGACCTGCTGGCCAAGCAGGAGATGGTCGAGGCCAACCTGCGCCTCGTCGTCTCGATCGCCAAGGGGTACCTGGGCCGCGGCCTGTCCTTCCTGGACCTCATCCAGGAGGGCTCGCTCGGCCTCATCCGCGCCGTCGAGAAGTTCGACTACCGCCGCGGCTACAAGTTCTCCACCTACGCGACCTGGTGGATCCGCCAGGCGGTCACCCGCGCGATCGCGGACAAGGGCCGCACGATCCGGATCCCGGTCCACATGGTGGAGAAGCTCAACAAGGTCGTCCACGTCGAGCGCCAGCTCGTCCAGGAGCTCGGCCGCGAGCCGGACGCCGAGGAGATCGCCCGCGAGCTCGAGTGCTCGGCCCGCGAGGTGCGCGACATCCTGCGCATGGCGCAGCAGCCGGTCTCGCTCGAGAAGCCGGTGGGCGAGGAGGACGAGTCCGAACTCGGCGACTTCGTGGAGGACGAGAACGCCACCTCGCCGTTCGACCTCGCCTCGGAGAGCCTCCGGCGCGAGAACGTCCGCCGGGCCCTCGAGGCCCTGCCCTCGCGCGAGCGCGAGGTCATCGAGATGCGCTTCGGCCTGCGCGGCAGCCGGCCCTACACGCTGGAGGAGGTCGGTCAGGCCTTCAACGTGACGCGCGAGCGCATCCGCCAGATCGAGAACCACACGCTCAAGAAGCTCGAGTCGCTGCCCGAGTCGCAGCGCTTGCGCGACGCCTGCTGAAGGCGCGCCGCGACGACCGCCGGCCGAGGTGCCCCCGCCCGGCCGGCGGCTCGCATC
>DATLGB010000116.1:0-33232 GCA_035540675.1 Solirubrobacteraceae bacterium | reverse complement strand
GAGGTCGTGCCCCCGGCGTCGCGCGACTGCTTCGCGGTCTTGGCGGGCGCGACGACCGCGCCGCCGGTGCCCTCGCGGTCCCCGCCGCTCGTGGCGATCTCGTGCCCGGCGACGCCGGCACCGCCGGCGACGAGCACGGCGGCGGCCGCTACGGCCGCCTTGGTCCAGCCGGCGAGCGGCTCGGCCATCGTCGTCAGCGTGCTGCCCCACTGGGCGACCAGCCCGGAGCCGTGGCCCTCGGCCGCGACCGCGTTCTGGCCGCGCCGGCCGCGCAGCAGCGCGGGGAACGGCAGGACCGCGGCGACGCGCGCCGCGACCGCCTCGCGCGGGGTGCGCGACAGCGCGGCCGACTCGAGGCCGGCCAGGCGCGCCTCGCGCCGGCAGGGCTGGCAGTGGGCGATGTGCTTGGCGAGGCGGCGCTGGTCGCGCGCGCCGAGCGCGCCGTCGCCGGCCGTGGTGATGATGGTCTGGATCCGCGAGCAGCGCTGGCCCGTGATGAGCTCGTCGTACTCCTCGGTCAGCCGGCGGCGGGCCCGGAACAGCGTGCTCTCGACGGACGGGCGGCTGAGGCCCATCTTCTCGCCGATCTCGCGGTAGGAAAGGCCTTCGAGCTCGCGCAGCACGAGGATCTGGTGGTGCGTGTCCGACAGGCCGCCGAACGCGCCGCAGAGGTGGGAGAGCTGCTGCTTGGCGTCCATGGCGACGTCGGGCGTCGCGCCCGGGGCGGCGAGGCGCTGCGTCTCCATGGCCCCCGCGCCCTCGTCGGCGTCGAAGGAGATCTCCTCGGCGCGCCGCGAGCGCCGGAACTGGTCGATGCACGCGTTCTTGGCGATCTCGTAGATCCACGGCTTGAACGCGATGGGGCGCTCCGTCTCGCGCATGCGGCGCAGCGCGGAGATGAACACCTCCTGCGTGATGTCCTCGGCGCGGCCGTAGTCGTTGACCATGCCGTAGACGTACGCGGCGATCCGGCGCTGGTAGCGCTCGTACAGCTTCTCGAACGCGCGGTCGTCCCCTCGACGAAGCGCGCCGACCAGCTCATGGTCGGTCGCCAGCCCGAGCCCCCGGTGCTCGGCTACCGGCACGACGGCAGTCCCCAAAAGGTTCCCCTCATCCAGGTCATCCGTGACGGCTCCAGTTACACAGCGCGGCTGGCGCCGGCTCCCCACTGCGCGGCACCACCATCCGAACGCGAACTGTAGCGTTCGGAACTAGGTAAGGCAATTTTTCCGTCCGGCGGAGAACACTGACCGGTTTGGACCAACGTTGGTAAAGGTCGTTGACATCATCGCGCGGCTGGACGAGCTGCTGCGACCGGCGGATTTCGAGGACCTCGGGCCGAACGGGCTGCAGGTGCCGGGCCGGCCGGAGGTGGTGCGCGTGGTGACCGGCGTCACGGCCACGCGGGCGCTGATCGACCGCGCCATCGAGCTCGAGGCGGGCCTGGTGCTCGCCCACCACGGGCTGTTCTGGGACTTCCACCCGCGCGGGCTCACGCCGGTGCTGGCCGAACGGCTGCGCCCGCTGTTCAAGCACGACGTCAACCTCGCGGCGTACCACCTCCCGCTCGACGCGCATCCCGAGGTCGGCAACAACGCGCTGCTCGCGGAGGCGCTCGGCTGCGCGTCGCACGAGGCGTTCGACGGGATCGGGCGCGCCGGGACGTTCGCGGGCGACGGGATCGCGCTCGACGAGCTGCTCGCACGCGTGGAGCGCGTGACCGGCCGCGCGCCGCTCGCCCAGGGCGGCGGCCCGGCGCGGGTGCGGCGCATCGGGATCGTGTCGGGCGCGGCCGCGGGCAGCCTGCCCGCGGCGGCCGCCGCCGGGCTCGATGCGTTCCTGACCGGGGAGCCGCGCGAGCACGTGATGGGCGAGGCGGCCGAGAGCGGCATCCACTTCGTCGCCGCCGGCCACTACGCGACGGAGACGTTCGGCGTGCGGCGCCTCGGTGAGCTGCTCGAGCGCGAGCTGGGCGTCGAGCACGTCTTCGTCGACCTGCCGAACCCGGTCTGAGCGGGGTTTGCTGCCAACATTTACGCCGTGTTGAGCGATTGCCGTTGTGGCCGTCCGCCCGGCGCGCTACTTTCCACGGCACGTGGCAAACCTCACAGGAGGTAAGACGGGACCATGGCGATTCATCTGACGCCCACGGAGCTGGCTCGCGAAGCGGGTCTCGAGCGCCGTGAGGTGATCGAGAAGTGCATGGAGTTGGGCGTTCCGATCTTTCAGGGCCGCATCGACAAGACCCTCTTTCTCGCGAGCCTGCAGGAAGAGATGAGTCAGTCCTCCGTACGCGCCGCCGCGGCCTAGGGCCGGCAGAGCCCCGCGCGCGCGCCGCGCGCGCCAACCCGCCGCTCCATCGAGCACTCCGATCAAGCGCCCCTCCTCCGAGGGGCGCTCGTCATTTCGAGGACCTCCTCGCGGCGCCGCGCGGCGCCCGCAAGTGGGACAATCCGTGCACGCGCCTGGCCAGGCGCGCGGAGAGCGGAGGAGACCTCATGGAAGCAGCCACCCCGGTCGCGGCCGAGCAGCAGTCGACGCAGTCGAACACGATCGCCGACCTCTTCGGCATCGCGGCCGAGAAGTTCGCCGACCATCCCGCCGTGCGCTTCAAGCGCGACGGCGCCTGGTACGACGTCAGCTACCGCGAGATGGGGTCGATCGTCTCGGAGATCGCCCGCGGCCTGATCGACCTGGGCATCGAGCCCGGCGACCGCGTCTCGCTGCTCGCCCAGACTCGCCCGGAGTGGTCGTACGCCGACTTCGCCATCACGAGCGCCGCCGGCGTCGTCGTCCCGATCTACCCGACCAACTCGCCAGAGGAGTGCGAGTGGGTGGCCGGCAACTCCGAGTCGCGGGCGATCATCTGCGAGGACGCCGGCCAGGTCCAGAAGATCGTCGAGGTCCGCGAGCGCCTGCCCCACCTCGAGCACATCGTCGTCATCGACCCCGAGGGCGCCGAGGGCGGCGCCATCTCGCTCGAGGACCTGCGCGAGCGCGGGCGCCGGCGCGACCACGCCGAGGTCACCGAGCGCGCGCGGCAGGTCACGCGCGACGACCCGTACACCTTCATCTACACGTCGGGCACCACGGGGCCGCCGAAGGGCTGCGTCCTCACGCACGGCAACTACCGCGACATCGTCTCGAGCTGCGAGACCGCGGGCGTTGTCGGCACGGACGACGTCGTCTACCTGTACCTGCCGCTGGCGCACTCCTTCGCGCTGCTGATCCAGCTCGTGTCGTTCGACCTCGGCGTGACGATCGCCTACTTCGGCGGGGACACGAAGCAGATCCTCCCGGAGCTGATGGAGGTCAAGCCGACCTACCTGCCCAGCGTGCCGCGCATCTTCGAGAAGCTCTACACGAAGGCGCAGGAGCTGATGCCGCCGCAGCTCATCGAGGCGATCCGGCAGGTCGGCGTCCCGATCGCCG
Organism: Solirubrobacteraceae bacterium; assembly: GCA_035540675.1. Taxonomy (GTDB): domain Bacteria; phylum Actinomycetota; class Thermoleophilia; order Solirubrobacterales; family Solirubrobacteraceae; genus DATLGB01. The sequence continues at coordinate 29,800 of DATLGB010000116.1, read as the reverse complement.
ACGCCCGCGCGCAGGGGCAGGAGCCGCCCGCCGAGCTGCTGCAGAAGTGGGAGGCGCCGATCCCCGGCGACGAGCAGGGGCGCTCGCTCGCGCAGATGGCCGCGTTCGTGCAGAACCTGTTCGGCGGCCGCCTGCGGCAGGCGACCACCGGAGCGGCGCCGATCGCCAAGGAGATCCTCGAGTTCTTCTACGGCGCCGGCGTGCCCGTGATGGAGGGCTACGGCATGACCGAGACCGCCACGGCGGCCACGATCTCCACGCCGGAGGCGCACAAGTTCGGCAGCGTCGGGCGGGCCCTGCCCGGCGTCGAGGTTCGCATCGCCGACGACGGCGAGATCCTCATCAAGGGGCCGAACATCTTCCGCGGCTACTACAAGATGGAGGACAAGTCCTTCGGGGCCATCGAGGACGGCTGGCTGCACACGGGCGACCTCGGCTCGATCGACGAGGACGGCTTCCTGCACATCACCGGCCGCAAGAAGGACATCATCATCACGGCCGGCGGCAAGAACCTCACGCCCGCCAACCTCGAGAACGACCTCAAGCAGTCGCGCTGGATCTCCCAGGCCGTCATGTACGGCGACCGCCGCCCGTATCCCGTCGCGCTCATCACGCTCGACCCGGAGGAGATCGAGCCGTGGGCGACCGAGCAGGGCATCGAGGACACGTCGCCCGCCGCGCTGGCGGAGAACGAGAAGGTGCGCGAGCTCATCCAGGGCGTCCTCGACGAGGTCAACAAGCGCTACGCCCAGGTCGAGCAGATCAAGAAGTTCGCGATCCTCGACCACGACCTCTCGCAGGAGACGGGCGAGCTGACGCCGACGCTGAAGGTCAAGCGCAACGTCGTCTACGAGCAGTACGCCGAGCTGTTCGACTCGCTGTACGCGAACTGACGTCCGGGCGGGCGGCTACGGTCGCCCGCCATGACGCTCCTCCGCTCCTGCCCCGCCTGCCAGCGCCTGATGCCGGGGCACTACACCGCCTGCCCCAGCTGCCGCAGCAGCGCGCGCGGCTGACGCCGCCTCACGCCGGCGGGTGCCGGCGGCAGAAGTCGCGCACGGCGGCGTTGAAGCGCTCCGGCGCCTCGAGGTTGGACACGTGCCCGCACCCCTCGAGGACGACGAGCTCGGCGTGCGCGATCGCCCGCTGGAACTGCCGCGCGACCGCCAGCGGCGATCGCACGTCCTGCGCGCCCCACACCAGCAGCGTCGGCACCTCGACCGACGCCAGCACGTCGCGCTGGTCGGCCCGCGCCATCAGCTCGAGCTGCGCCCGCATGCTCGCCGGCCGTACCGCCGCCTGCATCTGCTCGAGCAGCTCGAGCCACTGTTGCGGCGGCTCGCCGGCGAACAGGCCCGGCAGGCGCGGGTCGAAGCGCTCCGCAGGCGCGGCGAGCATCCGCCGGACGCCGTCCATCCGCGCCCGCACCTCCGGCTCGGGCAGCGACCCCTTCCAGCCGGCGTACGTGTCGACGAAGACCAGCGTCGCCACCAGGTCCGGCCGGCGCCGGTAGAGCTCCTGGACGACCGTGCCGCCCCAGGACAGGCCGGCGAGGTGCGCCGGGCCCGCCGAGGCCGCCTCCACCACGGCGGCGAGGCAGTCGGCGTAGCCGGCCAGGGTGAAGCCCTCCGGCAGGTCGGACGACCGCCCCGCCCCCGGCTCGTCCCAGGCGACGACCGTGAAGTCGGCGGCCAGCGCGTCGATCTGCGGCCGCCAGATCCGGTGGTCCTCGGCCGCCCCGTGCACGAGCACCAGCGGCGGGCCGTGCCCCGCGCGCTCGAACGCGACCCGGACCCCGCTCGCCTCGACCACCTCCACGCAAGCGACGCTACACCGCGCCCGCGGCGTGCCGCCAGTCGCCGCGGCCGCTCAGTCGCCGCTGGCGGACTGGCGCAGCAGCGCGCCGGTGGTCTGCTCGAGGATCCGCCGCCAGGCGCGCGTCTTCTCGCGCTCGGCGCCGAAGTGCGTGACCACCTTGCGCACCCGCGTCGCCGAGATCTCGATGCCGTGGCGCGCCGAGATGTCGCGCAGCCGCTCGTAGTCGCTGGCGAGCTTGAGCGTCACGGACTGGAAGCCGTGGCGCGCGACGTCGAGCCGGGCCGAGTAGTTCATGATGTTCGTCTCGAACATCAGCTTGTCGTCGGGCTCGGGCTCGATCAGCACGATGTCGACGCCGGGATAGCGCTCCTCCCAGTGGCGCTTCATCTCGTGCAGCCGCTGGTAGGCGAGCAGCTTGAACGTCTGGTAGCCGATCTTGGTGAAGCCGAGGTCTGACACGCGGCGGACCTTCGGGCCCAGCAGCGTCGGTACCTCGTCCGTGAAGTCGTTGACGAACGGCACCAGGGGGTTGACCACGACGATGAACTTCGCGCCCGCCTCCACGGCGATGTCGAGGTTCGTGGTCGAGACGATCCCGCCGTCGATCAGCTCGCGGCCCTTGAGCACGTGCGGCTTGTAGAGCATCGGCAGCGCCGCCGAGGCGCGCACCGCGGCGGAGATCGGGACGTCGTCCCACCCCTCGGCGCCGAGCACGATCCGCTCGCAGGTGTCCAGGTCGGTGGCCACGAGGTAGAGCTCCCGCGCGAGCAGGCGGAAGTCGTCGGTGCGGTCGGGGTCCGACAGGACGGTGCGCACGTACTGCTCGATGCCGGAGCCGGTGTAGATGCCCGACGGCAGCGCGTCGGCGAGCGCGACCGCCAGGTCGACCGGCGACAGCGCGCTGAGGTTGCGCGGCAGGTCGCGCGCCACGCCGGCGAGGTGCAGCGGCAGCCGCAGCCCCTTGGCGACGAACTCGCGCAGGTTCAGCCGCAGCAGCATGTCCAGGTTGATGTCCCGGAACGGCGTCGGCACCTGGTTGTTGACGACGCGCATCATCTGCTCGGGCGTGACGCCGTTGGCGGTCAGCGCCGCCACCAGCGAGCCCGCGCTGGTGCCGACGTAGATGTCGAAGTCGTTGACGGTCTTGTTGACCGACAGCAGGTCCAGCGCGCGCAGCGCCCCGATCTCGTACACGCCGCCGGTGAAGCCGCCGCCGCCGAGCACGAGCGCCGTCTTGGAGGGCCGGCGAGGGCGGTTCGGCCGCGAGCCGCTCGCCTTGGGGGACCGCTCCTTTGCGCTGTCCTGGAGGTTTACGACCTTGCCCATGGCCCCTCGAGTCTATTGCCGCGGAGTCGCTAGCCTCGCGCCGATGCGCCGGACGCTCGCGCTCGCGCTGCTGGTTGTCGCCGCCTGGCTCGTCCCCGCCGGCGCCGCCACGGCCGGCGACGCGGCCGCCACCCGCAGCGCGCTCGCCGCGCAGATGCGCTGGGCCGGCGCCGGCTCGGGGGCGCACGTCGTCGACCTCGACACGGGCACCACCATCTACTCGCTGCGCCCGGACGGCGCGCGCGTCCCGGCGTCGGTCCAGAAGCTCTACACGACGGCGACCGCGCTCCTGCGGCTCGGCACCGACGCGACGCTCGCGACCGAGGTGCTGAGCCCGGCCGGCGTCGACCTGGGCGGGCGGCTCGACGGTCATCTGTACCTGCGCGGCCACGGCGACCCGACGCTCACCCGGCGCGACCTCGACGCGCTGGCGCTCGAGCTCGTCGCGGCGACGGGCCTCTCGGAGGTGACCGGGCGCGTGATCGGTGACGAGTCGGCGTTCGACGGCCGCCGCGGGCCGCCGTCGTCGGGCTACCGCACGTCGGCCTGGGTCGGGCCGCTCGGCGCGCTCGTGGTCGACCGCGGGCGCACCGGGCGCGCGCGGCCGTACTGGCAGGCCGATCCCGCCGACTGGGCGGCCGACGCGTTCGCGCGCTCGCTGCGCCGGGCCGGCGTCGCCGTTAGCCGCGCCGGCCGCCGTGGCGTCACCCCGGCGGCGGCGGTGCCGCTCGGCGCCCACGCGTCCGCGCCCATGGCGACGCTCGCGCGGCTGTCCAACGTCCCGTCGGACAACTTCGTCGCCGAGATGCTGCTCAAGGCGATCGGGGCCGACGCCGACGGCGTGGGAACCACCGCGGGCGGCGCGGCCGTCGTGGAGATCGCGATGGCCGGGCTCGGCCTGCACCCGCGGGCCGCCGACGGGTCCGGGCTGTCGCGGTCGAACCGCACGACGCCGCGGCAGGTCGTCCGCCTGCTGGCGCGCATGGCCTCCGCGCGGCACTTCACGACGTCGCTCGCGCTCGCCGGGCGCACCGGCACGCTGGCGCGCCGGATGCGCCGCGGCGCCGCGCGGGGACGCTGCCGCGGGAAGACCGGCACGCTGTACTCCGTGTCGAACGTCGCCGGCTACTGCCGGACGGCGGCCGGCTCGACCGTCGCCTTCGCGATCCTCATGAACGGCGTCAACCCGTGGTCGGCGCGCGCCCTGCAGGACCGCATGGCGTCGGCCATCGCCCGCTACCGCCCCTGATCCGAGACCTCTCCGGCGCCGGGCGCCGGCTCCGGGCCGCGCTCGAGCAGCTCCAGCAGCGCGGGCTCGTCGAGCACGGGCACGCCGAGCCGCTCGGCCTTCGCCAGCTTCGAGCCCGGCGACTCCCCCGCCACCACGTAGTCGGTCTTCTTCGACACCGACGAGGTGACCTTGCCGCCCTCGGCCAGGATGCGCTCGGTCGCCTCCTCGCGCGTGAGGCCGGGCAGGGTGCCCGTCAGCACGAACGTACGGCCGGCCAGCCGGCCCTCTCCCGGCGCTGCGCCCTCCTGCTCGAAGCGGACGTGCGGGCGCAGCGCCTCGACGAGCTCGAGCATCGTCGGCTCGTGCAGCTGCGCGTGGATGAGGTTGGCGACGATCGGCCCGATCCCCGGCGTCTCGGCGATCTGCTCGGGCGTCGCCGCCAGCAGCGCGTCGATCGTCCGGAACTGCGTCGCCAGGTTGCGCCCGGTGACCTCGCCCACGCCCTCGATGCCGATCGCGAACAGCACGCGCCCGAACGGGCGCTCGCGCGAGGCGTCGATGGAGCGGATCATGTTGGCCGCCGACGTCTCGCCGACCCGGTCGAGCTCGAGCAGCTGCTCGACGCGCAGGCCGTAGAGGTCGGCGGGCGTCGTGACGAGCCCGACCTCCTGCAGCGTGCGGATCTGCTTCTCGCCGATGCCGTCGACGTCCATCGCCCCGCGGGAGACCCAGTGGGCGAGCAGCTGCCAGCGCCGCTCGGGGCACAGCCGGTTCGGGCAGCGGGTGAACACGGAGCCCTCCGGCTTGATCGTCGCAGTGCCGCAGGCGGGGCAGGCCTCGGGCGGCGCCGGCGGCGGTGAGCGGTCGGGCCGCTCGACGGCGTGCGGCGCCGGCGAGACGACCTGCGGGATGACGTCGCCCGCCCGCAGCACGATCACCTCGTCGCCCACGCGGATGTCCTTGCGCGCGAGGTCCTCCTCGTTGTGCAGCGTCGCCTTGCGGACGGTGACGCCGCCGACGTGCACCGGCTCGAGCACCGCGAAGGGGTGCAGGTCGCCGAACTTGCCGACGTTCCACTCCACGCCGCCCAGCGTCGTCACGGCCGTCGTCGGCGGGAACTTCCAGGCGATCGCCCAGCGCGGGTCGCGTCCCACGACGCCGAGCCGGCGCTGCATCTCGATCTCGTCGACCTTCACCACGACGCCGTCGATCTCGAAGTCGAGGCTGCCGCGCCGCTGCTCCCAGCTCATGCACTGCGCGACGACCGTGTCCTCGGACTCGATGACCTGGACGTCCGGGTTGACCGGGAACCCGTGCTCGCGCAGCCACGCGAGCGCGTCCGAGTGGCGCTCGAACGCGATCCCGTCCGTCGCGCCGATGCCGTAGGCCCAGAAGGACAGCGGCCGCTCGGCCGCGAGCCGCGGGTCGAGCTGGCGGATCGTGCCGGCCGCGCAGTTGCGCGGGTTCATGAACGTCGACAGACCCTGCTCGGCGCGGCGCTCGTTGACGCGCTGGAAGTCCGACACCGACATGTAGACCTCGCCGCGGACCTCGACCAGCGGCGGCGCCCCCTCGAGCCGCTGCGGCACCGTGCGGATCGTGCGCAGGTTGTGCGTGACGTCCTCGCCCACCTCGCCGTTGCCGCGGGTGGCCGCCCGCTCGAGGACGCCGTCGCGGTAGACGAGCGACATCGCGAGCCCGTCGATCTTGGGCTCGCAGACGTAGCGGAACTGCGGGGCCTCGATCCCCTCGCGCCCGAGGTGGTTGCGCATCCGCGCCACCCACGCCCGCAGCTCGTCCTCCGAGCGCGCGTTGGCGAGCGAGTACATCGGCTGCAGGTGCGTGACCTTCTCGAGCCGCGACACGGGCTCGGCGCCGACCTTCTGCGTCGGCGAGTCGGGCGTCACCAGCTCGGGGTGCTCGCGCTCGATCGCCCGCAGCTCGTCGAGCAGCGCGTCGTAGACGTCGTCGCCGACCTCGGGGTCGTCGAGGACGTAGTAGCGGTGGTTGTGGTGGGCGAGCTGCTCGCGCAGCTCGGTGGCGCGGGCGGCGGCGTCCGCGCTCACTCGACCTCCTCGGCGGCGGGTGCGAGCAGCCGCGCGAGGTCGTAGGCGCGCAGCGTGTCGATGCCCGGCTCGTCGGTGAGGTCGAAGTGCAGCGGCGTGACGGCGATGTTGCCCTCGCCGACGGCGTGCAGGTCGGTGCCGGGCTCGTCCGTGTGGTGCGGCACCGGGCCGTAGACCCGGTACAGCCGCCGCCCCGACTCCTCCTGCATCAGCGACAGCTCGTCACGGTAGACGCGCTTGCCCAGGCGCGCCACCTCCACGGCCCGGGGCTTGCCGGGCGGGACGTTGATGTTCAGCAGCGTCCCGCTCGGCAGCGGGACCTCCTCGATCTCCTCGACGATCCGGGCCGTGAAGGCCGCGGCGGCGCCGAAGTCCATCTCCTCGCCGCCGTGCCACTCGCCGCTGCCGGAGACCTGCGAGACCGCGATCGCCGGCAGCCCGAGCACGACGCCCTCGAGCGCCGCGGCGACCGTGCCGGAGTAGGTGATGTCGTCACCGAGGTTGGCGCCGTGGTTGATCCCGGACACGATCAGCTCCGCCTGGAAGCCCTCGATCAGCCCGAGCGTCGCGAAGCGCACGCAGTCGACCGGCGTGCCGTCGGTGGCGTAGCCGACGGTGCCGTCGCCGAAGTCGATCTCCTCGACCCACAGCGGGCGCCGGATGGTGATCGAGCGGGCCGTCGCGGAGCGGTTGGAGTCGGGCGCGATGACCGCGAGCTCGATCCCGGGGACCTCCAGCAGGGCCCGCCGCAGCGTCTGCAGCCCCCGCGCGTCGATCCCGTCGTCGTTGGTCAGCAGGACGCGCATCGGCGGGCGCCACGATAGCCGCGAACGTCCCGCAGTCCGTGCCATGGGCCGGACTGCGGGACGTTCAGCGTGCCGGTGGCTAGCCGCGGATGGTGAGTCGCGTGATCGTCGTGCGGGCGCGGCCGTCCTCGTCGCGGTAGACGATGTAGGCCGTGGCCTTGACGGCACGGTCGCGCAGCAGCCGGACCATCCGCTCCGAGAGGATGATCGAGGCCGTCCGCCGCCTGGCGGCCGGCGCCTGGAACGACGCCGTGCCGAGCGTGCGGCGCGAGCCCGCGAGCTTCGTGCGCGTCCGCACCTTCACGGACCCGTTGCACACCGTCTCGGACTCCGCCGGGCAGCGCACCTTCAGCACCAGGCGGCCGCGGCGGACGCGGAACGTGCGGCCGACGAGCGCGGCGCGCCCGGTGGCCTCGTTCGGCGTGCGACCGGCGGGACCGGCCGGCCCCTGCGGGCCGGGCGCGCCCGGCGCGCCGTCCGCACCGTCGGCACCGTCGGCGCCGTCCGACCCGGGCGCGCCCGGGGAACCCTGCTCGCCCGCCGACGCGGTCGACACGGTCCGCGCCGCCGACGTCGCATCGGCGTCGCCCGCCGAGTTGATCGCGGTGATCCGGCACGCGAGCCGCGTCCCCACGTCGGCCAGCTCGGGCACGTACGTCTCGCCGGTCGCGCCTATGACGGCGACGCCATCGCGCAGCCAGGCGTACTCGTACGACGTCGGCTCGTTGAGGAACCCACCGCTGACGCAGGTGAGCGTCTCGCCGACGACCGGCGTGCCCTCCATCCTCGGGTCGGCCACCGGCAGCGGGGCCTCGACCGTCGACTCGGGGGCCACCACGGTCACCTCGCGGGTGCTCGTCGTCACCTGCCCGGCCGCGTCCTCGGCCTCGACCGTGAGCACGCGCGTCGTCCCGACGTCGCCGCTCGTCGGCTGCCAGCGGAACTGGAACGGGAACGACACCTTGGTCTGGACGAGCGTCCCACCGACCTCGAGGCGGACCTCCTTGATGTCGCCGCGCTCGTCCACCGCCTCGACCTCGATCTCGACCGGGTCGGCCGGCGTGACCTCGGCACCCGCCTGCGGCCGCAGCCAGGCGACCGTCGGGGCGGTGGTGTCCGGCGCCGCCGGCAGCAGGTGGCCGAACGCCCGCGTCACCAGCTGCTCGCGCGTGACGGCGTCGACCTGCTCGAGGCCGAACCCGAACGCGACCGTGTCGCGCGTCGAGATCGCCGCGCCACCGGCTCCGGTGCCGCCCGCGGCGTAGTCCGCCTCGACCCGCTCCTGGCGGAACGGCCGCTGCGTCGTCACGCCCGACAGGGCGCGCAGGCGCGTCGGCGACTTCGGCCGCGGGTCGGGGTTCCCGGACGCGTCCTCGTTCGGATCGCCGGCCGGGGTCGTGTCGAGCACGATCGGCGCCATCCCGGCGAAGATGCCGCCGCTCGCCGGGTTGATCGTGGTGGCGTTGTACGTGGTCGTCCCGTAGCCGCCCTGCCGCGCCGCGACGCCGAGGAACCACTGCTCGAAGTCGTTCGAGACGTTCAGCTCCCGGAAGTACGCGGTGCCCGGCCGGTCGTCGTCGCCGGCCTGGTTGGCCGGGTAGTTGAACCCGTAGACCGGGTCCTGCCACCAGCCGTAGCCCGAGTAGGCCGTCAGGCTCGTGCTCGTGCTCGTGAACGGCAGGTGGGCGTTGCGGCCGGAGAGGACCACCTTGCCGCCCTCGTTGATGTAGTCACGCAGCTGCTGGGCGTTGCGCACGCCCCACTGCGCGAGGTGCAGCGAGCCGGTCAGGCTGAACGTCCCGTTCGAGGCCGCCGTGCCGGCGCGGCGCTGGTTGGTCTCGGTGATGTCCTGCGGGACGAGGTCGTCGCCCGTGTAGTACAGGACGGCGTCGAAGTGCTTCATCACGCCGAGCGCCGAGACGATCTTCGGCGCGCGCGAGCCGTCCGGCCCCATCGGCGGGCTGTCGACGTCGTACGACGCGACCTCGTAGCCGGCGGTCTGAAGCGCCGACACGTGGTGCGTGAGGTAGCGCGGAGCGCCGTCGTAGCCCTGGTCGCGGTTGGGTGACGCTCCGGTGTAGTCCTCGGCGGCGACGACGAGCACGCGCTTCTTCGCCGGGTCGCTGTGGGTCGCCTGGATCCGGTAGCTGAAGCGCTGCTGCTGCCCGCCGGCGCGGACGGTCACGTCCACGATGTCCCCGGCCACGAGCGGCCGCGGCGTCTGCGTGTCGGTCTGGCGGAACTGCGCGTTCGGCGTCGCGCGGACGCGGTGGTAGTAGCGCCCGCGCAGATCGCCGTAGCGCTCGCCGCCGCGGTACTCCTGCGCGCGCACGACGACCGTGCGGGCGGCGCCGCCCGCGCCGCTGCGGACGCGGAAGTCGACGTCGACCGGCCCGAGGGCGCGGCGGACGTTGGCCTCCACGGTCTGCGTCGCCGAGTAGGAGACCGCGAAGCGGTTGACCTCGATGTCCGGGGTCGCCTTGACCTGGTAGGTCGAGGGGTCGTCGGTCGCGTTGCGCGGCCGGTCGGCCCGCTCGGCGGCGACCGTCGCGGCGACGTTGCGCGCGAAGTCGAGGTTCTTCTCGAAGACCGCCCGCACCTTGCCCTCGTCGTCGGGGAAGGTGAAGCCGCTGCCGCCCGTGCACCACGCGGTGCCGTTGACCGTGTCGGACGAGCCGCCGGCGGTCTCGCACTCGTCCAGCTCGGGCGTCCACGACATCGTCGCGTACTTGTTGTACGCGTGGTCGGTGGTCTCGCCGTTGGTCACGTAGAGGTCCGACGAGCGCTGCGGCGTGTACGGGTCCACCGCGGCGTCGCCGTCGGTGCCGGTGAGCGCGACGAACCACGGGTTGTCGTCCGAGGAGACGTCCGTGATGTAGCCGAACGGGAACAGCAGCAGCTGCGCGGCCGAGTGGTAGTTGATCAGCGCGTGCGGCCGGAGCTTGCGCAGCAGCCGGTCGTAGGCCAGGTTCTCCGGCTCGGAGTGCGGCGCCGGACCGCGGTAGGTCTGCGAGGACGGGTTGTTGCTCGCGCCCTCCTCCTCGAGGTTCCACGCCGTCGGGTAGTTGCGGTTGGGGTCGACGCCGTCGCCGACGTTGACGCCGTCGACGAGGATCGTGTCGCCGTGGATCCCGTTGCCGTTGTTGTCGCGCAGCGTCTTGCGCCACAGGCGGTTCGACGGGTACTGCGTCGCGTCGAGCTGCGTGCCGTCGGCGTCGGTGCGCCCGTGGCCGCAGGGCCGGTTGTTGGCGCCGATGCCGCAGGTGAACGTGTAGTCGTAGCCGTCGGGGTTCTGGACGGGCAGGAACCACAGCTCGGTCGTCTTGAGCATCTCCGCGATCTGCGGGTCGCCGGCGTGGTCGATGAACCAGCGCGGCAGGCGCCGTCCGACCTCGGCCGCGATCCATTCGCGCGCGTGGTTGACGGACGAGTACAGGACGGCGCGGCGCGTGCCGTCGGCGACGTTGCGCGCGCTGGCGGTCACCTTGAGCGCGAGGATCGGCTTGCCCAGCCGCGAGGTGCCGATGCGCACGAGCTTCACGAGCCCGCGGTTCTGCGCGGCGAGCTGGCGCATCTCGTCGGCGATGCCGCCGTCCTCGGAGTAGGTGCGGAAGACGTCGTAGTACGGGTTCGGCGAGTCGCCGCCGGTCTCGCGCTTCGCCTGCGGCTGCACGTCGACGGTCTGCGTGGCGATGACGCCCTCGCGCCGCAGTTCCTCCGCCTGGTACGGGTACAGCGCGGCGGCGACGCGCTGCGGCCCCCGGACCTCGCTGTCGTAGCCGGCGTGGTCGAGCTCGACGCCCTGGTCGGCGAGCTTGGCCGCCTGGTCGGCGTCGACGGTGTAGATGTACTCCTTGAGCACCTGCGGCTCGGCCGCCGCAGCGACCCCCGGAAGCGCGAATGCGCACACGGCCGCGGCCAGCGCGGCCTTCATCCCCTGGCGGATGACGTCCCCCTCCTGAGTCTTCCCCGATCCCGCCGCGGGCGCGGCGGCGGCCCCAAAGGTACTGAGTTCGAACCGAACAGTGGACGCGGTGTCAGGAAGGTGACGGGTAGCGCACGGACGCCAGGTACAGCCCGTGCGCCGGTGCCGTGTCGCCCGCCTGCGACCGCGGGGCGCCGTCGAGCAGCGCGACGAAGCTCTCGACGCTGCGCCGGCCCGAGGCGACGTCGAGCATCGTCCCGACCAGGATCCGGTTCATGCTGCGCATGAAGGCGTCGGCCTCGATGCGGAACTCGAGCCGCTCGCCGCTGCGCTCCCACGTCGCGGCGTGGACGATCCGGTCGAAGCGCGTGTGGTAGCTGTTCCTCGGCGTGAAGGCGGTGAAGTCGTGGGTGCCGGCCAGCGCCGCCGCGCAGGCGTCCAGCGCGTCGAGGTCGACGCGATGCGGCCACCACAGCGCCCGGCCGCGCTCGAACGGCGACGGCCCGCCGCGGCGGGTGTGCACGCGGTAGCGGTACGTCCGCGAGACGGCGTCGCGGCGGGCGGAGAAGCCCTCGGGAGCCTCGGCCGCCTCCAGCACCGCGACGTCGGCCGGCAGGATCGCGTTGAGCGAGCGCAGGCTCGGCGGCGGCCCGTCGTAGGACGCCACCTGGCCGAGCGCGTGGACGCCCCTGTCGGTGCGCCCCGCGACCGCCAGCCGCACCTCGGCGCGCAGCAGCGTCGCCAGCGCGCGCGAGAGCTCACCCTCGACCGTGCGCTTCCCCGGCTGGATCGCCCAGCCGTGGAAGTGCGTGCCGTCGTACTCGAGGGTGAGGCGCGCCAGCGCCGCCCCTACACCAGCTCGAGGTAGACCATCTCCGTCGAATCGCTCCGACGGGGGCCCAGCTTCAGGATCCGGGTGTAGCCGCCCGGGCGGTCGGCGTAGCGCGGCGCGATCTCCTCGAACAGCTTGTAGATGACGCCCTTGTCGGGGTGCTGCAGCGTCGAGATCGCCTGGCGGCGCGCGTGCAGGTCGCCCTTCTTGGCGAGCGTGATCAGCTGCTCGATCTCCGGCTTGACCGCCTTGGCCTTGGCCTCGGTGGTCTTGATGCGCTCGTGGTCGATGACCTCGACGCAGAGGTTGGCCAGCAGCGCCTTGCGGTGCGAGGCGTCGCGCGAGAGCTTGTGACGGGTCTTCTGGTGCCGCATCGCTTCCGGAACCCTAGTCGCCGCGGAGGGACAGGCCGCGCTGGGCGAGCGTCTCGACGACCTCGTCGATCGACTTCTTGCCGAAGTTCGGGATCGCGTTGAGCTCGCCCTCGGACTTCGAGATCAGGTCGCCGACCGTCTGGATGCCCGCGCGCTTGAGGCAGTTGTAGGAGCGCACGCCGAGCTCGAGCTCCTCGATGAGGATGTCGTCCATCGGCGAGCCGCCGCCGGGGCGGCCGCCGGCCAGGGCGGCGCCGGCGCCGGCGCCGTTATCGATGCCGCCGAGCGCCGCCGGGCCCGCGCGCAGCTCCTCGATGCGGTCCTCGTCGGTGAAGATCGACAGCGACGAGATCAGGATCTCCGCGGCCTCGCGCAGCGCGGCCTGCGGGTCGATCGAGCCGTCGGTCTCGATGTCGAGCGTGAGCTTGTCGAAGTCGGTGCGCTGGCCGACGCGGGCCGGCTCGACCGAGTAGGCCACGCGCCGCACGGGCGAGAAGATCGAGTCGATCGGGATGACGCCGATCGGCTGGTCCGGCGTCTTGTTGTCCTCGGCGGGGCGGTAGCCGCGGCCGCGCCCGACGGTGAGGTACATCTCGAGCTTGGTCTTCTTCTCGAGCGTCGCGATGCGCGCGTCCGGGTTGAGGATCTCGACGCCGGAGGGCAGGTCGATGTCCTTGGCGGTGATCTCGCCGGGGCCGCTGACCACCAGCGGCGCCTCGACCTCGGTCGCGTCGGAGTGCATCTTGCACACGACGCCCTTGAGGTTGAGGATGATGTCGGTCACGTCCTCCTTGACGCCCTGGATCGTCGAGAACTCGTGGGCGACACCCTCGATGCGAACGGACGTCACCGCCGCGCCCCCGAGCGAGGCCAGCAGCACGCGGCGCAGGGAGTTGCCGAACGTGTAGCCGAAGCCGCGATCCAGCGGCTCGACCACGAACGTGCCACGGTTCTCCTCGACCGTCTCGGCGGTGATTCGCGGAATCTGGAAGTCAAGCATCGGGTGTCCTGGTATTCGGATCTTGGTGGGAGCGCCCGCCTCGACGGCGGGGTGGGAAGCTCGGCCTCACCGCCACGCGCCGCGAGGCGCGCGGGGGTGAGTGAAGGGTGCGCTACTTGGAGTACAGCTCGACGATGAGCTGCTCCTGCACCGGCGCGGCGATCTCCCGCCGCTCCGGCTTGCGCAGCACCTTCGCCGTCAGAGCGTCGTGGTCGGCCTGCAGCCACGCCGGGACCTGCGCCGTCAGCTCGGTCGCGTCGCGGATGACCTGCTCCGCGCCGTCGGCGATCGCCCGGTAGGTGATCACGTCGCCCTCCCGCACCTGGTAGGAGGGGATGTCGACGCGGCGGCCGTTGATGCCCCAGTGACCGTGGCGGATCATCTGGCGCGCCTGCCGGCGCGACGCCGCGAAGCCGAGGCGCACGAGCACGTTGTCGAAGCGGCACTCGAGGATGCGCAGCAGGTTCTCGCCGGTGATGCCCGGCTGCCGCGACGCCTTGGCGTAGTACGTGCGGAACTGCTTCTCGAGCACCCCGTAGTAGCGGCGGGCCTTCTGCTTCTCGCGCAGCTGGACCCGGTACTCGGACTGCTTCTGGCGCCCGCGGCCGTGCTCGCCGGGCGGGTACGAGCGGCGCTCGACGCCGCACTTGTCGGTGAGGCAGCGCTCGCCCTTGAGGAAGAGCTTCTGCCCTTCCCGGCGGCACTGCTTGCACTGGGGGGAATGATCGAGTGCCATGGAGTTCCTAGACCCTCCGCCGCTTGCGGGGACGGCAGCCGTTGTGCGCCTGCGGGGTGACGTCCTTGACGCCGGTGACCTCGAGGCCGGCGGCCTGCAGCGAGCGGATCGCGGTCTCGCGGCCCGAGCCCGGGCCCTTCACGAAGACCTCGACCTTCTGCAGCCCCTGCTCGATGCCTTTGCGGGCCGCCGCGTCGGCGGTGACCTGCGCGGCGAACGGCGTCGACTTGCGGGAGCCCTTGAACCCGGCGCCGCCGGCGGACTCCCAGGCGATGACGTTGCCCTCGCGGTCGGTGAGGGACACGATCGTGTTGTTGAACGAGGTCTTGATGTGCGCCTGGCCGATGGGGATGTTCTTCTTGACCTTGCGGCGGCCGGAGCGCGGGCGGCGGGGAGCGGGGCTCACTTCTTGCCCGCCTTCTTCTTGCCGGCCACCTGCATGCGCTTCGGGCCCTTGCGCGTGCGCGCGTTGGTCTTGGTCTTCTGGCCGCGGACGGGCAGGCCGCGCCGGTGGCGCAGGCCGCGGTAGCAGCCGATCTCCATCAGGCGCTTGATGTTCTGGGAGCGCTCGCGCCGCAGGTCGCCCTCGACGGTGAGGTCGTCGACCAGGTCGCGCAGCTTGGAGATCTCGTCCTCGGTGAGATCGCGGACGTAGGTGTTGCGGTCGACCTTCGCCTGCTCGAGGAGCTCGATGGCGGTGCTCTGGCCGACCCCGTAGATGTAGGTCAGGCCGATCTCGACGCGCTTGTTGAGGGGGATGTTGACCCCGGAGATGCGTGCCATCTGCTTACCCCTGCCGCTGCTTGTGACGCTTGTTCTGGCAGATCACGAGGACCCGGCCGTGCCGCCGGATGATCTTGCACTTCTCGCACATCGGCTTGACCGACGGTCGTACCTTCATGTGTCCTTTCGAACGTGATCCAGGCGGCGTGGCTCTGGAGGCCGGTACGGCTTCCGCTACCACTCCGCGGATGAAGCGAAGTCCTTCGCGCACAGCGAGCCGAAGCCGCTTTTGGCGCGACCAGGGAGCATAGCAACCCCGGGCTGCTGCTCCGGCGTGGCCATCCGGAGCGCCTGCTACGCGGCCGCGAGCGCCAGCACCTCGTGCCACGGCGTGATGATCCGAGGCCCGTCGGCGGTGACGGCGACGGTGAACTCGAAGTGCGCCGTCAGCGAGCCGTCCTGCGAGTAGATCGCCCAGCCGTCGTCGCCCATGCGCACGCCGTGGCGGCCGGCCGTGGTCATCGGCTCGATGGCCAGCACCATGCCCTCCTCCAGCGGGAGGCCCTTGCCGGCCGTGCCGTAGTTGGGGATCTGCGGCTCCTCGTGCATGGAGCGCCCGATCCCGTGGCCGACGAGCGAGCGCACGACCGAGAAGCCGTTGCCCTCCACGTGGTCCTGCACCGCGGCGCCGATGTCGCCGAGGCGCTTGCCCGGCCAGCACTGGTCGACCGCGCGCATCAGCGACTCGCGCGTCACGTCGAGCAGCTTGGACGCGACCGGCGAGACGTCGCCGACCGGCAGCGTGATCGCGCCGTCGGCCACCCAGCCGTCCTTGATCACGCCGACGTCGATCGAGATCACGTCGCCGCGCTGGAGCTTGAACGGCCCGGGGATGCCGTGCACCACCATGTGGTTCGGCGAGGCGCAGATCGACCCGGGGAAGCCGCGATAGCCCTTGAAGGCCGGCGTCGCCCCCTGCGACCGGATGAACTTCTCCGCCGCCTGGTCGAGCTGCTTGGTGGTCACGCCGGGGCGCACCTTGCGCGCCAGCAGCTCGAGCACCTTCGTGTGGACGGCGCCCGCGGCCTCCATGGCCTCGATCTCGGCAGGGGACTTCTTGATGATCACGGTCGAATCCAGTGTACGGCGCCCGCCGCAGGCCACGAACGTCCCGAAATGCGCGCCAGGGCACGCATTGCGGGACGTTCGTCGCCGCTAGAGGTCTTCCTCGAGGCGCAGCACCGCCAGCGTCGCGCGGATGTGGCGGTGCACCTCCTCGGGGGGGCGGGTCCCGTCGAAGGACCGCAGCAGCCCCGCCTCCTCGTAGCGGGCGACGAGCGGCTCGGTCTCGTCGTGGTAGACGGCGAGCCGCTTCTCGATCGTCTCGGGCTTGTCGTCGTCGCGCTGGACGAGCTTGGTGCCGTCGATGTCGCAGACGCCCTCGTGCTTGGGGCGGTTGAAGTCCACGTGGTAGACGTGGCCGTTCGAGCACACCCGGCGCCCGGCGAGGCGCTGGATGATCACGTCGTCGGCCGCCTCGATCAGCAGCACCGCCGTCAGCTTGCGGCCCCGGCGCTCGAGCGCCTGGTCGAGGACGTCGGCCTGGCGCTCGGTGCGCGGGAAGCCGTCGAGCAGGAAGCCGTCGTCGCCCTCGGCGTCGACGCGCTCGAGCAGCACCTTGCACACGACGTCGTCGGGCACGAGCTCGCCGGCGGCGATGACGCGCGCGATCTCGCGGCCGAGCTCGGAGTCCTCCTGGCGCTTGGCGCGCATCATGTCGCCCGTGGCGATGTAGGGCAGACCGAAGTCGGCCTGCAGGTTCTCCGCCTGCGTGCCCTTGCCCGCACCGGGCGGGCCGATCAGGATGAGGTTGAGCTCGCTCACGAGGCGCGGAAGGTTACTGCCGGGATGCGGCGCGCGACGGCGCGCCGGGGCCGTGCGGCCGCCCGCGCCGCGCGCGGGCACGCGGCTACTTCAGGAAGCCCTCGTAGTTGCGCATCATCAGCTGCGCCTCGAGCTGCTTCATCGTGTCCAGCGCCACGCCCACCACGATCAGGATCGAGGTGCCGCCGAAGTAGAAGTTCGCCGACGTCTGGTTGATGAGGATGGTCGGCAGCGCCGCCACCGACGCGAGGTACAGCGCGCCCGGGAAGGTCAGGCGGGCCAGGATGCGGTCGAGGAACTCGGCCGTCGGCCGGCCCGGCCGGACGCCGGGGATGAAGCCGCCGTACTTCTTGAGGTTGTCCGCCTGGTCGACCGGGTTGAAGGTGACGGCGGTGTAGAAGTAACAGAACAGGATGATGAAGACGGTCTCGCCCGCGATGTAGGCCCAGCCGCTCGGGTTGAAGAAGTTGGCGAGGCCCTGCGCACCCGGCACGAGCTGGCCGACCGTCGGCGGGAAGGCCATGATCGAGGCGGCGAAGATGACCGGGATGACGCCGGCCATGTTCACGCGCAGCGGCAGGTAGGTCTGCCCGCCGCCGCTCATGCGGCGGCCGATCACGCGCTTGGCGTACTGCACCGGGATCCGCCGCTGGCCCTCCTGGATGAAGACGATGGCGGCGATGATGCCGAGCGCCATGAACGGCATGATCACGACGAACACCTTGTCGGAGTTCGTGTACCAGGCCTGGATGCCCTGGGGCAGGCCGGCCACGATCGACGCGAAGATCATCAGCGAGATGCCGTTGCCGATGCCGCGCTGCGTGATCAGCTCGCCCATCCACATGAGCAGGACGCAGCCCGCCGTGAGGCAGATGACGATCAGCAGGACCGTGCCGATGTTGAAGTTCGGGATGATCGGCGCCCCGGCCGCGTTGCCCTGGCTGCGGAAGAGGAAGACGTAGCCGACGGCCTGCGCGCCCGAGAGGCCGACGGTGAGGTAGCGCGTGTACTGCGTGATGCGCGCCTGGCCGACCTCGCCCTCCTTCTGCAGCTTCTCCAGCGACGGCGAGACGACCGTCAGCAGCTGCAGGATGATGGAGGCCGTGATGTACGGCATGATCCCGAGCGCGAAGATCGCGATGCGCGACAGCCCGCCGCCCGAGAACATGTTGAGGAAGTTGAGGATCCCGCCGTCGGCGTAGTTGTCCTCGATCGCCTCGAGCGCGTTGGTGTCCACGCCCGGCACCGGGATGAACGACCCGAAGCGGTAGAGCGCGAGCAGCGCCGCGGTGAAGGCGAGCTTGCGCCGGATCTCCGGGACCCGGAAGGCGTTGAAGATCGTTGCGAGCACGGCGGTTCCCGGATGCTAGCGCGGCCGGGGCGGCTAACTAGTCGACCACGACGCAGGTGCCGCCGGCCGCCTCGATCGCGGCGCGTGCGGACTTGGAGAAGCCGTGCGCCGACACCGTCAGCGGCTTGGTCAGCTCGCCGCGGCCGAGCACCTTGACCGGGATGTCGCGCCGCGTCGCCAGGCCGGCGGCCTTGAGCGTCTCGGGCGTCACCTCGGCGTCCTTCTCGAAGCGCGCCTCGAGATCGGCCAGGTTGACCGGCTGCGTGTGCGTCCGGAACGGCTCGAACGGCATCGACATCTTCTTGTTCGGGCCGCGCAGCTTGCGCATCCGCATGTGGATCGGGTTCTGGCCGCCCTCGAAGCGGGTGCGATCCTTGGCGCCGGCGCGGGAGCCGTAGCCCTTGTGCCCGCGGCCGGACGTCTTGCCGTGGCCGGAGCCGTGGCCGCGGCCGACGCGCCTGCGGTCCTTGCGCGAGCCGGGCGCCGGCTTGAGGGTGTGCAGGCCGACGTCGGCGGCCTCGACCTCGGCGGCCTCGGGCTTCTTGCGGTCCTCGGCGGCCATCAGGACTTCTCCTCCACGGTGATCAGGTGACGGACGCGGTGGACCATGCCGCGCAGCTGCGGCGAGTCCGGCCGCTCGACGCTCTTGCCGATGCCGCGCAGGCCGAGCGAGCGCAGCGTGTCGCGCTGGGGCCCGTTCGTGCCGTTGGCGGACTTGACCTGGGTGATGAGCAGCGTGCTCTCGGCCATCAGGACTCGTCCTCGGTCTTGTCGGCGTCCTTCTTGTCGGCGTCCTCGTCGCCTGTGCCCGCCGACGAAGTCGGTTGGGTATCGCTCGTGACGACGTCGGCCACCCGGCCGACGATCCCGCCCACGGCGCCGGCGACCCCGCCCGCGACGTTCTTGACCGGATCGGGCACGGCGTCGGCCACGGCGCCCGCGGCGTCCGTGACGGCGTCGGGGATGGCGTCGGTGACCGTCTCGACGATGCCGTTCGAGTCGTCGGACGCGGCCTCGGCGGCCTCCGCTTCGGGCCCGGGCGCGGGCGGCGTGTCGTCGCCGGCCGGCTGCTCCGTCGCCGCCGTCTGCGCGGCGTCGGCGTCGGCGATCTCGGTGTCCGTGGTCGCCTCGCCCGTGGCCACGTTCTCGGCCTGCTTGCCGCGGCGCGCGCGGGCGCGCGGCTTGTCCGGCCCGGTCGGGTCGCTCTGCGCCGGCGGCGCGTCGGCGCCCGCGGCGGCGGTCGCGCCCTCGGCGCGCGCCTCCTCGGCGGCCTCGGCCACCTCGGGAGCGCCCGCGCCGTTGCCGTTGCGGTCCGGGCTCAAGCCGAGCACGGTGTCGATGGAGACGCCGCGCAGCGCCGCGATCTCCTCCGGCCGGCGCAGCTCCTGCAGCCCGGCGATCGTCGCCTTGACGAGGTTGATCGGGTTCTGCGTGCCCAGGGACTTGGACAGGATGTCGTGGATGCCCGCGAGCTCGAGCACCGCGCGGACGCCGCCGCCGGCGATGACGCCGGTACCGGGCGAGGCCGGCTTGAGCAGCACGCGGCCCGAGCCGAAGACGCCGGTCACCTGGTGGGTGATCGTCGAGCCGTGGCGCGGGACCCGGAACAGGCTCTTCTTGGCGTGCTCGACGCCCTTCTGGATGGCGACGGGGACCTCGTTGGCCTTGCCGTAGCCGACGCCGACGATGCCGTTCTCGTCACCGACCACGACGAGGGCGGTGAAGGAGAAGCGCCGGCCGCCCTTGACGACCTTGGCGACGCGGTTGATCTCAACCACGCGCTCTTGGAGGTCCAGGCCGGCGGACGAAACGGATCTGTCGGGAGCTGCCATGAAGAAAGGGTTCCTGGGGTTCGGGAAGAGGTTAGAAGGCCAGGCCGCCCTCGCGGGCGCCCTCGGCCACGGCGCGCACGCGCCCGTGGTACTGGTAGCCGCCGCGGTCGAAGACCACGGACTCGACGCCCGCGGCCTTGGCGCGCTCGGCGAGCAGCGCCCCGACGCGGCGGGCCTGGTCCATCTTGGGCAGGTCGCGCAGATCGGCCTCGGTCCAGTTGACCGCGGCCAGCGTGCGGCCGGCGGTGTCGTCGATGAGCTGCGCCGAGACGCCGCGGTTGGAGCGGAAGACCGCGATCCGCGGGCGCTCGGCGGTGCCGGTGACCTTCGCGCGCACGCGGCGGCGGCGGCGCAGCCGGATCGCCTGCTTCGTCTGGACGCTCATGCGCGCTTGCCCACCTTCCGGACGACGTACTCGCCCTCGTAGCGGATGCCCTTGCCCTTGTAGGGCTCCGGCGGCCGCTGCTTGCGGATGATCGCCGCGATCTCGCCGACCTGCTGCTTGGAGTTGCCCTTGATGATCACGCGCGTGGGCAGCGGCACCTCGAACTCGATGCCCTTCGGCGCCGGGATCTTCACGGGGTGCGAGTAGCCGAGCGCGAGCTCGAGGTCGGAGCCCTTGAGCGCGGCGCGGTAGCCGACGCCCTGGATCTCCAGCGTCTTGGTGAACCCGGTGGTGACGCCCTCGACCATGTTGGCGACGAGGCTCCGGGTGAGGCCGTGCAGCGCGCGGTGCTCGGCACGGTCGGTCGGACGGCGCACGAGCACCTGGTCGCCGTCCTGGACGACCTCGATGTCGCGCGACTTGCGCTCGGAGAGGTCGCCGCGGGGGCCGGCCACGCGCACCACCTCGGGCTCCACCGTGACGGTGACGCCGGAGGGGACCGGGATTGGCTTCTTTCCGATGCGGGACATGGAGTGACTCGGGGAGTTCTCGGGGCTACCAGACGTACGCGACGACTTCGCCGCCCACGCCGTCCTGGCGGGCCTGGTGACCCGTCATGACGCCCTTGGAGGTGGTCAGGATCGCGGTGCCCATGCCGCCGAGGACCTTCGGGACGTGCTTCGAGTCCACGTAGGTGCGGCGGCCGGGGCGCGAGACGCGCTTGAGCCCGGAGATCACGGACACGCGGCTCGACGTGTACTTCAGCTGCACCACCAGCGTCTCGCCGGCGGCGCCCTCGTTGTCGCGCACCTCGTAGGAGCGGATGTAGCCCTGCTCGGCGAGGATGCGCGCGAGCTCGACCTTGAGCTTCGAGGACGGGATCTCGACCGTCTCGTGCGCGGCGGTGATGCCGTTGCGGATGCGCGTGAGGAAGTCGGCGATGGGGTCGGTCATCGACATTTAGTTTCGCTCCGCTTCACATTCACCAGCTCGACTTCGTCATCCCGGGGATCATGCCCTCGTGCGCGAGCTCTCGCAGGCAGATCCGGCAGACGCCGAACTTGCGGAAGACGGCACGGGACCGGCCGCAGCGGCGGCACCGGGTGTACTCACGGGTCTTGTACTTGTTGGGGCGCTGCTGTCGCACCCACTGGGAGGTCTTGGCCATGGGTTCCTAAGCGGGTACGGGTTCTGCGTCGAGGGCCTCGAAGCCGGCGGGCCGCCCGTCGCGCGCGAAGGGCATCCCCAGCGCGGCGAGCAGGGCGAACGCCTCTGCGTCGGTCTTCGCCGACGTCGTGATGGTGACGTCGAGGCCCCGGACCTGGTCGATCTCGTCGTAGTCGATCTCGGGGAAGATGATCTGCTCGCGCACGCCCATCGAGTAGTTGCCGCGGCCGTCGAACGAGCGCGGGTTGAGCCCGCGGAAGTCGCGGATCCGCGGGATCGCGATCGACGTGAGGCGGTCGAGGAACTCGTAGGCGCGCTCGTCGCGCAGCGTCACGGTGAGGCCGACCGGCATGCCCTCGCGCACCTTGAACTGCGCGACCGACTTGCGGGCGCGGCGCACGTTGGGCTTCTGGCCGGCGATCGTCGCGAGCTGCGTCTGGGCGGCCTCGAGCATGCCGCGATCCTGCTTGGCCTCGCCCACGCCCATGTTGAGCGTGATCTTCTCGAGCCGCGGGACCTGCATGATCGAGGAGTAGCCGAAGCGCTCCTTGAGCGCCGGGCGGATCTGCTCGTTGTAGGTGACCTTCAGGCGTGCCGGCATCAGTCGAGCTCCGTCCCCGAGCGCTTGGCCACGCGCATGCGGCGGCCGTCCTCGCGGCGCGTGACGCCGACGCGCGTCGGCTTGTTCTCCTTCGGGTCGAGCAGCGCCACGTTGGAGACGTGGATGCCGCCCTCCTTCTCGATCACGCCGACCTGCAGGTTGGGCCGGCCGGGTACCGGGCGCTGGTGGCGCTTGACCAGGTTCAGGCCCTCGACGTAGACCTTGTCGTTCTTCGGGTCGACGCGCAGGATGCGGCCGGTCTTGCCCTTGTCCTTGCCGGCGATCACGATCACCGTGTCGTCGGCGCGCAGGCGCATGCGAGCCATCACAGGACCTCCGGGGCGAGCGAGACGATCTTCATGTAGCCGCCGTCGCGCAGCTCGCGGGCCACCGGCCCGAAGATGCGCGTGCCGCGCGGGTTGCCGGCCGCGTCGATGATGACGGCCGCGTTCTCGTCGAACGCGATGTAGGTGCCGTCGTCCCGCCCGAACTCCTTCTTCGTGCGCACCACGACCGCCTTGACGACGTCGCCCTTCTTGACGGTGCCCTGCGGCGTGGCCTGCTTGACCGCGGCGACGATCACGTCGCCGACGCCGGCGTAGCGGCGGCGCGAGCCGCCCATCACGCGGATGCAGAGCAGCTCGCGGGCGCCCGTGTTGTCGGCGACGCGCAGGCGCGACTCGTTCTGGATCATCGGGCGCGCTCCAGGATCTCCACGAGCCGCCAGCGCTTCGTGCGCGACAGCGGGCGCGACTCGACCACGCGCACGGTGTCCCCGACGTGCGCCTCGTTGCGCTCGTCGTGGGCGTGCAGCGTCTGCGTCGTCCGGATCGTCTTGTGGTAGCGGCGGTGACGGCGGACGACCTCGAGCCGGACCGTGATCGTCTTGTCGGCCTTGTCGGAGACCACGATGCCCTGGCGCACGGCCTTGTGGCCGGTCTTCTCGACCTCGTCGGCCGTCGTCGGCTCGGCCTTCGGCCGGTTCGCGCGGCGCTCCTTGAGCCTGGCGCGGTAGCGCCGGCGCTCGGCGGCCTTGCGCTTGCGCTCCTCGGCACGCTCCTCGGGCGTCGACGCGCGACGCGCGCCGCGCTTGGCGACGGCGGCGGCGCGCCGCTGCGCGCGGCGCTCCTTGGGCGCGAGCGGAGCCTGCGGCTCGGCGGCCGCCTCGGGCGCGGCGTCGGGCGCCGCGGCGTCGGCCTCGGTCGCTTCGCCTGTGCCCGCCGGCGAAGTCGGCTGGGTGGTCTCGGTGTTCTCGGTCTCGTCAGCCATCGTGTCTCTTAGGAAGTCGTGTGCGCGTGGAGCTCGAGGCCGCGCTGGCGCGCGACGGTGAGCGCCCGCGCGAGTTCGCGCTTGGCGATGCCCAGCCGCGCCGTGTTCTCCAGCTCGCCCGTCGCGTGCTGCATGCGCAGGCCGAAGAGCTCGCGACGCGCGGTCGCGATGTGCTCCTCGAGCTTGTCGTCTGCCAGATCTCGCAGTTCCTTCGCCTTCATGTCTAGTGGCCGTCCTCTCGCAGGACGAACTTCGTCTTGACCGGGAGCTTGCGGCCGGCGAGGCGCATCGCCTCGCGGGCCAGCGGCTCGGGGACGCCGGCCAGCTCGAACATCACGCGCCCGGGCTTGACCACGGCGACCCAGCCCTCGGGGTTGCCCTTGCCGGAGCCCATGCGGGTCTCGGCGGGCTTCTTCGTGACGGGCTTGTCAGGATAGATGTTGATCCACACCTTGCCGCCACGCTTGATCTTGCGGGTCATGGCGATTCGGGCGGCCTCGATCTGGCGGTTGGTGATCCAACCGCCTTCGAGGGCCTTCAGCCCGTACTCGCCGAACTGGACCGTCGGCTGCGCACGGGTCAGCCCGCGGATGCGTCCGCGGTGCTGCTTGCGGTGCTTTACGCGCTTGGGAGAGAGCATTACCGGCTGATCCCTCCGCTGAGGTCGGGCTTGTCGCCGCCGCGGAACCCGCCGCCGCCGCGGCCTCCGCCGCCGCGGCCGCCGCCGAAGCCGCCGCCGCCGCCGCGGCCACCGCCGCCGCCGCCGAAGCCGCCTCCGCCGCCGCGACCGCCGGGGCCGCCGCCCTGGCCGCCGCCGCCGCCCTGGCCGCCGCGGCCACCACGGCCGCCGCGCCCGCCGCCGCCGCGGCCGTCGCCGCGCCCGCGGCCGTCACGGCCGCCGCGCCCGCGGTCGTCGCCGCCGGGCTGCTGGGGCTCGTCGAGGGAGGTCAGGTCGGCGCCGGTGTAGCCGGCGGGCATGATCTCGCCCTTGTTGATCCACACCTTGACGCCGATGCGGCCGAAGGTCGTGCGGGCCTCGTAGAAGCCGTAGTCGATGTCCGCGCGCATCGTGTGCAGCGGGACGCGGCCGTCCGAGTACTGCTCGGTGCGCGCCATCTCGGCGCCGCCCAGGCGGCCCGAGACCTGGATCTTGCAGCCCTTGGCGCCCGAGCGCATGGCGCTCGTCAGGGCGCGCTTCATGGCGCGCCGGAAGGCGACGCGGTTCTGCAGCTGCTCGGCGATCGACTGCGCGACGAGCTTGGCGTCGAGCTCGGGGCGCTTGATCTCGAGGATGTTGACCTTGATCGACTTGCCCGTCAGGCGGTTGAGGTCGCGGCGCAGCGCGTCGACCTCGGAGCCCGACTTGCCGATCACGATGCCCGGGCGGGCCGTGTTGATGTTGACCTCGACCTCGTTGGCGTCCTTGCGGATCGTGATGTCCGACAGGCCGGCGTGGGCGAGCTTGCCCGTGATGTGGTCGCGGATGCGGATGTCCTCGAGCAGGTAGTCGGCGAACCGGTACTCGTTGAACCAGTTGGACTTCCAGTCGTGGATGTAGCCCACGCGCATCGACTCGGGATGGACCTTCTGTCCCATGGGGCTAGCCCTCCCTCGGCGTCAGTTGGATGGTCAGGTGGCTCGTGCGCTTGCGGATGCGCGTGGCACGACCCATCGCGCGCGGGCGGAACCGCTTGATCGTCGGCCCGGCGTCGGCGAAGACCGCGTGGATCTTCAGCTCGTCGCCGACGAGGTCGTGGTTGTTCTCCGCGTTGGCGACGGCGGACTCGAGCAGCTTGCTCCACGCCTCGGAGACCGAGCGCGGCGAGAAGGCCAGGATCGCGCGCGCCTCCGGCACGGTCTTGCCCCGGATGTGGTCGCACACCAGGCGCGCCTTGCGCGGCGAGGAACGGACGTACTTGGCCTGCGCCCGGACGATGACCCGGTCGGCCGTCTGGCCCTTGCGGCGGCGGCGCGCGGGAGCGGCGGCCGGCTTGGCCGGGGCGGCGGCGGCCTTCTCGGCCGGCTTGCCCGCGCCCGAAGGCGAAGCCTTCCGGGTGTCGTCCTTCTTGGCGGCGGGCTTCGGCTTCTTGGCGCGCTTCGGCTTGGCGGCCTCGGATCCGGGCTCGGTGACGGCGGCGGCCTCGGCGCCGGCCTTGTCGACCCCGGTCTCCTCGGCGGCGGTGCCCTCGGCCTGCGACGGCGCGGGCTCCTTCTTGGCGCGCGGCTTGCGCGCCTTGGGCTTCGCCTCGGCCTTCTCGTCGGCAGCCTGCACCGAGGCCTCCTGCGCGGAGTCCTTGGCAGCCTGCTCGGCCTGCTCCTGCTCGGCGGCCTTGCCCTTCTCGGGATCGCCCGGCTTGGTCACCGCTTCCTCGCCTTCTTGGCGTCGTCGCCGTGGCCGCGGTAGGTGCGGGTCGGCGCGAACTCGCCGAGCTTGTGGCCGACCATCGCCTCGGACACGAACACGGGGACGTGCTTGCGGCCGTCGTGGACGGCGATCGTGTGCCCGACCATCTCGGGGAAGATGGTCGAGGTACGCGACCAGGTCTTGATCATGGTCTTGGTGCCGCCGGAGTTCATCGCCTCGATGCGCTGCATCAGGCGCTCCTCGACGAACGGCCCCTTCTTCGAGCTTCTACTCATCGCTGCGAGCCCTTCTTGCCGCGGCGCCGGCCGCGGACGATGTACCGGTCGGATGCCTTGCCCTTCTTGCGGGTGCGGTAGCCGAGCGTCGGCTTGCCCCAGGGCGTCTGCGGGTGGTTGCCGAGCGGCGTGCCGCCCTCGCCACCGCCGTGCGGGTGGTCCACCGGGTTCATGGCGGTGCCGCGCGTCTGCGGGCGCACGCCCATGTGGCGCTTGCGGCCGGCCTTGCCCACGGTGACGTTCTGGTGGTCGGCGTTGCCGATGGTGCCGACGGTCGCGCGGCACTCCACGCGGACCTGGCGCATCTCGCCGGACGGCAGGCGCAGCGTGGCGAGCGCGCCCTCCTTGGCCATCAGCTGGATCCCGGTGCCGGCGGAGCGGCCGAGCTGGCCGCCGCGGCCGGGCTGCAGCTCGACGTTGTGGATCACGGTGCCGACCGGGATGCTGCCCAGCGGCAGGGCGTTGCCCGTCGTGATGTCGACGTTCGGGCCCGACTCCACGTACATGCCGACCTTCAGCCGGTTCGGCGCGAGGATGTAGCGCTTCTCGCCGTCGAGGTAGTGCAGCAGCGCGATGTAGGCCGACCGGTTCGGGTCGTACTCGATCGACGCCACGCGGGCGGGCACGCCGTCCTTGGTGCGCTTGAAGTCGATGATCCGGTACGCGCGCTTGGCGCCGCCGCCGCGGTGACGGGCGGTCTTGCGGCCGTTGGCGTTGCGCCCGCCGGATTTGCGCAGCCCGACGGTCAGCGACTTCTCCGGCTCGGTCTTCGTGATCTCCGCGTAGTCCGCGTACGTCACGAAGCGCCGGCCCGGCGAGGTGGGCTTGACCTTCTTGATGGGCATTAAAGATCTGCCTCCAGGCCCTGGAAGATCGGGATCTGATCGCCCTCGCGCAGCTGCACGACGGCCTTCTTCCACGAGCGGCGGTAACCCGACGAGTAGCCGCGGCGCTTCGGCTTGCCCTTCACGGACATCGTGGCGACGTCGACGACCTTGACGTCGAAGAGCTCCTCGACGGCCTGCCGGATCTGCGTCTTGTGGGCGTCGTCGTGGACGCGGAAGGTGTACTTGCCCGCCGTCGCGAGGACGTAGGTCTTCTCGGAGACGATCGGGCGGATGATGATCTGCGTCGGGTCCATCAGACGGTCTCCCCCGCGGTGCGGGCCGGCTTGGAGCCGCGCCGGGTGAGCACCTCGAGCGCGTCCTCGGTGACGACGAGCTGGGCCGCGCCGACGATGTCGGCCACGCCCACGCTCTCGACCGGCAGCACGTTCACGCGCTCGAGGTTGCGGAAGGACTTGGCGGCGGTCGTCTGCTCGGGCGCGACGACGACGAGGACGGAGCCGCCGAGGCGACCCTCGAGCAGCCCGAAGGCGCCCTTCGTCGACGGCGTCTCGAACGGCGCCGGATCGAGGATCGAGATCGAGCCGCGCTCGGCGTGCACCGACAGCGCGGAGCGCAGCGCCGCGCGGCGTGCCTTGCGGTTGACCTTGAGGATGTAGTGGCGCGGGCTGGGGCCGAACACGGTGCCGCCGCCGGTCCACAGCGGCGAGCGGCTCGTGCCGGCGCGGGCGCGGCCGGTGCCCTTCTGGCGCCACGGCTTCGCGCCGCCGCCGCGGACCATGCCTCGCGTGCGGGTGGCGTGCGTGCCCTGACGCCGCGCGGCCAGCTCGGCCACGACGACCTCGTGCACCAGCGGGCCGTTGAACGGCGCGCCGAACACGTCGGCGTCGAGCTCGACGGTGCGCTTGCCGTCGCCGAGAACGGGAGCCTTAGCCATCGGTGCGCACCTCCACGGTGGAGCCCTTGGGCCCGGGGACGGCGCCGCGGACGAGCATCAGGTTCTGGTCGGGGATCAGCTCGACGATGGTCAGGCCGCGCTGGGTGACGCGCTTGTTGCCCATCTGGCCGGGTCCCTTCATGCCCTTGAACACGCGCGAGGGCGTCGCGGACGCGCCGATCGAGCCGGGGGCGCGCACGTTGTGCGAGCCATGCGACTTCGGGCCGGAGGCGAAGCGGTGGCGCTTGATCGTGCCCTGGAAGCCCTTGCCCTTGGAGCGGCCGGAGATCTTGAGCTTCTGGCCGACCTCGAACGAGGCGACGGTGACGGTGTCGCCCACCGTCAGCTCGCCGGCCTCGTCGCGGAACTCCACGAGGTGGCGGACCGGGGGCGCGTCGGCCTTGCGCAGGTGGCCGAGCTCCGGCCGGGTGAGCGCCTTCTCGCGCACGGCGCCGAAGCCGAGCTGGACGGCGACGTAGCCGTCCTTGTCGGCGGTGCGGATGGCGGTGACCGGGCACGGGCCCGCCTCGAGGACGGTCACGCGCTCGACGCGGCCGTCTTCGAGGAAGCGCTGGGTCATCCCGAGCTTCTTGGCGAGGATCGCAGGCATCGGGCTAGGCGAAGGCGAGCTTGATCTCGATGTCGACGCCGGCCGGGAGGTGGTCGAGGCGCTGGAGCGAGTCGACCGTCTTCGGCGTGGGCTGCAGGATGTCGATGAGCCGCTTGTGCGTGCGGATCTCGAAGTGCTCGCGCGAGTCCTTGTCCTTGAAGGGGGACCGGATCACGCAGTAGACGTTCTTCTCCGTGGGCAGGGGAACCGGGCCGGACACGGTGGCGCCGGTGCGCTGCGCGGTCTCCACGATCTCCTTGGCCGCGGTCTCGATCGCCGAGGCGTCGTACGCCTTCAGACGGATGCGGATCTTGTTCTGGGCTGCCACGGGGGCTCGTTCTGTCCGGTGCTTGAAGTGAAGTGTGTGCTGGGGTGACTGCGGGGGTTGGCAAGGGGGCGGAGCCCCCTGCGTCTGAAGGCGGGTCGCAGGGCTGCGCGGCCCGCCTTCAGGAGTCGTATCTGACGTTCG
Organism: Solirubrobacteraceae bacterium; assembly: GCA_035540675.1. Lineage (GTDB taxonomy): Bacteria > Actinomycetota > Thermoleophilia > Solirubrobacterales > Solirubrobacteraceae > DATLGB01. Next base: position 973 of record DATLGB010000116.1, on the reverse strand, counting down.
GAGGGCGCCGGCGGTGCCGGCGCCCTGCCGGGGACTACTTGATGATCTCGGTGACCACGCCCGAGCCGACGGTCCGGCCGCCCTCGCGGATCGCGAAGCGCAGGCCCTGATCCATGGCGATCGGCTGGATCAGCTCGATCTCCATCTGCACGTTGTCGCCCGGCATGACCATCTCGGTGCCCTCGGGGAGCTTCGCCGAGCCGGTCACGTCGGTCGTGCGGAAGTAGAACTGCGGACGGTAGCCGCTGAAGAACGGCGTGTGGCGGCCGCCCTCCTCCTTCTTGAGCACGTACACCTCCGCGCGGAAGTGCGTGTGCGGGGTGATCGAGCCCGGCTTGCAGAGGACCTGCCCGCGCTCGATCTCGTCGCGCTTGGTGCCGCGCAGCAGGCAGCCGACGTTGTCGCCGGCCTGGCCCTGGTCGAGGATCTTGCGGAACATCTCGACGCCGGTGACGACCGTGGTGGACGTCTCCGGGTGGATGCCGACGATCTCGACGTTGTCGCCGGTGTTGACGACGCCCTGCTCGATGCGGCCGGTGGCGACGGTGCCGCGGCCCGTGATCGAGAAGACGTCCTCGACCGGCATCAGGAACGGCTTGTCCAGGTCGCGCTCGGGCTCCGGGATGTAGGAGTCCAGCTGCTCGGCGAGCTCGATGATCTTCTGCTCGTACTCGGCGTCGCCCTCGAGGGCGCGCAGGGCCGAGCCGGTGACGAACGGGATGTCGTCGCCCGGGAAGTCGTACTCGGACAGCAGCTCGCGGACCTCGACCTCGACGAGCTCGAGGAGCTCCTCGTCGTCGACCATGTCGGCCTTGTTGAGGAACACGATGATGTACGGCACGCCGACTACGTGAAGAACATGATCACCGGCGCCGCCCAGATGGACGGCGCGATCCTGGTGGTCTCGGCGGCCGACGGCCCGATGCCCCAGACGCGCGAGCACATCCTGCTCGCCCGCCAGGTCGGCGTGCCG
>DATLGB010000115.1:0-4318 GCA_035540675.1 Solirubrobacteraceae bacterium | reverse complement strand
ACCGCGACCAGGCCAGCCGAGCGCGAAGTGGGGTGCTGACGCTCGCCCACGGGCGCGTTCGCACGCCGGCGTTCGTGCCGCTCGCGACCAAGGCGGTCGTCAAGGCGCTCGAGGTGCACGACGTCGAGGCGCTGGGCTACGACATGGTCCTCGGCAACACCTTCCATCTGTTCCTCACCCCGGGCCACGCGCGGATCGCCGAGTTCGGCGGACTCCACGAGTTCATGCGCTGGAAGCGGCCGATCATCACCGACTCCGGCGGCTTTCAGGTCTTCTCGATGGGCCACGGCGCGGTCGCCGACGAGATCAAGGGCCGCACCGCGCACGGCGACCGCGACGGCAAGACCCTCGGCATCAGCGAGGACGGCGTCACCTTCCGCTCCTACCTCGACGGGTCGGAGCGCTTCATGGCGCCGGAGACCTCGATGGAGGTGCAGGCCGCGCTCGGCTCGGACATCGCGCTCGTGTTCGACGAGTGCACGCCGTTCAACGTCTCGCGCGAGTACACCGCGCGCTCGACCGAGCGCACGCACCGCTGGCTCGACCGCTGCCTGGAGTGGCACGAGCGCCACGGGCCGCACTGGCAGCTCGTCTACGGGATCGTCCAGGGCGGCGTGCACGAGGACCTGCGGCGCGAGTCGGCGCAGGCCGTCGCCGCGCGCGCCACCGGCGGGATCGCGATCGGCGGCTCGCTCGGCGAGGACAAGCCGCAGATGTACGAGGTCGTCGCCTGGGCGGTCGACGAGCTGCCCGAGGACAAGCCGCGCCACCTGCTCGGCATCGGCGACGTCGACGACCTCATCCGCGGCGTCGAGCTCGGCATCGACACCTTCGACTGCGCGATGCCGACGCGGCTCGGGCGCCACGGCATGGCGGTCGTCCCCGATCCCGAGGGCCGCTGGCGCGTCGACCTCGCGAAGGCGCGCTGGGCGCAGTCCGACGAGCCGATCATGGACGGCTGCCCGTGCCCGGCCTGCCGCGCCGGCTACACCCGCGGCTACCTGCACTACCTGATCAAGGCGCGCGAGACGACGGTGCAGCGCGTGCTGACCCTGCACAACCTCGCCTACCTGCAGCGGCTGATGGCCGACCTGCGGGCGGCCGTCGACGCCGGGCGCCTCGCCGAGCGGGCGGCCGAACTGCGGGCCGGCGCTCCTCCGCGATGAGCGCACCGGATACGTACCGCGTCGGGGGTGGTCCGTTCGTGGTGGCGTGGCGCGCCGGAAACGTGCCACGTCGGGGGTGGTCCGTTGCGTGGTGGCATGGCGCGCGGGATACGTGCCACGACGGGGGTGGTCCGTTTCGTGGTGGCATGGCGCGCCGGATGCGTGCCACGTCCGACGTGGTCCGTTTTGCGCCTGCATAGCCCGCCGGATACGTGCCACGTCGGCGCGGGCCCACGTGGTCGCGCCCGGGGGAGGGGTCAGACCCTCCTCACCCAGCCGCCCTTCGCCGGCACCCACGCGACCAGCCGCCGCCCGCCGGCGCTAGCGGGTGTTGTCGCGGATGGCGCCGCGCAGCTCGTCGAAGACCTGCTGCAGGTCGCCGGAGTAGTCGCGCGTCTGCACGCCGCCGGTCATGTCGGCGAGGTAGATGACGGCGAAGACCAGCGCCGCGACGATGATCGCCATCAGCAGGAACGCGAACAGCGTCCGGCCGCGCCCGCGGCGCCGGGCCGCCGGCGGCGCCGCGGCGACGGGTCCCGCGGCGGCACGCCGGCGCGGCGGGGCGCCCGTGACCGGCTGCAGCGGCTGGTGGCCGAGCGTCCGCGGCTGCGGCGGCATCGCCCGCGTCGCGTCGGTCTGGCCGAGCGCGACGGTGGCGGCCGCCGTGGGCAGCGGCGGCGGCGCGATCCCCTCCTCCGCCGCCCGCAGCGCCGCCTCCATCTCGGGCGCGGACTGGTAGCGGTGGGCCGGATCGCCGGTCAGCGCCCGCATCACGGCGGCCGACAGCGCGGGGGAGACCTCGGCGACGATCTGCACGAGATCGGTCGGCGGTCCCGTCTCCTGCTGGCGCGCGAGCTCGGTCAGCGACGCGCCCTGGTACGGCAGGCGGCCCGTGATGAGCTGGTAGGCGACGACCCCGAGCGCGTAGAGGTCCGACGGGGGCCCGGCCGGCTCGCCGCGCGCCTGCTCCGGCGACAGGTACGCGGCCGTCCCGATCACCGAGCCGACGCGGGTGATGTCGGAGTCGTCGGCGGCCTTGGCGATACCGAAGTCGGCGATCTTGACGACGCCCTCCGGGTTGACCATCAGGTTGCCCGGCTTGATGTCGCGGTGCACCACGCCGTTGCGGTGCGCGTAGTCCAGTCCGCGGCAGGCCTGGGCGCAGATGTCGACGACCTCGTCCGGGCTCAGCCGGCCGCGCTCGCGCAGCAGCTCGGCGCAGGACTGGCCCTCGACGTACTCCATGACGATGAACTGGCGCCCGCTCGCCTCGTCCGTGCCGAAGTCGTAGACCTGCACGACGTTGGGGTGCACGAGCCGCGCGGCCGCCAGCGCCTCGCGGCGGAAGCGCGCGACGAAGCCGTCGTCGGCCGCCAGGTGCTCGGCGAGCAGCTTGACCGCGACGTGGCGCTCGAGCCGCGTGTCGAAGGCCAGCTGGACCGTCGACATGCCGCCGACGCCGAGGCGGCGGTCGAGCTGGTAGCGGCCGGCGAACAGCGCCTCGGTGCTCATCCGTCGCCTCCGTCGAGCTCGCCCGGGACTGGCCCGTCGCCGTCGGCGCCCCCCGGATCGCTGGTCGGCGTCGGCGTCGGCGTCGGCTCGGCGGTGGGCGTCGGCGTCGGCGTCGGCTCGGGCGTCGCCGTCGGCGTCTTCTCCGGCTCCCGGCACTCGTCCTCGATCCGGTCGATCAGGGCCTGGAAGCCCTCGACGAGGTTGTCGCGGAGCTCGCGGTCCACGCGGTTCGGGAGGTCGCGCGCCGCGGCCAGCCCGTCGCGGGCGGCGGCGCGGGCCCGGACGCAGCGCCGGTCCTCGTAGGCGCGGCGGGCGTCCTCGAGATGCTCCTCGAGCGCGCGCGCGTCGCGGGCCCGCAGCAGCCCGGCGTCGTTCGACGAACCGCAGCCGGCCGCGAACAGGGCGGCGGCCGCCAGCAGGAGGGCGATCGGGCGGGGGGAGCGCATCAAGGGGCTTCGCAGGCTATTACCCGCCTGCGGCGGCACGGTCACTGGCCGAACTGGAGGCGCTCGGCCAGCGAGTCCGGCAGCCGCGCCGCGCGGATCGCCGCCTGCGCCGCCGCGATGTCGTAGTCCGTGCGCTGCCACTCGGCGGTCCGGCGGTCCGTGTCGAGCAGCAGCCAGGCGGCGCGCGGATCGCCGTCGCGCGGCTGGCCCGCGCCGCCGGGGTTGATCAGCCACTCGCCCTCGGAGAGGTCGAGCTTGTCCCCGGCGCGGCGCGTGGAGCCCTGCGTCGGCTGCCCCTCGGGGCGGTGGAACGAGAGCGCGACGTGGGAGTGCCCGATCAGGGACACCCGGAAGTCCGTGGCGTCGAAGCACAGCTCGGCCGTCAGCCCCGACAGCACGTACTCCCACACCGGGTCGCGCGGCGAGGCGTGAAACAGGCCGTAGCCCTGACTGGCGGCCTCGGGCGACAGCGCCAGCAGGAACTCGCGGGTGTCGTCGGAGATCGTGTCCCGCGTCCACTCGGCGGCGATCCGCGCCCCGCGCGAGAAGTCCTCGAGCGACAGGACGCCGACGACGCCGAGGTCGTGGTTGCCGGCCAGGCAGATCGTGCAGTGGCGCTCGGCCAGCGCTACGCACGCGTCGGGCTCGGCGCCGTAGCCGACCAGGTCGCCCAGGCACCACAGCTCCTCGGCGCCCGCGGCCTCGGCGGCGGCGATGACGGCCTCGAAGGCCGGGCGGTTCCCGTGGACGTCGGTGGCGATGGCGGCGAGCATCGGTGCGTATCGTTGATTCGGTGCGGAAGAGGCTGCGCCTTCCCGCGGCGATCGTCATCGCGCTCGTGGTCGCGGAGGGCGCCGTGGTGCTGCTGCGACCACGGGACATCACGCCGGAGCCGGTGCCGGTCGAGGCGCGAGCCTACTTCAGCGAGGCGGCGCTGGACCGCGCGCGCGACTTCCGCGGCGGGCAGCGGCGGATCCTGCTGGCGTCGCTGGCAGTCGAGGCGGGCGTCCTGGCGCTGCTCGTCTGGCGGCCGCCGGCGCTGCTGACGCGCCCGCGGCGGCGACCGATCCTGGCCGGCGCCGCCGTGGCCGCCGCGCTCTCGCTCGTGCTGACCGCGACCGGCCTGCCGCTGTCGGCGCTCGCGCGCCAGCGCGCCATCGACGTCGGCCTGATCACGCAGTCGTGGGTGGGCTG
>DATLGB010000114.1:0-19944 GCA_035540675.1 Solirubrobacteraceae bacterium | reverse complement strand
GGGGGATGGCGGTCGCCGGCATCGTGCTCGGCTGGATCGGCATCGTGCTCGCGCTCCTGATGGTGATCGGGCTCCTCGCGTTCGGCATGCTGGGCGAGTCGCTCAACATCGAGGACGGCACCTTCCAGGACGAGACGATCTCGCTGCGCGAGCGATGAGCGAGCGCGGGTCGTGGGAGCCCTTCGGGCCAGGCGACGACGACCCGCCGCCCCCGCCGCTGACCCCGGGCGATCCGCTCGAGGCGCCGCGCGCGACGCCGCCGCCGCCCACGACGTCGCTGTGGTCCGAGCCGGAGCCGGAGCCGGAGCCGAGGGCCGCCGTGACGCCGTCACCGCCGCAACCGCCGTCGCCGCCTTCGCCCGCGCCGCAGTCCCCGGCCCCGCCGGTGCAGTGGCAGGCGCCGCCGAGCGTCGGCGCCGGGTGGAACCCGCCGAGTCCCGAGACCTACGGCTGGTCCGGCATCACCCCGCGCGGTGGCGGCACCTCCGGCAAGGCCGTGACGGCGTTCGTGCTGGCGATCGTCGGCCTGTTCATGTGCCCGGTGATCGGCTCGATCGCGGCGCTCCTCGTCGCTGCGGGCGCCCGCGGGGAGCTGCGCGACAACCCGGCGCTGCAGGGCCGCGGCCTCGCCCGCGCCGCCGCCGTGGCCGGCTGGATGGGGCTCCTGTTCTACGGGCTGCTCTTCCTGCTGATGCTCATCGGCGTGGCCGCCGGGCCGTGAGCAGCGGCCGAGCACCGGCGCGCTACGGCGCGATCGTGTCGGCGTGCGCGAGCGCCCAGGCCCACGCGATCGCGCCGATGCCGACGGCGCCCGCGGCCGGCGGCACCGCCAGGCGCGGGCGCCCGCGCAGGGTCACGAGAGCCCCGGCGAGCACGGCGGCGACCGCCACGACCACCCACACCGCCCCGTAGTCGATCCAGCGCGGATCGCCGTGCGCGGCGAGGACGATCGCGCGGGTGGCGCCGCACAGCGGGCACGGCAGCCCCGTCGCCAGCCGGAACGGGCACAGCGGCGCGCCGTCCATGACGGCCCCCACCGGCAGCACCGCGCCGGCCGCCAGCGGCACCGCCCCGGCGGCGGCCACGACCGCTCCGGTCCGCCGGTGGTCAGCGTCCATGCGCGCATTGTCGCAAGCCCCTTCCGGCGGCACGCGACCATGTATAGGGTGCCGCGCACGGCCCCTTGAGGGAGGGGCCGGCGAACGTCGTCCACAGCCGGCCGGCGCGCTCGGTCCGGCGAGCGAGGGAAGGAGAGTCGGGCATGCCGTACGCAGCCGCAGACAGGATCCGCAACGTGGCCCTAGTCGGCCACCGGGGCAGCGGGAAGACGTCGCTGATGGAGGCCCTGCTGTTCGAGGCCGGAGCGATCACCCGCCTGGGCTCGGTGGCCGACGGCACGACCGTCTCGGACTCCGACGAGGACGAGAAGGCCCGCGGGATGTCCATCAGCGCCAGCCTCGCCTCCTTCGACTGGCGCGGAGTGAAGGTCAACCTGCTCGACACCCCCGGCGAGCCGTCGTTCGTGGCCGACGCCCTCGGCGTGCTGCGCGTGTGCGAGTCGGCGGTGTTCGTCGTCAACGCGGTCATGGGCGTCGAGGTCTCCACGCAGCGACTGTGGCAGCGGGCCGCCGACCTGGGCGTCGCGCGGCTGATCTACGTGAACATGCTCGACCGCGAGCGCGCGGACTTCTTCCGCACGCTCGAGGCGCTGCAGTCCGCCTTCGGGCCGCACTGCGTCGCCACCGAGATCCCGATCGGCTCCGAGCACGAGGTGCGGGGGCTGATCGACCTCGTCGACATGAAGGCCTACGAGTACGACGGAGCCGGCAAGGACAACTGCCGCGAGATCCCGATCCCCGACGACATGGCCGACCTCGCGCAGGAGTACCGCGAGAAGCTCATGGACGAGGTGGCGGAGAACTCCGAGGCGCTGATGGAGCGCTACCTCGAGGGCGACGAGATCACCCACGACGAGATCGTCCAGGCGCTCGAGGACGGCACGGAGCACGGCAACGTCTTCCCGGTGACCTGCGGCGTCGCCACCGCCCACCTCGGCGCGGACCGCCTGCTCGACGCGATCATCGAGGACCTGCCGTCGCCGGCCCACCACGGCGCTGTCGACGCCGAGGAGCTCACGCTCGAGCCCGACGCCGACAAGGAGATGTTCGCGTACGTCTTCAAGACGCGCGCGGACCCGTTCGCGGGCCGCATCAACCTCTTCCGCGTCTACCAGGGCACCGTCACCCACGACACGCAGGTGCTCAACACCCGCACCCACAACAAGGAGCGCATCGGCCAGCTCCTCGTGCCACACGGCAAGGACATGGGCCATGCGGATGCCTTCGGCCCGGGCGACATCGGCGCCGTGGCCAAGCTCAAGGAGACCAAGGCGGGCGACTGGCTCGCCGCGCGCGACCAGCCGATCCACATGCCGTCGATCACGCTGCCGGCGCCGGTGATGGCGTTCTCGATCGAGCCCGCCCACAAGGGCGACGAGGAGAAGGTCTACACGTCGCTGCACCGTCTCCAGGAGGAGGACCCGACCATCGACCTGCACCGCGACCCGCAGACGGGCGAGCAGATCGTCGCCGGGCTGTCGCAGCTGCACGTCGAGGTGATCGTCGAGCGGCTGAAGCACCGCTTCGGCTGCGAGGTGTCGCTCAGGCCGCCGCGCGTGCCCTACCAGGAGACGATCCGCGGCAAGGCGACCTCCCACGGTCGCCACAAGAAGCAGACGGGCGGACGCGGGCAGTTCGGCGACTGCCACATCCGCGTCGAGCCGTGTGAGACCGACTTCGAGTTCGTCAACGAGATCAAGGGCGGCGTGATCCCCAACTCGTTCATCCCGGCGGTCGAGAAGGGATGCCGCGAGGCGCTCGAGGCCGGCGTGGTGGCCGGGTTCCCGACCAAGGGCGTGCGCGTGCGCCTGTTCGACGGCAGCTACCACAGCGTCGACTCCTCGGAGATGGCGTTCAAGCTCGCCGGCTCGCTCGCGATGCGGCAGGCGCTCGAGAACGCGTCGCCCGTGCTGCTCGAGCCGATCATGCTCGTCACGGTCTCGACGCCCGACGACCACGTCGGCGACGTCATGGGCGACCTGTCCTCCCGGCGCGGCCGGCCGCTCGGGACGGAGGCCGCCGGCGGCATGACCGAGGTCAAGGCCGAGGTGCCGATGGCGGAGATGCTCTCCTACGCGCCCGACCTGCGCTCGATCACGGGCGGGCAGGGCGAGTACACGATGGAGTTCCTGCGCTACGAGGAGATCCCGGCCCACCTCGCGCAGAAGGTGATCGCCGAGATGCGCACGTCGGAGGAGGCCGTGAAGGCGTAGTTGCAGCCGCGGGGGCGCGGCAGCGGCCGTCGCTACGCTGGCTGGCCGTGCCCCCGCTGCGCTCACGGGAGATCAAGACCAACCGTGGCGACGTCACCTGCGACGTCTGCGGCCGCACCCTGCTGCGCGGTGAGCGGGTCGAGCCGTTCCTCGCCGGCGGCGCCCGCCGGCTGGTGTGCGAGTTGTGCACGGCGCGCGCCGCGCACGAGGGCTGGATCATGGAGGCGGGTGCCGACGAGGTGGCCACGCGCCCGCCGCGGTCGGACCGCCGCGGGTCGCTGATCGGCCGGCTGCGCCACCGCCGCGAGCAACCGGCCGAGGCCCCGCCGGACGACCTCGAGCTCGACCCCGCGCTGGCCGCCGAGCTCGAGGACCACCCCGTGGTCAGGGAGCGCGCGCCGCGGCGGGTCGAGCCGCCGCCGCCCGACGTCCCGCGCGAGCCGCGCCACGTGCGCGCGGTGCCGACCAACGCCGAGCTGAAGATGCAGCGCGCGCTCGACGTCTTCAACGCCTCGCAGCACCCGCGCACCGTCGGCGGCGTCGCCCGCTCGCTGGGGCCGCCCGAGGTCTGCGTGCGCACGTCGCCGGACGAGCCCAGCGTGGTCTCGATCATCGTGATGTGGGAGCTCTCCTGGTACCACTACGAGGTCGACCTGTCCGACGAGGCCGGCGGCGCCCGCCGCGTCGCCCAAGGGGCCGAGCTCGAGGAGCTGTCCGACGCGCAGCGCGCGGTCAACGCGGCCGCCGACGAGCGCGGGCAGATCGCGCTGCTGACGCCGCCCGCCTGAGCCGGCCGGATGCGCTGTCGCCCGCCATCGGCGCGCGCAGGTAGCATCACCGGCCGATGATCTACTGCGTCGTGCCGGAGGAGCTCGCGGGGGAGCTCTACGACAAGCTCGTCAAGTACTACGAGGACGACCCGAACGTGACGGTGATCGTCGATCGCCGCAAGGCGTCGCGCCGCGCGCCCGGCTCCACGGGCGGCGGGCAGCGCGAGCGCCGCGACCGCCGCCGCTCCCGCGTCGCCGGCGAGTTCCCGCCGATCGAAGCCGCCGAGTCCTAGCCGGTGGCCGGACGGTGAAGGTCGTCGTCCACGTGGACGGCGGGTCGCGCGGCAATCCCGGGCCGGCCGCCGCGGGCGCCGTCGTCTCGACGCCCGAGGGCGACGTCATCGACGAGGCCACCGAGTTCCTCGGGCGCACGACGAACAACGTCGCCGAGTACCGCGGGCTCCTGCTGGGCCTCGAGCGCGCGCGGCTGCTCGGCGCGACGGAGATCGAGATCTACAACGACTCCGAGCTCGTCGCGCACCAGATCAACGGCCGCTACAAGGTCAAGCACCCGGACATGAAGCCCCTGTACCTCGAGGCCATGCAGCGGCTGCGGGAGTTCGGGCGCTGGCGCGTGAGGTCGGTCCCGCGCGCGCAGAACGCGGCCGCCGACGCGCTGGTCAACCAGGCGCTGGACGCCGAGCGGCCGTAGGCTGTCGCCCATGGACGACGCCAGCGGCAACGGCGGCTCGGGCGGCACCGACTACGCGACGTACCTGCTCATCGACGACCTCCTGCGCCTGCAGCGGCCGCTCACGCCCGAGGCGCACGACGAGCTGCTGTTCATCATCGTCCACCAGGCCTACGAGCTGTGGTTCAAGCTGATGCTGCAGGAGCTCGACCTGGCCGAGCGCGAGCTGCGCGACGGGCGCCCGCAGGCGGCGCTGGCGCCGCTGCAGCGCATCGTGGCGATCGAGCGCGTGCTCGAGACCCAGCTCGGGGTGCTCGAGACGATGAGCCCCGAGGGCTTTCTCGAGTTCCGCGACCCGCTGGCGCCGGCGTCGGGCTTCCAGTCGCGCCAGTTCCGGCGCATCGAGGCCTCCGCCGAGCCGCTGTGGGACGCCTTCGTCGCCTGCGCGCAGCTTCCGGAGGACGGCGAGGCCCGCGTGGCGGCGCTCGCGGACCTCTACCGCGACCACAAGGACGACCCGCGCCGCGCGGCGCTGCACGCGGTCGCCGAGGCGCTGATGGACCACGACGAGGGCATCGCGCAGTGGCGCTTCCACCACGTCCTGATGGCCGCGCGCGAGATCGGCGCCCGCCCCGGCACCGGCGGCTCGCGCGGCGTCGACTACCTCAAGACCACGCTCGACAAGCGCTTCTTCCCCGATCTGTGGGAAGTGCGGAGCGCGCTGTGACGCAGCCGCGGCTGCCCGGCCGGCGCGCCGGATCCGGCGTGCAGCGCGTGGACTGGGAGCGGGTCCGCGCGGTGGCCGAGCGGCTGATTCGCGAGGGCTCGCGGATGTGGCGCAACCTGACGCCCGAGGAGCGTGCCGAGCTGGGCGCCCTCCTGCGCAAGTCCGGCGGCAACCCCCGGCGGCTGAACAAGGCGGAGGCGCGGCGGCTCGGGATACTGACGGCCAAGGCCGTCCGCGACGGCGGGCGCTGACGTGCTGACGGCGGCGGGCATCGGGCGCCGCCACGGCGCCCAGGACGTCCTGCGCGACGTGACGCTGGGCATCGCCCCGCGCGGCCGCATCGGGATCGTCGGCCCGAACGGCATCGGGAAGTCGACGCTGCTGCGGATCCTCGCCGGGACCGAGGCCCCCGATGCCGGCACCGTCACGCGCACGCCCGCGTCGCTCGAGGTCGGCCTGATGCCGCAGGAGCCCGACGCGGCGGCGGGCGAGACGCTGCGGGCCTACCTCGCCCGCCGCGCCGGCGTCGCCGCGGCCGAGGCGCGGCTGGACGAGCTGACGGCGCGGCTGGAGGACCCGGCGGCGCTCGCGGCATACCAGGAGGCGCTCGAGCGCTTCCTGCACCTCGGCGGCGAGGACCACGCGGCGCGGGCGGAGACCGCGGTCCGGCAGGTGGGGCTGGGAGCGGCGGCGCTCGAGCGGCCGGTGCGCGCGCTCAGCGGCGGCAACGCCGCCCGCGCGGCGCTGGCCGCGCTGCTGCTGGCCCGCTTCGACGTGTTCCTGCTCGACGAGCCGACCAACAACCTCGACTTCCCGGGCCTCGAGACGCTCGAGCGCTTCGTGGCCGGCACGGACGCCGCGGTCGTCGCCGTCTCCCACGACCGCGCGTTCCTCGCGCGCTGCTTCGACACGATCGTCGAGATCGAGCCGGGCACGCGCACCGCCGCCGTCTACCAGGGCGGCTGGGACGCCTACCTCGACGCCCGCGCGGCGGCGCGCGCGCAGGCCCGCGCGGCCTTCGAGGGCTACGTCTCCGAGCGCGAGCGCCTGCGCGAGTCCGCCCAGCGGGCGCGCATCTGGTCCGAGTCGGGCGCCAAGCGCGCCAAGAAGGACTTCACCAAGGACAAGCTCGCGCGCCGGGCCGGCCAGCAGGGAGCGGAGAACCTGGCCGGCAAGGCCGGCGGCGCCGCCCGCCGGCTCGAGCGCCTGGAGCGCACCGGCCGCGTCGAGAAGCCGTTCGAGCCGTGGGAGCTGCGACTGAAGCTGGCGGCCTCGGGTCGCGGCGGCGACGTCGTCCTGCGCCTCGCCGGCGCCGTCATCGAGCGCGGCGACTGGCGGCTCGGGCCGGTCACCCTCGAGGTCGGCGCGCGCGAGCGGGTCGCGCTCGTGGGGCGCAACGGGTCGGGCAAGACGTCGCTGCTGCACGCGGCGCTCGGGCGCCTGCCGCTCGCCGCCGGCGAGCGCTACGTCGGCCCGGGCCAGCGCATCGGCGAGCTCGACCAGCTGCGGAGCGCGCTGGCGTCCGAGCGGCCGCTCGTGCAGGCGTTCCGCGACCGCACCGGGCTCGGGGAATCCGAGGCGCGCTCGGCGCTCGCGAAGTTCGGCCTCGAGGCCGACCACGTCGCGCGGCCGCCCGCCGCGCTGTCGCCGGGGGAGCGCACGCGCGCGCTGCTGGCGCTGCTGGCCGCCGTCGAGGTCACGTGCCTGGTGCTCGACGAGCCGACCAACCACCTCGACCTCGAGGCGATCGAGCAGCTCGAGGCGGCGCTCGACGCCTTCGACGGCACGCTCGTCGTGGTCTCTCACGACCGGGCGTTCCTGGACGCGCTGCACCTCACCCGGACCGTCGACGTCGAGGCGATGCGGCAACCTTCCGCGGCATGACGGCGACGCTCGCGGCCTCGTGGTACACCGACCCGGAGGTGCTGCGCGACGAGCAGCGCCTGATCTTCCGCGACGCGTGGCAGTACGCGGGCCGCGCGGAGCAGGTGGCCGAGCCCGGCAGCTACCTGACGGCCGAGCTCGGCGCGGTGCCGGTGGTGGTCGTCCGCGGCCGCGACGGCGCCCTGCGCGGCTTCGCGAACGTCTGCCGCCACCGCGGGCACCTCGTGATGAGCGGCGCGGGGCGCTGCACGACGCTGCAGTGCCCGTACCACGCCTGGACGTACGACCTCGACGGCAGCCTGCGCGCCGCCCCGCGCGGCGAGCATGAGCCCGGCTTCTCGCGCGACGGGCTGGCGCTCGTCCCGGTCGCCGTCGACACCTGGGGCCCGTTCGTGTTCGCGCGCGCCGCGGTGGACGGGCCGTCGCTGGCCGAGGCGCTGGGCGAGCTGCCCGGCGTGCTCGAGTCCAGCGGCGTGCGGCTCGACGGGCTGCGCCACGTCCGGCGGGTGCAGTGGACGCTCGACGCCAACTGGAAGGCGGCGATCGAGAACTACCTCGAGTGCTACCACTGCCCGACCGCGCACCCGGGGCTCGCGAAGCTCTTCGACGTCTCCGCCGAGGCGTACGCGCTGCACACCGGCGAGCGCGTCTCGTGGCAGATCGGTCCGCGCCGCGACGGCCGGCCCGCCGGGACGTTCCTGGACGCCGGCGAGATCGCCGCGGCGCACTGGATGTGGGCGTGGCCGAACCTGACGCTCAACGTCGAGCCGGGCGCGCAGAACCTCTCGATCGACGCGTGGTTCCCGGACGGCCCCGCGCGCACCCGCGGCGTGACGGACTACTTCTTCGGCGACGGGGTCGGCGACGACGTCGTCGAGGGCGTGCTGGAGTTCTCGCGCTCGGTGGGGGAGGAGGACGCGCGCCTCGTCGCCTCCGTGCAGCGGGGCCTGGCGTCCGGGATGGTCCCCGAGGGCCGGCTGATGCCGGAGAGCGAGCGGCTGATCGCGCACTTCCAGGCCCTCGTGCGGGCGGCGCTGGACCGCTGACGCGGCCGGCGCCGCGGCTTGCGGCGGACGGATGGCGGCTGAGGGGGGCGGCATCCGGTCGCCGCGGGAGTGCACGATCCGTGCCACGTCGGGTTCCGCGGCGACGTGGCACGGATTCGGTCCGCTGTGCGTGCACGATTCGCGCCACGTCCGACGTGGCCCGGATTCAGCCGGCTGTGCGCGCACGATTCGTGCCACGTCCGGGTCGGCGGCGACGTGGCATGGATTCTGCACCCCCCTCGCCGGCCTGCTCGCACCGCCGCCGGTTGCGCGAGTCGGCCACTACCCTCGGCGCTTCGCCGCGATGACCGACGCGCCCGACCCCACGCTCACCTACGCCCTCGAGCTGCTGCCGCCCGGCCGCGCCGGCTTCCGGCGCTGGCGCTGGGAGCTGTGGCACGGGCCGCGCCTGCTGGCCACGGGCTGGCGGACCACCGAGCAGCACGCGGTCCGCGCGATCCAGACGACGGCCGCCCGCGTCGCGCACCGCTTCCTCGGTCTGCACGCGCTGCGGCCCGAGCTGGCCGAGGTCCCCGGCGGCTTCCGGCCGGGCGCCGCCGCCCGCGTCGAGTGCGGCGGGGTCCGCTGCTGGCTCGTGCCGCGCGACCACCCGGCGGCGGGCGCCACCGCGCTCGCGGGCTGACTGCGCACGCTCGCCGCCCGGGCGGTTATGGTCGGCGCTTCGTGACGTTCGAGCCCTGGGAGATCGAGATCCACGGCCGCCGGGTGATCTACCGGATGGCCGGCAGCGGGCCGCCCGTGGTCCTCGTCCACGGCATGCTCAACAACTCCCGGCACTGGGAGGCGGTGGCGGCGCGCCTGAGCGACCGCTACACGGTGATCGCCCCCGACCTGCTGGGCCATGGCGAGTCGGCGGCGCCGCGCGGGGACTACTCGCTCGGAGCCCACGCGGCCAGCATCCGCGACCTGCTCGCGGCGATCGGGATCGACCGCGCGACGTTCGTCGGGCACTCGCTCGGCGGCGGCGTCGCGATGCAGTTCTTCTACCAGTTCCCCCAGCGCACGCAGCGGCTGGCGCTGATCTCCAGCGGCGGCCTCGGCCGCGAGGTGAGCCCGCTGCTGCGCGGCGCCGCCGTGCCCGGAGCGTCGGCGCTGCTGTGGGCGGCGGCGCACCCGCGGCTGCTGCGCACGCTGCGCGGCGCGGCCGACGCCCTCGACCGCCGAGGCTCCTCGTCCGGCGAGTACCTGCGCGCGTTCGCCCGCGCCGTCCGCCCGCTCGAGCCGCCGGGCGCGCGGCGCGCCTTCGTCCGCACCCTGCGCTCGGTCATCGACGTGCGCGGCCAGAGCGTCGACGCCAGCGACCGGCTGTACCTGCTGAGCTGCATGCCGACGCTGATCGTCTGGGGCGAGCGCGACCAGACGATCCCGCTCCCGCACGGCCGGCGCGCCCACGAGCTGATCCCGGGCAGCCGCTTCGCGACGCTGCCGCGCGCCGCGCACTTCCCGCACCTCGAGGACCCCGGCGGCCTCGCGGACGTGCTCGGCGAGTGGCTGGCGACGACGCAGCCCGTGCACCTCGAGGATCGCGAGTGGTCGTCGCTGATCGCGCCCGGCGCCCGCGGGCACCGGCGCCTGCGGCGCGTCGCCTAGCCCGACGAGCGCGAGATCGTGCGCCTGCCCGAGCCCGCGCCGCCCGGCGCGGGCCCAGGCCGCGGTGCTCAGCGCGTCCGGCGCAGGATCCAGAGGCCGGAGTTCATGTCGCTGGCGTAGATGAGCCCGGTGGTCTCGTCCACCGCGACGCCCCAGACCTGCGTCGTGTTGGTCAGCACGCCGCGCTGCGACGGCTTGACCGGGTTGTTCTCCGACGGCGGGACGAAGTGCGCCACCTCGCGCGGCGCCGTCGCGTCGCGCACGTCGATGATCCGGATGCCGTCCGTGTACCAGGAGGCGTAGACCTCCGACCCGATCAGCAGCGGGTTGTGGATCGTGTAGTCGCCCGCCTGCTGGTCGGAGGCGCCGATGCTGTTGGGCGTCCGGTACTCGCCGACCTGCCGCGGCGCCGCCGGGTTCGAGTAGTCCCAGACCCGCAGGTAGCCGAAGCCCTTCTCGATGCCGGCGCCGGAGGTCTTGCAGAAGTCCTCGTCGGCGCTGAACAGCAGCCGGCGGGCCGGATCGAAGTCCGACGAGTGGGCGTCGCCGTCCTCGTCGAGCCCGTAGCGGGTCGTGCCCCGGTAGACCGGCAGCGACGGGTCGGTCACGTCGAGCGCGACGAAGCCCGAGTCCCAGTAGGACACGAACGCGCTGCGGCCGTCCGGTGACGGCATCGCCGAGTGGCCGTACTGGTTGTCGGGATCGCAGCCGAGGCCGGGCGCGGGCGGCGCGCCGAGGTTGCGGTGCACGCCCCAGTTGGAGACCTCGGCCGGCGCCCGCGGGTCGGTGACGTCGATGAGGCGGAAGTCGCCGCGACCGGCCTCGTCGCGGCGCCCGGACGGCGAGGCCGAGTCCGGGTACTCCGATGCCGGCACCGAGGCGTACACGAACGTCTTGCGCAGGTCGGGCCGGTGCTCGACCTCGAGCTCGTGCAGCCCGCGCGTGCAGCACCCGGTGTTGAGCCGGGCCAGCTCGACCGGCCTGGCCGGGTTCGTCACGTCCCAGACCTGGAGGCCGCGGAAGAAGCTGCGGTCGTAGCGCGAGCCGCCGCAGACCTGGATCCCGGCGACGGCGATGTCGCGGCCGGTGGCTCGGCCGTAGCGGCCGGTGAAGACGACGACGTCCTCGGCCGAGGTGCCGGCGGGGTGGCGCAGCCGCGAGACCTCCCGCGGCGCCGACGGATCGCGCGCGTCGAGGACGACGACGCCCGCGACGTCCTGGGCCGGGCAGAAGCGCTCGACGCCCTGGCTCCAGTCCGAGAATCCCCACGACCCGACGTAGGCGTGCCGGTCGTGCACCCAGACGTCGGCGTTGTAGCCGCGCCAGCCGAGCGCGTTGTGCCCGACGGCCTCGATCCCCGAAGCCGAGCCGGCGTTGCCGCCGGTGACTTCGAACGTCCGCGACGGCGCGGACGCCTCGTGCGCGGCGGCGGGCGGGCCCGCCAGCCCGAGGACGAGCAGCCCGACCACTACCAGCGACCGACGCATCCGAGCCTCCCGTGTTCGTGGCGCGACGGCGCGATGCTATCTCGCGCCGCCGCCCACGTCACGGGCTCAGCTCGAAGTGGCGGTGACCGTGTAGTTGACCTGCTGCGAGGCCGTGACGCCGAGGCCCAGCAGGTTGTCGGAGTAGGTGTAGACGCCGACGTAGTACCAGGCCGCCTGAGGCGCCGTGAACTCGCAGGTCTCGTTGATGTCGGCCTCCTCCGGGCCGCACTGGCCGGCGGTCGCCGCGTTGACCGGCTTCTGGCCGGGGCGGACGTAGAGGTCGAGGTCCGGCGAGCAGCCGAGGCCGGCCGCCAGGCAGTTCTGCGTGCCCGCCAGCGCGACCGTGAGCTTGCTCGCGCCCTCGGGCGGGAGCACCTTGTAGTACGCCCAGGACCCGCGCGGCCCGTTGCGGCCGGACGTGGCGACGCCGTTCTGGAGCGTGGGCGTGCTCGGATCCGGGTCGGCGGCGCGCTGGACCGTGACCGCCTGGACCGTCGTGGCCGTCGCACCGTCGTCGTCGGTCACGGTCAGCCGGACCTGGTAGGTGCCGGGTGCCGCGAACCGATGGGTGGGACCGGCTTCGGACGAGGTCGCGCCGTCGCCGAACTCCCACGCGCGAGCCACGACCGACCCGTCGGCGTCCGTGGAGGCGTCGGCGAACGTGCAGTCGAGGTTCAGGCACGTGGCGCTGAACGACGCGGTCGGCGGCGTGTTCGGCTCCGGCTCCACGGTGGCGTCCTTCACCGTCGCCGTCAGCGTGTACGGCGAACCATCCTTGCCGAACGCGGTGTGCACGCCGACGTACCAGTAGCCGGCGGCCGGCGCGGCCACCGTGCACGACTCGTCCGCACTCGGCTGGGCCGACTTGCAGGCGAAGGCGGTCAGCGTCGGGCGCTCGGCGGGCCGCAGGTACAGGTCGAGGTCGGGCTTGCAGCGCTTCTTGTCGCAGTCGGCGCCGTCCAGCACGACTTCCAGCCCGGCCTTGCCGGCGGGCACGCGCAGCTTGTAGAAGCGCCAGTCGCTGCGGGCCTGGGAGCTGTCGGCGACCGGCTCGCCGCTCTTGATCGTCGGCGTGGCCGGATCCGGGTCGGGCGCGGCCGTCACCGCGATCGCGCGGGTGGTGGTGGCGGTGGTGCCGTCGCCGTCGCGGACGGTGAGGGTCACGGTGTAGGTGCCGGGCTCCGCGTAGGCGTGCTGCACGACGGCGCCCTCGGCCGTGCGGCCGTCGCCGAAGTCCCACGCGTACGCGGCGATCGGCCCGTCGGCGTCGGACGAACCGGAACCGTCGAAGGTCACCGACTGCCCCTCGAAGGCGGAGTCCGGCGCCGCGATCACGGCCGTCGGCGGCGTGTTGACCGAGCAGGCGGCGACGTTCGCGCGCAGCCAGTTCAGCGCCGCCCGCACGTCCATCGCGCCGTAGCCCTCCTCGTAGGGCAGCGCGAGGCGGCTCCCATTGGTGGCCGACAGCTTGTTGGGGTCGGCGCTCGCCATCAGCGCGCGCATGACGTCGAGGACGCGGGCCTGCGGGCAGGCGGAGAACAGCAGCGCGGCGGCGCCGGCCACATGCGGCGCGGCCATGCTCGTGCCCGTCATCTTCACGTAGCCGCCCGTGCCCTCGGCCGCGGCGTCCGTGACGTCGCCGCTGTCCACGCGCGGAGCGCCCGCGGCGTAGCCGCCGGTGAGCGTGCGGGCCGCCCAGATGTCGGTGCCCGGCGCGGCGATGTCCGGCCGGCGATACGAGCGGCCCGGGGTCTTCGTCGCGTCGTCCTCGGTCGCCGGATCCCACGTCGCCGGGTCGGGCGAGGCCGCCTGCGTGTGGCCGCGGCTCGAGCTCGACGCGATCCGGTGCGTCGCGGTCTCGTAGTTGGCCACGCTGAGCACGTACGGGCTCTGCGAGTTGCCGGAGAACGCGGCGCCGTCGGTGGAGCCGGCGCCGCCGTTGCCGGCGGCGAAGACCACCAGCACGCCCTCCTGGTAGAGCCGCTTGTGCACCAGCGAGTCGGCCGAGTTGGGTGCGTAGGCGCAGCCGGTCAGGCAGCCCCACGAGTTGTTGACGGCGCGCACGCCGAGGCGCTTGGCGTTGTCGGCGAGCCAGGCCAGGCCGTAGGAGGACAGGCCGGCGGAGGCCGTGTCGCCGTTCTTGATGGACACCAGCGACGCCTGCGGCGCCACGCCGATCGGGACCCCGGCATCGCCGACGACGGCTCCGGTGGCCGCGTCGCGGCCGCCGGCCTCGCGAGCCATCCGGCCGTTGCCGGCGATCGTGCCCGCGACGTGGGTGCCGTGGCCGCTGGCGTACTCGCTGGTCGGCAGCTGGCCGCCGAGCTCCGGCGCCCCGCGGACGACCTGCGAGATCGTCAGGGACTCCTTGATGCGGCTCTCGCACTGCGTGTAGGGCTGCGGGGTGCAGTTCCAGCCGCTGAAGTCGGCGTGCGTGCGGTCGACGCCGCTGTCGACGACCGCCACCGTCACGCCCTTCCCGGTGGCCCCGCCGGCGTCCAGATACGGGTCGACCGACGCCAGCGCGCCGTACGCGCCGGCCTTCGCGTCGAACGCCCACAGCCCCTCCGGCCGCGAAGCGGTGCGGCCGCGCAGCGTCACCGCGCCGGTGTAGTCGGCGCGGTCGCCGATGGCGTTGAGCCACGTGCGGACGACGTATGCGCCGGGCTCCGCCTTGTCGACGACGATCGCCGTGGTCGGGACCGCGTCGCCGTAGGAGATCGCCGTGGTGCCGTCCGGCTTCACGACCTCGACGGCGGTGAAGCTGCCGCGGGCGGCGGTGACGGCGATCCGCAGATCGCCCTGGTCGGTGACGTGCAGGTTGAACGTGTCGCAGGTCGGAGCCGCGCAGACCGGCCGCACACCGGCGCTTCCGGCGAGCTGGTTGGCGATGTTGGTCAGGTTGCCGGGCGCGCTGCCGGTCCAGGTCAGCGACGGCGACGCGAGCGACACCGTCCCCTTCTGCGTGCCGCCGGGCAGGACCGACGGGACGTCGGCCTTCTGGCGGGCGCGCACGTCGCCGGTCGACGTCGAGAGGCTGTGCCGGACCGGGTAGTCAGGCCCGACGAACGCGATCTGCGGCGACGCGAGGAGCTTCGCGAGCTGGGTCGGCGTGACCGTCGCGAGCACGGCGTCCATGCCGGGGTACCACAGCGCGCTGGTGGTCGTGGCGGCCACGAACTCGCGCACCGACTCGCTGCGGGACGTGGTGGTGACCATCACGCGCAGCGTCCCGTCGGCGAGGACGTACTGCAGGCGCTGGTCGAACTCCGGCGGCAGCTTCGCCCGGTTCGCGTCGATCGCGTTCAGCACGTGCGCGGGATCGGGAGCCGTCCCGATCCAGCCCGGAGGCCCGCTCGGCAACGGCGACAGCGCCGACGACGTCGCGCTCCCCGCGATCGCAGAGATGACCACCAGCAGAGTCGCGGCCGCAGCCGACCGACGAAGTACCCGCACGAGTTCCCGCCCCCGATGTCGCATGAACTGTCCCGGCGACGGCCCCCACCGCACGCCATAGGACAACAACCATGACCAATACTGGCAGGTTCACCTGTCGATTGGGAGACCTCGCGCGAGAAGGCCGGTGCCGGCCAGCCTCACCTGAAGCGGATCGTGCGGCGCACCGCGTGGCGCGTGCCGCCGGTGACGATCGTCATCCGCAGCCGCACGCTGCGGCCCCGGCGCGCGTGGCGGGCGGGCACGCGCAGGGTGAACGTCCACGCGCGGCCGCCGGCGAGCGCGGTGCGCGGGTAGCGCGTCAGCGTCCGGCCGTTCGGCGCCAGCAGGCGGAACGCCAGCTCGAAGCGCTCGCGGGCGCTCACGGTCAGGCGGATCCGGCGGCCGGCCCGGACGCGCCGCGGCACGTCGACGGTGAACGGCGAGTCCCCGGCGACCACGGCCGGGTTCGACGCGATGGGCGCGGGGATCGTGACCGTCTGGCAGGCCTCCGCCGCTCGGTGGTCCGACCCGGCGCCGCCGGAGCGCACGCAGGCGTTCCAGGTCCCGCCGCGATCGACGCCGATCGTCGCGGTGCCGTCGGCGGACAGGGGCGCCGAGGCACTCGTGCCCGGCCCGGTGAGCGTGACGACGGCGCCGGGCGCGCGAATCTGCGCGCGGACGGTGATGTTCCCGGGCCACAGCACGTAGCCGGTGATGCGGACGGCGTTCTCGAACTGGCCGGTGATGAACGTCCAGCGGTGCTCGAACGCGCGCTGCGGGCCGCTGCCGCCCTCCGTCGTCACGTCGGCGCGGAGCGTCGCGGTGTAGGTCGCGTTCGCGCGCAGCGGCGAGCGCGGGATCAGCTCGAGCCCGGGCGGCAGGAAGCCCTCGAGCCCGGGCGTGTGGTTGTCGGCCACCGCCAGCTCGACGGGGCCGTCCGGGCCGGTCAGGGTCGCCGCCGCGGCCCGCGCGGTGTCGGAGACGGTCAGGTCGGGGCCGTCGAACATCGCGTAGAGGTACGGCCCGGTGCGCGTGCCCTCCGGGATCCCCAGCAGCTCGCCCGGCGTGTACGGCAGCTCGCGCGCCGTCTGGTCGGCCGGCCAGCCGCGCGCGCCGTCGCCGGGGTAGGTGTACGTGACGTCGGCGGCAGGCGCCGGGCGGTTGCGCGAGGCCAGCGTCGTCGCGCACCCGTAGCCCTCGTTCTCGGCGGCGCCCATGCGGTCGATGCGCGGCGCCAGCAGCTGGTGCAGGTGGATCGGCGCCGTCTCGAACGGGTTGCGCTCCGCGCCCCACGGGCCGCCGCCCGCGTAGAGCACGGACGTCCGCCCCGCCTGGTCTCCCTCGGGCGTGTAGGCGGGCAGGGAGGGATCCTCGCCGTGCTCGAGGATCCCGTTCACGGCGCCGTAGCGGTTGTGCTTGGCGCAGCCGTCGCTCAGCACGGGGTCCTCCGCGATGCCGGCGGGGATGCCGTGGGCGGCGCGCTGGGCGTTCAGGAAGCCGACGATCTCGGGGCCGCTGACGTCGGCGCGGGCGGGGGCGACGGCCAGGGCGGCCAGGCAGAGGGCGCCGAGGGCGGTCCAGCGGCGGGTGGAGGCGGTCACCCCCAGACAACGGGTGCCGCCGCGCCGGCCTGACGGCCGGCCGATCAGGGCGTGCGCTTCGTGATGACGAGCGTGCGCCGGTCGGTGTCGGCCTCGCCGCCCGGCTTGGTGACGACGGTGACCGTCACGCGCAGCCGGTTGCCGCTGCGGCGGAACAGCCGCCTGCCGCCCCGGTTGAAGCGGAAGCGCACGCCCTCGGTGTCGCGCGGGCGGATGCTGTAGCGCGCGGCGCCGATGAAGCGGCCCTTGGCGCGGGCGGTCAGCCTGCCCACGCACGGGTCGGCCCTGCGGTGGCAGTAGGCGGCGATGCTGAGGATCCAGCTCTTGGGCAGGCGCGCGCGCTGGCGCGGGATCGTGACCGCCGGAAGGCGTGGCTGGGTGGTCGTCGTCCCGCCGTCGCCGGTGGCGGTGGAGTCCCCGGCGCCGCGGCAGCTCGGCCGCGCGTCGTCGCCCGTCCCGACCACGAAGCGCATCAGCAGCTCCTGGTCGGCGTGGCGGGTCTGCGGCCGGAAGGTGGTGCCGTTGTTGACGCCCTCCGTGCCCTGCGCGGCGTACTGCAGCACGCTCGAGCCCGGCACGCGCCCGAACACGCGGAACGGGGTGCCGTCGGGGTAGCCGGCGTTCGGGTCGTAACCGCCCATGGTGGCCAAGTCGACGCGGTCGCCGGGCTGCACGCACAGCGCGTCGTACTGGTGGGTCGTGCGGAAGGTCGTGATCTGGTCGTCGTCGCCGGCCCACGGCATCCGGTAGTCGGTGCTCGTGCCGTACTGCGGCACGAGCCAGCTGCCGTCCGGCTGGGGCCGCAGGACCTGGAAGTGGACGACGTCGAACGGGCCGGCGCCGCCGCGCAGCGTCTGCTCGCTCGGCACGATCCGCCCCTTGACCCGCACCTCGATGACCTGGCCGGTGACGCCGACCCGCACCCCGTCGCCGGCGGCCAGCGCGTCGTTGAAGAAGACGGAGTCGTTGGGCGTCGCGTGCTCGATCGTGGCGGGCGCCGCGAGGTCGCTGCCGTAGGTGACGCGGGCGGCGTCGGCGGGCGCGGCGACGGCGAGCGAGGCGAGGGCGGCGAGGGGAGCGGCGAACCGGCGCATCCGGCGGAACGCTAGCGCTCCTCGCGACGCTCCTCCGCCGCCTCCCGCCGCTCCTCGGCCTCCTCGAGCCGCTGCTCGCTGCGCTCCTCCGCCGCCTCGCGCTCCGCCGCGCTGGTCGGCCCGAACTTCGCGGTGACGACGGCGATCACGATCGCCACGATCACCACCGCGGCGAGCAGCGATCCGAGCATCTGCCGGCTCTGCGCGCTCACTCGTCGATCCCGCCGCCGGCGAGGAAGTCGCCGGCGGACAGCGCCCACGCCGCCGCCAGCAGCACGAACACGCTCAGCCCGAACACCGGCAGGAAGCGGCCGAGGCCGAAGTCCCGCCGCACGACTGCGATCTTCGCGCCCAGCACGAGCGCGAGCAGGACGCCCGCGATGCCGTGGCCGCCGCCGTCGTCGAAGCCGTGGACCGCGAGGCACATCGCGCCGACGATGGCGACCAGCACCACGATCGTGTCGCCGACCGCGCGGTGCGTGCGCGACGCCGGCCGCGTCGCCAGGAACGGCAGCCGCAGCTTGCCGTAGCCCACGGCGATCAGCAGCAGCTGGTAGACGGCGAGCGCCGCGGCCACCGACGCCAGCAGCACCTTGACCTCGGCGACGTTGCCGCGCGTGAGGCTCTCGACGAGGTCCTCCACGGCTGGCGCATACCCGCTCGCGCAGCGGTGCAGCATCAGCGGGTCGCCGCCGGCGTCCGCGCGTCGGGTGCGTGTGCGAGCATCGCCGCGTGCGGCGCGTGGTGGGGGGCATCGTGATCCTGGCGGCGATCGGCGGCGCCGTTGCCTGGCTGGTGGCCGGGCTGGCCGGGATGGAGGTCCGGATCGGGTCGACCCGGACGCCGCTGCCCGGCGCGCGCACGATGACGCTCGACGCCGGCAAGCACGTCGTCTTCTACGAGGCGCCGGCGGCCTCCGGCGCCGCGGCCGACCTCCAGGTGCCGGCCGTCCGGGTGGAGCTCGCGGCGCCGGGCGGGCGGCCCCTGCCGCTGGCCGGCTACTCCGGCAGCTTCACGGTGGACGGCACCGACGGGCGCAGCGGGATCGCGATCCACACGGCCCGCGTACCGCGCGCCGGCAGCTACGTCCTGCGCACGGCGGGCGGAGGGCTGCACCCCCGGGAGGCGGTCGTGCTCGGCCGGCCGATCGGCGCCCGCGTGGTCCGCGCGTTCGCCGGCGCCGCGCTCGTGGCCGTGGTCGGCGTCGTGGTCGGGCTGCTGCTCGTGTTCCTGCCGCGCCGGCGCCCGAAGGAGCCGGCCGGGATCGCCGGCCTGACCTAGGCGCCGGTCAGCGGCGCAGCGACGCGGCGGGCTCGAAGTTCGCGGGGTCCTGAGGGTCGTAGAGGATCTCGATCGGCTGCCCCGGCTCGAGCTGCTTGTACGGCGCGACGAACACCGACGTCGTGACGGTTCCGTCCGACGTCCCGGCGCCGGCGAAGCGGACGGTCAGCCGGGTGGCGTAGGCGCCGTTGGTGCGCACGCTCGGGTTCATGCGCGCCTCGACGATCTCGGCGGTCGCCCGCAGCCCCGCACGCCGGCGCCGGCGCCGCGCCGCCTCCTGGCGCAGGAGGACCAGGAACGCCGCGGCGATCACGAGCCCGAGCGCGAGGATCGCCAGCCCCGCGTACCGGAAGTCCTGCGGCTCGCCGCGATCCGGGTTCTCGGCGGTGAAGCCGAGGATCGTGAACACGATTCCGAGCGGCAGGAAGACCGACGTCAGGATGCCCAGCACCAGGCGCAGGACCACGCGCCGACCTTATCCGGCGCCGGCGGGCGGCGCCAGGGTTCTTTCCGGCCGGCGCCGGGAAGAGCGACGGCATGAACCGCCGGGCGAGGCCCCGCGTCCGAACGGCCCCAGCGGAGGTTTCGCGCTCGCTGCCATGAGCGCGACCGAGCTCCTCATCCTGCTGGTCGTCGTGATCCTGCCGCTGGCGCTGCTCGGCGGCGGGTTCTGGTTCGCGCTGAGGTACGCCGGGCGGCCCTGCCCGCGCTGCGGCCGGAGGGTCGCCAACGGCGTGTCCGTCTGCGAGGCGTGCGGGTACGACCTGTCGGCGGGCGCCGCGCCCCCGTCCTCGCGCCGTTGACCGCCCGTTGCTCCGCGCCTAGAGTCCGCGGCGGCGAGTTACGAATGCGCACCCTGGCACCCAGCGCCGGGCCGGTCCCTCGCGGTGCGAGCCGCGTCGCCGCGCCCGCGGCCGGGCAGGTGCCGAGGGCGCTCATGCTCCAGCGCACGATCGGCAACCGCGCGACCGTCGCGACGCTGG
>DATLGB010000113.1:0-16487 GCA_035540675.1 Solirubrobacteraceae bacterium | reverse complement strand
CCGCGCATCCGGACTGCGAGCAGGACTCGCTGGCGGCCGAGTGCACCGAGCACGACGCCGAGGGGATGCAGCTCGGCCAGGAGATCACCGACGAGGCGCCGGGCTCTCCCGTCGGCGACGCCGTCTCGAGCTTCGCCTTCTCGCCGAACATGACGCCGCTGGGCTTCTCCGCCCGCAACGTCCCGTTCAGCGGCGCCGGTTCCTCGCTGTTCAACTCCGACCTGGCGTTCCAGGGGAACCTGGCCTTCCAGGGGACCTACGCGGGCTTCCGGGTCATCGACGTCTCCGATCCGACCAACCCGGTCCAGCTGCACAACGAGACCTCGTGCTCGACCGCCGGCGGCCAGGGTGACGTGGTCGTGTGGAACGACATCCTCGTGCGGGCGTGGGACGCGCCGGTCTCGGCCACGAACGCGCCGACCGCCTCGTGCGGCGGGCAGCTCGCCGGCCTGGGCTTCGAGGGCGTGCACATCTTCGACATCAGCGACCCGACGGCGCCGGTGCTCATCACGCAGATCCGGATGGCGGCCCAGCTGAGCGGCCCGGTCGTCCCCGGCGGGGAGTTCGCCAGCGGGTGCGGCTCGCACACGCTCTCGCTCGTGCCCGACGAGGCGCGCGGCAACCTGTACGTCTACAGCAGCGCGTCGAGCGGCTCGTGCACGGGCATCGACATCCTGCGCATCCCGATCGCCAGCCCGGCCGACGCCGGCATCGTGCGGCGCGCGCCGGCGGGCCGCCAGTGCCACGACACGTCGATCATGACCGGCACCGTCAACCGCGTCGCCTGTGCGGGCGGCAACGGCTTCAGCGTCCTGCGGTACGACCCGGCGCTCGACCCGGGTGAGCCGGGCGGTATCGAGCAGCCGGCATTGATGTACTCCCGCGCGATCACGGGCGTCACGATCGGCCACTCCGCCGCGTTCTCCAACGACGGCAGGATCGTCATCTTCGGCCACGAGCCGGGCGGCGGCAGCGCCGCGCAGTGCCAGGCCACGAGCTCGCTCGTCAACCGGACGCTGTTCTTCTACGACACCGAGAAGAACGAGGAGCTCGGGCGCTTCGTGCAGCCGCGGCCGCAGAGCAGCACCGAGAACTGCACCTGGCACAACTTCAACGTCGTGCCGACGAACCGCGCCCACATCGGCGTGGTCGGCAGCTACCAGATGGGCATCACCGTGTTCGACTTCACGAACCCGGCCGACGTCCAGCAGATCGGCTACGCCGACCCCGCGCCGCTGTCGAACACCTCGCTCGTGCTCGGCGGTGACTGGTCGACCTACTGGTACAACGGCAAGGTCTACGAGTCCGACATCCGGCGCGGGCTCATCGTCTGGGACATCGAAGACCGGCGGGTGCAGGGGGCCAAGACGCTCTCGCGCTCCAACCCGCAGACGCAGGAGCTGGTGTTCGGCCTCGACCGCACCAAGCCGCGAGTCGTCGCGCACCACCCCGCGTCGATCGGCGTGGGGCGCTCGGTGCCCGCCTCGTACACCTGCGTCGACGACCAGGGCAACGAGACCTCCGGGATCCACTCCTGTACCGGCTCGATCGCCGACGGGGATCCCCTCGACTCCTCCACGGTGGGGACGAAGACGCTCACGGTGACGGCGGAGGACGGCGCCGGCAACGTGGAGACCGCGACGCTGACGTACGAGGTGATCTGGGACCAGTACGCCGGCTTCTTCCGGCCGTACAGCGACGGGGGCACCTCGACCGCCGGCAACGTCATCCCGATCAAGTTCTCGCTCGGTGGCGACTACGGGCTCGACGTGATCGCGAGCGGCCACCCGCGCTCGAAGGCTTGCGGCGACCCCGATTCGTCGTCGGTGCCGACGACGGCGGCCGAGCCGCTGGCCTACGAGGCCGGCCAGTACACGTACGCGTGGAAGACCGAGAAGGCCTGGAAGGGCCAGTGCCGCGAGCTGCTCGTCAAGCTCGCCGACAACACCATCAAGCGCGGGACCTTCCGCTTCAAGTCGTGATCCGGGCGGCGGGCGGCGTGCACGGCGCCGCCCGCCCCCCTTGCGCGCGGCGCACGCTTGAAAGACGATGGTGCGATGACCGCACCTGAGCCATCCGCGGCGGGCTCGCGGCGCGCGACCATCATCTTCGCCGTCGTGATCTTCCTGTTCGGCGGCGCCTTCGTCCTCGGCGGGTTCATGACGTACCGCGCCCAGCGCGACGGCGTGCCGGCGGTCGCCACCGTGACCGAATGCCGCGAACGGCTCGCGAAGTACGGCGGCGACGTGTGCCGCGGCCGCTGGTTCGTGGACGGGCGTCTTGGCGGCGGGACGATCGAGGGCGCGGGCCGCGGCCACGAGGGGGAGAAGCTGGACGTCCGCGTCAACGGCGACAAGGCCATCGTGCCGGGCCTGCGCCTGCCGATCGTCCTGTGGTCGCTCGGCGGCGCCGTGCTCGTGCTCGGCGCCGTGGCGGTGCTGCGCGGCGACCGGCCGCCGGCCGCCGCCTGAGCTCAGGCGCCGCCGTGGCGCGTGACGACGAGCCCCTCGGGGCGCTCGTCCGCGGGCCGCGGGTACGCCGTCAGGCGCATCCGGAACGCGTTGGCCAGCCGGAAGGCGTGTCCCTTCGCCAGCTCCGCCTGCGGACCCGCGAACAGCTCGTCGACCGTCTCGTACCAGAGGTGCAGCCAGCGCTCGAAGTGCCCGGCGCGCAGCTCGGCCTTCTGGTGCAGCGCCGCGTGCGGGTGGAACGCGCCGCGGTCGTAGGACTTGGCGCCGAGCAGGAGCGTGTCCCAGAAGTCCGTCAGCACCGGCACGTGCGCCTCGAGGTCGAGCTTCGCGACGTCGGTGAACAGGTAGCCGATGATCGGGTCCTGCAGCGCGCGGCCGTAGAACGCGCGGACGAGCCGCTCGCAGTCGTTCCGGGTAGTGATGTCCACGTACTCGCGCGCCACCGGCGCCCACGGTAGGGCGCGACGCGAGTTTTCGCCGGATCCGGCGTTCCACCAACCATGGCCCGCGCACTGCTGCTCTCGCTCGTCGTCGCCGTCTGCGCCGCGGCTCCCGCCGCAGCGGCCAATCCGTGGCTGGCGCCGGAGCGCAAGCTGCTCAACATCGCCCACCAGGGCGGCGAGGACGAGGCGCCGTCGAACACGCTGTTCAGCTATCAGCGCGCGCTCGCGCTGGGCGCCGACATGCTCGAGATGGACGTCAACATCACGGCCGACCGCAGGGTCGTGGTGATGCACGACACGCACCTCGGGCGGATGTGCCGGCCGGACCTGAAGGTCAACCAGCTCACGCTGGACGAGGTCAAGAAGTACGACCCGGCCTGCCGCGACTGGCAGGGCACGTACGCCGGCATCGCCACCGGCGACAAGGCGCCGCCACCGGGCTTCACGCGTGCGGACTTCCAGATCCCGACGCTCGAGGAGGTCATCGAGCGCTTCCCGGGCGTCCTGATGAACGTCGAGATCAAGGGTGCCGCGCCCGACCACGCCGACGTCCGCGACTTCGTCACGGACACGGCCGGCCGGCACCCGACGGCGCTTGACAACGCGGTCGCGGTGGCGGGAGTCCTCAACCGCTACAAGGCCGACCGCGTCGGCCGGACCATCGTCGTGTCGTTCGCCGACTCGGCCATCGAGCTGTTCCACCTGCACGCGCCGGACCTCGACGTGGCGACGGGGCTCGAGACCACCGCCGCGTTCTGGGCGAGCACGCAGGGGCCGCTGCCGGGGCTGACGGACTCGCGGCACGTCGCGGTCCAGCCGCCGCTGTCGTTCAACGGCGTCACCGTGGTCAACCAGGACTTCGTCACGGACGCGCACCGCAACGGGCTGGCGGTGCACCCGTGGACGATCAACTCCGAGGCCGACATGCGGCAGCTGCTCGACTGGGGCGTGGAGGGGATCATGACCGACAAGCCGTGCCTGCTCGAAGAGGTCCTGCGCGACTACCGGCCGGCGCCGCGGCTGAAGAAGTCGTCGCCGTGCCACCCGGACACGCACTGGCCGCGCGTGCCGGCGACGCGCTGACTATCCGCCGGCCAGCGCCGGCGGCAGCATCGACGGGAAGCGGTACGCGTAGTCGGGCCAGATCCGGCGTGCGAGCGCTTCGGCCGGGCGTCCGGTGATCAGCGGCCCGTAGTCCTCGCTGGCGAGCATCACCCGCAGCGTGGTGCCGATCTGGAAGTCGGCGGCGTTGAGTCGCTCGCCGCCGATCGTGCCGCCCGCGATCAGGCGGTCGACGTGGTCGAGGTGGTCGGGCACCTCGGTCCGGTCGCGACGGATGCGGTCGATCGAGCCGGCGTCCTCGCGGCGGGCGTAGAAGGCGGTGACGGGGATCATGGCCCGGGCCGCGAGATCCGGCCGCGGTGTGCCGAGCCCTCGAGCGAAGGCCACGCGAGCGTCGTGGTGGTGGCGCAGCGACCACCGCAGCAGCCGGCGGGGGACGGGCTGCAGGACGCGCTCCCCCCACTCCTCCGCCTCCTCGACCGCGCGGCGGCGGTCCGCCTCGCGCGGGAAGAGCGGCGGGTCGGGGCGCAGCTCGTCCAGCAGTCGGGCGATCGCGCGTGTGCCGGTCACGCGGCGGCCGTCGATCCGCAGCGCGGGGACGGTGCCGCCGCGGAAGCCGGCCAGCCGGACGACCACGGCCTGCGTTCCGGGCGCGACCCGGACGAGGTCGTAGCCGATGCCCTTGTGCTCGAGCATGAGGCGGGCGGCGTTCGCGGGGTGCGAGATCGACATGCCGTAGAGGCGTGCCTTCACGGGCCGCGAGTCTACGGCGAGGGTGCGGCGATCAGGTCGCGGTACGTCGTGCGTGGGTCGCCGCCGTGTGCGGCCAGGTGGCCCAGCAGGCGGTCCACGTCCAGCCAGGCGGGGGCGTCGTCGCCGGCCGTGGCGGCGCAGCTCGCCCACGGCCATTCGTCGGCGCGGGAGCACAGGCCGGCGGCGACCGGGTTGAGCGCCACGTAGCGGACCAGCATGCAGAGGTGGCCGTCGTCCTCCACCACACGCGAGCCGAAGCGCCCTTGAAAGAGGTGGCCGACGCGGTCGTGGCGGCGGTTGAACGCGCGGGCGTAGCGGCCGTGCAGCAGCTGCACGCCGTGCCCGAGGTCCGCCCGGTCCGTCTCGACGATCAGGTGGATGTGCGTCCCCATCAGGCAGTACGCGAGGCATCGCCAGCTCGTGCGGCGGGCGACGTCCATCAGGAGCCCGAGGTAGCACGCGCGGTCGGCGTCGTCGCGGAAGATCGCGGCGCGGTCGTTGCCGCGGGCCCACACGTGGTAGATCGCGCCCTCCGGATCCTCGGCGCGTGCGCGTCCCATGTCAGCCCTAGGCGCCACCCCCGCCGAGTTCGCCCCCCTCAGCGCGCGCCAGCTTCTTCTTAATCCGCTTGCTCAGAGCAACTTCATAAACCAGCACAGAGCAACTTCATGAAGCGGCACAGAGCAACTTCATGACGAGCAACTTCATGAAGCGGCACAGAGCAACTTCATGAAGCGGCACAGAGCAAGTTTCTGGAGGTCAGCGGCGGCGGCCCGGAGCCGCCGCCGCCGTGACCGCCGTCAGCGGATGGTGATCGCGCGGCGCAGTTCGCTGCGCCGGCCGTGGCGGTCTACGACGACCAGCCGCAGGGTGTAGCGGCCGGGCTCGACGCGCCGGATCGTCCGGAGCGCGAGGCTGCCGCGGCGCTTGGCCCGCTTCGTCTTCGAGCGCGCGTAGGTGCGGTTGCCGCGCGTCATGCGTGCATAGACACGGGAGGCGTCGGCGGTCGTGACGTAGGTGACGCGGCACTCGACCTCCTCGACGTTCGAGCCCTTGCGCCGGACGACCGCGCACTCGACCTGCGCATCGCGGCCGGGCGGGCCCTGCGGCCCCTGCGCGCCCGTCGGGCCCTGCGGACCCGGATCGCCCTGCGGGCCGGGGTCGCCCTGCGCGCCGGTCTGGCCTGTGTCGCCCTTTTCGCCGGTGTCGCCCTTCTCCCCCGGCTCGCCCTGGTCGCCCTTCTCGCCCGGATCGCCCTTCGGCCCCTGTACGGGCTGCGGGTCCGTGCCCGTGCCCGACAGCGCGACGCGCAGCGGCGACGTGAGCGACGCGCTCGCGATCCGCAGCTGCGCCGACTGGGCGCCGCTGTGGATCGGCGTCAGCGCCACGGTGATGGCACAGCTCCCGCCGCCGGCGACGGCCTTGCCGCTGCACGCATCGTCCAGCACCGAGATCGCATTCGCGTCCGGCCCGCCGATGCTCACGGAGTCGACGGTCCTCGCGCTCGAGTGGGTGTTGCGGACCGTGATCTCGGTCGCGGCCCCGACCTTCCCGCGCTCGACGCTCCCGAGGTCGGCACTCGCGGGCGCCTGCAGCGAACCCGACGGAGCGGGGGCGACCTTGCCCTGGATCCAGTCGTACAGCGGCCCGTCGGCGACGCGCCCGTAGACGCCGTAGAAGGCGGGGAGCCCGCAGGCGAAGCCCCACGACACCGTTCCGACCTGCACGAGCCCGCCCTTGCCGTCCTCGACGACCAGCGGCCCGCCCGAGTCGCCCTGGCAGGAGTCCTCCGTGCCGTACAGGTTCCCGGCGCAGACCATCGTCACCGGTTCGAACGTCCCGACGAAGCCGAAGCCGATGCCGTTGTAGGTGGCGTCGCATTCGTCGTCGGCGACCATCGGCACGCGCGCCTCCTGCAGATCACCCGTCGGGCTCGGCGTCTGGTAGAAGGGCGCGCCGTAGCCGATCACGGTCGCCTGCTTGCCCGCAGCCCACAGCCCCTTCTGCGTCGCCGGGTCGGCGACCGCGATCGGCGAGTACCTCGACGCGCGCGCGAGCTTGACCAGCGCGATGTCGTGGCTCGTGTCCTCCGGCGACTGGTACTTCGGGTGGACGAGGATCTGCGTCGCGCCGATGCGCTCGCCCATGTCGTTCTGGTCGTAGAGGTCCAGCGGGCTGCCGACGTACGCGACGCCGCCGATCTGGAAGCTCAGCCGGTCCGGCGTGATCGCCTTGCCGTCGAAGTCGTCCATGCAGTGCGCGGCGGTGAGGATCCACTCGGGCGCGATCAGCGACGCGCCGCAGTACTGCGAGTCGTCGAGCTCCAGCGCCGCCATGAACGGGTACTCGCGCGTCGGCGCGGTGCCGTTGACGATCGCCGCGGCCTGGGCGGGTACGACGAGGGCCGCGAGCACCGCGGCGAGAACGGGAAGTCGTCGGAGCATGAAGCGCTGGAACGCCGAACACTCCAAGAACCTGCTCAGGGTGCGCCAGGGCGGGTGCGACGCTCCCGCTGCTTGCGCGCGCGGCGTCCGGGGCACCCCACCGGCGTGCGCTGGATCGTCGACGGGATGAACGTGATCGGCTCGCGCGCGGACGGCTGGTGGCGCGACCGCGACGCGGCGATGGCCCGGCTCGTGCGCACGCTCGAGGACTACTGCGCGGCGACCGGCGAGGACGTGACGGTGGTCTTCGAGCGCCCGCCCCGCCCACCGCTGCGCTCGACGCTGATCGAGGTCGCGCACGCACCGCGGCCGGGACGCGACGCCGGCGACTTCGAGATCGCGCGGCGCGTCGAGGCCGATGACGACCCGCGCTCACTCGTGGTCGCGACGTCCGACCGCTGGCTCGCCGACCGCGTGACGGCTCTGGGCGCCGCCGTCGTCGGCGCGGAGTCGTTCCGGGCGCGCCTCGACGGAACCTCCTGACGCCGCCGGCGACAGGCGCGCCGCTAGGAGCTCAGCGGGCCGCGCGCGCCGGCCGAGCCACGCCACTCCCGCAGGCGCAGCGGCCCGCCGGCGGCGGCGTCGAGCGGCGGCGTCGGCACGCCCGCGCCGTCCCGCACGCCCTGCATCAGATCCAGCCAGGCGTCGAGGGCGTCCATCGCCGGCGTCCATCCGAGCTCGCGCCGCGCGCGGCCGGAGTCGACGAGCGGCGACAGCAGCAGCTCGTCGCTCCAGCCGGGCTCCGCGGGGACGATGCGCGCCGCGTGCGCGGCCCGGTGCAGCAGCGGGATCGGCCGGACCGTCGGCAGCGCCAGCGTGCGGCCGCCGAAGCGCGCCGCGAGGCTGCGGCCGTCCACGACGGGGTCGGCCGCCAGGTTGAACGCGCCGCGGACGTCGGCGTGCAGCGCGAGCCGGAACGCCTCGGCCGCGTCGTCGCTGTGGGTGACCTGCGTGCGCAGGCGCGGGTGCTGCAGGTAGATCCGCGAGCGGCCCGGGCGCAGCAGCCGGTTGGGGACCCAGGCCCCGAACAGCTCCCGCCGGATGTGCTGGGCGGCGCCGCGCTTGAGCACGAGCGCCGGGCGCATGCGCACGACGCGCAGCTCCGGCGCCTCGGCCTCGACCGCGTCCAGGTGGCGCTCGACCGCCACCTTGTCCTCGGAGTAGCTGAACCCGGATATGCCGGTCGTGGGCCAGGACTCGTCCACCAGCCGGTCCTTCGGCCCCTCGGCATACGCGCCGATCGACGACGCGTGGACGATCGTCCGCGCGGCGGGCGGCCGCGACCGCTCGCTCGCTGCCGCCGACGTTGACCTGCCGGAGGATCCTGCGGTCCCGCGACGGGTTCATCGCCCACGCCAGGTGGATGAGCGCCGACGCACCGGCGAAGGCGCCGTCGAGGTCGTCACGCGCGACGTCGAGCGCGGCCCAGCGGACCTTGTGCAGCCTGAGCTGCGCGGACGGCCGGCGGCGCGCGAGGGCGACGACCTCCTCGACCCGCGCGTCACGCTCGAGCGCGGCGAGGACGCTGGTTCCGATGTTGCCGGACGCCCCGGTGACGACGACGCGCATGACCGGGTGACTACCCGGGCGCTGCCGTGCACACGGCCCGGCGCCCCGGCGTGGCGCGGCGGCGCGGGGGGTCAGGCGCTGCGCGGGGTCAGACGCCCTCGGGATCCCACTTGATCTGCGGATCCCACTTGATCGCCTTGCGGCTGGGATCCCACTTGATCATGCGTGTCCCGGCCGCGCCGACGGCGCCGGCGAGACCGGCCGCCGAGCCACCGGTCATCAGCCCGGCACCGGCGATGCCGACCGCCGCCGAGACGAGCGCCGTGACGGCAACCGTCGACGGAGACGCCTCGCGGTTCGCTGCCGCGCGGATCGCCTGCGGGCTCTGGACCGGCGCGGGCCGGGCGTCCGCCGCAGTGCTCGCAGCAGCGAAATCGCGCTGGAGCGGAGGCAGCGGGCCGCCAGGCCCGATCGGCGTGCTCACCGGCGCGAGCTGCGCGACGAGCGCGACGAGCGCGGGAAGGTCCCGCGGAGCGTCCGCAGGCGAGGACGTCGCCGAGCGGTCCGAGCTCGCGGCGCCCCTCGCCGGGGCGGAGGCATCCGCGCGAGCGTCATCACCATCGCTGGAGCGTGTGGGCGCGTCGCCGTTCTTCGAAGTGGTCGAATCGGCGGCCGCGCCGTCGTGGGCGGTCCCGGGCGCAGCGGTGACGGGTGCGCGCTGGCTGCCGCCGCCGCTGCCGGCGCCGGGCTGCTGCGGGGCGGGGTTGCCCGGGCCGCCGCCGTTGCCGTTGCCGGGGCTGGGCCGCTGCGGCGCGGGCTGGCCCTGGCTGCCCTGCCCGCCGCCGTTGCCCTGGCCGCCGCCGGTGCCCGGGGCGGGCCGCTGCGGCGCAGGGTTGCCCTGGCCGCCGCCGTTGCCCGGGGCGGGCCGCTGCGGCGCGGGGTTGCCCTGGCCGCCGCCGTTGCCCGGGGCGGGCCGCTGCGGCGCGGGGTTGCCCTGGCCGCCGTTGCCACCGCCGTTGCCGTTGCCGTTGCCGGGACCGGGCTGCTGCGGTGCGCCGCCGCCCTGGCCCTGGCCGCCACCGTTGCCGTTGCCGTTGCCGTTGCCGTTGCCGTTGCCGGGCGAAGGCTGCTGCGGCGGCGAACCCGGGGTCTGAGACGGCCCGCTGCCGCCGCCTGGGTTCTCCGGGCCGGACTGGCCCTGGTACGCCACGGCCGCGGCGGTCATGCCGAGCGGCATGTACAGCGCGAGCGCGGCGGCCACGACCGCCACGAGCCCCCGCGCGAAACGACTCTGCTGGATCGAGCTTCCCTGCATCACGACCTCCCGCCACGCTCGAGCATCCATGCACGAGCACCGCGGATTGTGTCCCCGCGACGCCCTCGGCACAACCTGTACATCCGTCCAGCGCCCGCCGCCGGCCTCGCGTCGGGCCGGAAAGCTAGCCGCTCGGCAGCGGCTGCCAGGCCAGCTCGGGCAGGTGGTAGTAGGACTCCTCGACGTACGGACCCGGCAGCGGGCGCACCCGCTTCGGGCTGCCGCCCCTGAGGGCCATCCGCATGAGCGTCGACCGCACGTCGAAGCCGACGTCGCCCGAGCCGAAGCTCAACCCGATCCAGGCGATGTAGCGGCCGTCGGGCGACCACACCGGATGCGCCTCGGCCAGCCGCTTGCGGTGGACGACGCGGCGGCGGTTCCTGCCCGTCCGGTCGACGACGAAGATGTTGCCGCCCGAGGCGCCGCCCTTGATCTCCTGCTGCTCGAACGCCGTGCGGTAGACGAGCCGCCTACCGTCCGGCGACCAGTCGGGCTCGAAGGGCGCGCGGCCCGCGCGGTCGCCGGCAACCACGCGACGGACGTACTTGCCCGTCTCGGGGTCGATCAGCCACAGCCCGGGCCGCGGCCACGGCGGCTTGCCCGGCCCGTAGGCCCACTGGTCGGCGCGGATCGCGATGTAGCGGCCGTCGGGCGACCAGCGCGGCTCGTCGAGATGCACGCAGTTGCCGCGACCCTTCGGACACGGCGCCCGCGACCGCAGCCGGCGCTGGTCGCTGCCGTCGAGCGCCATCGTCCAGACGGCGCGGTCGCGCATGAACGCGATGCGCCTGCCGTCGGGCGACAGCGACGGCTGGTCGCCGTTCCCGCCCCCGGGCACCGGCTGGTGGTCGCTGCCGTCGGCGGCCATCGTGTAGAAGCCGGCCGGATCCACGCCGCCCTGCTGGAACAGCAGCCGCTGCCCGTCGGGCGTGAACTCCGGCGCCTGGGCCGAGCGGATGACGTCCTCCTCATCCTCGTCGACGCCGAGCACCTCGCACGGCCTGGTCAGCGGCCCGAGGGACTCGCCCGTGAACGCGATCGCCCGCAGGTGCGGGTTGAACTCGCACGTGTCCACGGAGACGACGAGCCTGCCGTTCGCGCCCGGGAAGCCGGCGTGCGCGGCCGGCGGCGCCGCGATCAGCGCGACCGCGAGGCTCACCGCCAGCCGCGCGCGCATCAGTTGCCGCCGGTGTCGAAGCTGACGAACCGGAACGAGCGCGCGCCGATGTTCCTCGGGTTCGGCCCGCTGACGTTGCACACCGTCACCGCGATCTGGTCGGCCGAGGCGGCCTGCGCCATGACGCCGACGCCGGTGGCCGGGAACGACACGAGCGGGGTCACGACGATCGCGTCGTCGCGCAGGTCCTGCCCGGGACGACGCTCGTGAGGCTCGTCGAGGCGACGGTCCGGCACTCGCCGGCGTTGATCGTGCCGAAGTCGAGCGCTTGCAGGCTGCCGACGAAGCGCCCCGTGTCGGCGCCCGAGAGGGTCCCGTCGCGGACCTCGTCGCCGCTGATCGCGTTGCTTGCGATGTCGATGTCGTCGAGCGAGTTGTCGACGACGGTGCCGGAGGTGACCGCGTTCGCGGCCAGGCGGTCGCCGGCGATGGAGCCCGCCGCGATGCGGTCGCCGCCGACGGAGCCGCCGGCGACGTCCACCCCCGTCAGCGAGCCGTCCGCCACCGACGCACCGGTGACGGAGGAACGGGGGGTGACCATCAGCCTGCGGATGGTGCTCGCCGACAGGTCCACCGTCGAGATCGTGCGGTTCTTGATCGCCCTGGAGGTGACGGAGTCCTTCTTGAGGCCGAGGGTCCTCGCGGCCTCGGCGGGGCCGCCGAGGGCGACGAAGAGCGCGGCGCCGGCGAGCACGGTCGCGGCGGAGGGTCGACGCAGGGTCATGCCGGCGATCCTCCCACTGTCGCACCGGCGATTGCCAGCGGGAACCGGGATCGCGCCGCGGATGTAGAAGGGACAGTGGTGGGCCGGCCGCTGTCCGAAGGAGAGCTGGTGGCGCGAGCGCGCGACGGCGACCGCGACGCGTACGCGGTGCTGGTGCGTTCCCACCAGGACGTCGCCTTTCGCACCGCCATGCTGATCACGCAGAACGCCGCCGATGCCGAGGACGCCGCCCAGGAGGCGTTCGTCCGCGCCTGGCGCGCGCTGCCGCGCTTCCGCGACGGCCGGCCGCTGCGACCCTGGCTGCTGACGATCGTCGCCAACGAGGCACGCAACCGCCGGCGTGCGAGCGGACGGCGGGAGCACCTCGCGCTGCGCGCCGCGGGCGAGGAGCGTCACCGCGGCGGGGCGGCCCCCTCGCCCGAGGCGGCGCTTCTCGCCGGCGGCGCGCGTGCCGAGCTGCTGGGCGCGCTGGCGAAGCTCGACGAGCGCGACCGGCTGGTGCTCGGCTGCCGCTTCCTGCTGGACCTCGGCGAGGCGGAGACCGCGGCGGCGCTCGGCGTGCGCCGGGGGACGGTGAAGTCGCGCACCGCCCGCGCGCTCGAGCGCCTGCGGGCGCGCGTCGACCGGGAGGTCGCGGATGGCTGACCTCGAACGCGACCTGCGCGAGCTGCGCGTCGAGTGGCCGGCGACGCCCGACCTGGCGGCCGCCGTGCGCGGGCGCCTGCCCGCCCGGCCGCCCCGGCGCTCGTGGCGGCCGGCGCTCGTGCGTGCGGGGGTCGCGCTCCTCGTCCTGCTGGGCGGTGCGCTCGCCGTCCCGCCGGCACGGTCGGCGATCCTCGAGCTGCTCGGGCTCGACGGCGTGCGCATCGAGCGACGTCAGCCGCAGGCGCCGCCGCCGCCCGCGTCACCGCCGCCGCTGGGCGCCGGCCTCGGTCTCGGGCGAGCCGTCACGCCGGAGGAGGCGGCCGGCCGCGCCGGCTTCGCCGCGGCGCCGCCGCGCGGCCTCGGGCGCCCGGACGCCACCTACTTCGCCCCGGATCCGCCCGGCGGCATGGTGTCCTACGTGTACCGGCCGCGGCCGGGCCTGCCGCGCGCCCGCGAGACCGGGGCCGGCCTGGTCGTGACCCAGTTCGAGGCCACCGTGTCGCCGGTCATCGCCAAGACCGCCGGGTCGGGGACGGGGGTCGAGCGCATCACGGTCGACGGTCAGCCCGGTTACTGGCTCGCGGGCGCTCCGCACGGCTTCACCTTCCTGGACCGCGAGGGCTCCCCGCGCTCCGCCGGCCGGCTCGCCGCGCGGACGCTGCTGCTCGAGCGCGATCGCGTGCTCGTCCGGCTCGAGGGCGACATGAGCCGGCGCAGGGCGATCGCCATCGCCCGGACGATCCGCGCCGGGAGCCGCTGATCCGCACGCCCCCGGCGCCATTAGGCTCCCCGGCGATGAGCCGAGCCGCCGTCGCCGCCTCGCTCGACGGCGCCGCCCTCAACGAGGCTGCACGCAGCGGCGCGGAGTGGGTGCTGGCGGGCGCCCTGCCGCCGGACTGGACGAGCCGAGTCGAGGATCCACCCGTCGCCGCGCTCGCCATCGGAGGTTCGGCGGTTGACGATCCGGCCGCCGTGGCGGTGCGCACGGACGCGCTGCGGGCGGCCGGCGGCGCGCACGAGGGGCTGCGCGCCGGCGCCGTGGCCGACCTGCTGCTCCGCCTCGACAGCTCCGGGCACACGATCCGCCGCGAGCGCGGCCCTGCGGCTTCCGGTCTGCTCAGCCGTGCGGCGGCGCAGAGCTGGATCGGCCGCCGCCACCCGGGGCGGGCGCCAACGCCGCTCGCGCGGCTCGGCGCGTTCCTGTCGAGCGATGCACCGGCGCCGACCGCCGCGGCCGAGGTCGCCGTCCTGGCCGAGACGTTCCCCGAGCTGTCCCAGACGTTCGTCGTCAACGAGGCGGGCGCGCTGCGCCGCAGCGGCTGCGCCGTCCGCGTCGAGGCGCGGCGCCGCGCCGGCCGGCGCAACCCGGACGCGGCCGCGCCGCTGCCGGTGGCGTACGTCGAGGACGACGGCCGGCTGCGCAAGGCCGCCGCGACGGCATGGCTGCTGGCGCGCTTCCCCCGCGCGGTCGCGCGCGACCTGCGCGCGCGGGCGCGCTGGCGCCGGGAGGAGGTGGTGACGCCGCTGCGCGCGCTCGCGCCCGTGGCGCGCCGCCTGCGTCGCAGCGGCACGCGGCACCTGCACGTGCACTTCGCCGCCGAGATGGCGCTCGACACGCTCCGGCTGGCGGGAGTGCTCGGCCTGCCGTACTCCGTGACGGCGCACGCGTACGAGATCTACCAGCAGCCGCGCAACCTGCGCGAGAAGCTGGAGCGAGCGGCCTTCGCGACCAGCGGCTGCGAGTACACCGTGCGCCACCTCCGGGCGCTGGTCGGCGAGGCGCACCGCGACCGGATCCACGTCATCGTCATGGGCGTCGACGCGAGCGCCTTCCGCCGCCGCGCGGATCATCCGCGCGAGCGCCGCGTCCTCGCGGTCGGGCGGCTGGTGGAGAAGAAGGGCTTCGCGTACCTGCTCGAGGCGGTGGCGCGGATGGCGACGCCGCCCGATCGGGTGACGATCGTGGGCGACGGCCCGCTGCGCGGCGAGCTCGAGGCGCTGCGCGAGCGGCTCGGGCTCGGCGGCGTGGTCGAGCTCGCGGGCGCGCGGGCGCCGTCGCGGATCCGCGACGAGCTCGAGCGGGCGGCGGTGCTGGCGATGCCGTGCGTCGTCGCGGCCGACGGCGATCGCGACTCCATGCCCGTGGCCGTCAAGGAGGCACTGGCGATGGAGGTTCCGGTGGTGGCCTCCGACGAGGTCGGGCTCCCGGAGCTCGTGCGGCCGGAATGGGGGCGGCTGGTGCCGCCGCGCGACCGGGATGCGCTCGCAGCGGCGCTCGACGAGCTGCTCGCGCTGCCGCCGGAGGAGCGCGCGCGCCTCGGAAGCGCCGGTCGCGCGTTCGTCCGCCGCTGCTGCGACGTCGACGCCGAGGCGCGCAAGCTCCGCACGCTGATCGACGCGGCGACGGCGCCGCACTAACGCACGCGCAGCGCCGGGCCGCGCAACCCGCGGCCGTGCGGCCGCCGGCGGCGGTGGAACCGGTCCTCCCTCGGCTCCCCGGGAAGGATCCAGCCGGTCGGCGCGCGCTGCGGCAAGGGCGGCGGCGGCTCGGCGTCGCCGTCGTCCACGATGCGCAACCCGTCGCCGGCGGCCGCCGCGCGTGCCACCGCGATCGCCAGCGACAGCACCACGAGGTACCCGATCACCGCGAGCAGGATCGTCATCGCGTGACCACCCCCGGCTGCGACGCCTCGTCGCGTTCCTCCGTCGCCCCGAGGCGGACCGCGAGCAGCGCCGCCTGCGTGCGCGAGCTGAGACCGAGCTTGCGCAGGATGCTCGACACGTGGGTGCGCACCGTCCGCTCGGAGAGCTCGAGGCGCCGCGCGATCACCTTGTTGGCCTCGCCCGCCGCGACCGCGGCCAGCACCTGCCGCTCGCGGCGCGTCAGGTCCTCGAGCCGCTGCGTCTCGACGGGTGCCACCAGCGGGTGCCGCCCGAGGCCGCGCGCGATGCGCGCCGGCAGCACCACGTGCCCGTGCGCGACGGCGCGCACCGCCCAGACGAGCTCGTCCGTCCCGGCCTCCTTGAGCACGCAGCCGGCCGCGCCCGCGTCGAGCGCGGCCAGCGCCGGCTCCGGATCGGCCTCCGACGCCAGCGTCAGCACGCGCAGGTCCGGGTGCCGTGCGGCGACTGCGCGTGCCACCGCGTGCGCGTCGTCGGCCCGCGGCGG
The DNA here is from genome assembly GCA_035540675.1 of Solirubrobacteraceae bacterium. Lineage (GTDB taxonomy): Bacteria > Actinomycetota > Thermoleophilia > Solirubrobacterales > Solirubrobacteraceae > DATLGB01. The sequence goes on along the minus strand of DATLGB010000113.1, from coordinate 775 downwards.
CAAGTCGATCAGCAGGACGTCTGCCGGCGCGTCCGACCGGTCGAGCTCGTCCAGGCGCATGAGCGCCTCGTCCGGCCCGTCGGCCTCGGCCACGAGCTCGAGGTCGGCTGTGCCCGCGAGCATCGCTCGCACCCCTTCGCGCACGACCGCGTGCGGATCGGCGATGGCGACCCGTACGGCGTCGCCCGCCTGTCGTGTGGTGTCCGGCGCCGCTGCCTCCGGCGCGTCTGCTGCTCTGCCCATGTCGCGAGGGTGCCGCCGTTGCGGGGGTTTCATGCGTCGTTTGGACGGTTGTCCGACCCATTTAGGGCCGCCACCCCAGGGTCCTGGCCGTAGGCACGGCCGCCGACCGCGGTGGACGAACGCGGCGGCGTGCGTATGCAGCTCGTCCAGCACGAGATCTTGCGCGTACGGATGGCTGCGCCGAGCCGGCGACGCGAGCCGACGGTGCGGGCGAGCGGGAGCAGCCGCCGGCGGTACGGAAGCGCAACTCGCGCGCGTGCGGGCCGTTCGAATGAATCGTGTCCGGATTCGCCGTTCCCGTCGCGGTCCTCCTGCTCGCCGCCGCGTTCACCGGCACCGCCGGCGCCGCCCCGGTCACGGAACGCGCGAGCATCGGGGCCGAGAACCAGGAGGGCGACGGCGCGAGCGGCGACCTCGGCGACCTCGCGCTCGCCGCCGGCGGCAGCATCGTGACGTTCGCCTCCGCAGCCTCGAACCTCGTTCCGGGTGACGACAACGGCACGCACGACGTGTTCGTCCGCGACCGGAAGCG
>DATLGB010000112.1:0-2283 GCA_035540675.1 Solirubrobacteraceae bacterium | reverse complement strand
CTCGTAGGCGGTGCGCGTCATCAGCTCGGTCGCGCCGACGTTGAGCCGGTGCACGGCGCGCCAGCCCTTCGCGGTGATCGACTCGGCGGGGACGAAGTACTGCCCGCCGGCGTTGTTGACCAGCACGTCGAGGCGGCCGTGTGCGTCGAGCGCCGCCCGCACGAGCCGCTCGGCGCCGTCGGGCTCGCGCAGGTCGCCCGGCACCGCGAGCGTGCCGTCGTCGATCTCGCGCGCCGCCGCCTCGAGCACCTCGCCGCGGCGGCCGGCGATGACGACGCGCGCGCCGCAGCGCGCGAGCTCGAGCGCCGCGGCCTTGCCCAGGCCGGTCCCGCCGCCGGTGACGACGGCGACGCGGCCCTCGAGCAGTCCCGGACGGAAGATCTCGGAAGCGACCATGCGGGCCGGGACGGTACCGGCGGCGGGCGTGGAGGCCCGCCGGCCGTCACTGGCCGACGGGCCCCTGCCTGGCGTCCTGGATAAGGCGGGAGGTGAAGGGGGAGTCCCGCCCCGGGAGGGGACACCGGCCGCATCGGCGGCGACCGCGGGTGGCCGCAGCACTGCAAGACGGCGCCCAACCGGGTCCCGCGCCGGACGCGAGGTCGCCGACGGGCGACTCCCGCCCCGAACTAGACTGCCCGGCCCCGGGGGACTGGTGTAACGGCTAACACGGCGGTCTCCAAAACCGCAACTCGGGGTTCGATTCCCTGGTCCCCCGCTCCCGCCGCGCGGCTCGAACCCGGCCGCTCCGGCCCCCTTCGCGCAGCGGGCGCACGTGGCAGCATCCCGCCCATGCACGCGCTGATCGTCGGCTTCGGTCTCGGGTTCTTCGTCGCGATGCAGCTCGGGCCGCTGTCGCTGTTCCTGATCCGCTCGACCCTGCGCGGGCGCCTCGCGGTCGGGCTCGCGATCGGCGCCGGGATCGCGGTGATCGACCTGCTGTACGCCACGCTCGGAGCGGCCGGCGCCGCGCCCCTGCTCACGATCGACGCGCTTCGCCTCGTGCTCGGGCTGACCGGCGCCGCCTTGCTCGTGTTCCTCGGCGTCCGCACCCTGTGGAGCGCCTTCCGGGTGCGCTCGGGCCTGGAGGCGACCGACGAGGTGGCCTCGCCGCGCCGCGCGTTCATGACGTCGCTCGGCGCGACGGCGTCGAACCCGCTGACGATCGCGTCCTGGGCGGCGGTGTTCGCGGCCGCCTCCACGGCCAGCGTCGCCGACACGACGGCGGGCGCCGCGCTGCTCGTCGCCGGCGTCGGCATCGGCAGCCTCACCTGGTGCACGCTGCTGGCGTGCGGCGTCGCGGCCGCGCGGCGCTACGTCGGGCCGCGCCTGCTGGCCGCGGTCGACGTCGGCGCGGGCACCGCGATCGCCGGCTTCGGCGGCGTGCTCGCGTACAAGACGCTCGACGACTGATGCATCCCGAGTCGTGACCTGCGGCGCTAGGCGCCTCCGCCCGCCAGCGCCTCCACCAGGAGCTCGTCCGGGATCGTGCGGCTGAGGCCGGCGGGCGTCGCGTAGAGCCGGCACTTGAGCCCGAAGTCGGTGCGGGCGGCGGCCCCGGGCTCGGCGTCGCGGCCGTCGACGCGCAACGTCGGCGAGCCGAGGAAGCGCTCGCGCTGCGCCTGCTCGAGCGACTCGACCGGCCGCAGCTCGATGGGCGCGTCCACCCCGAGCCGCGCCATCAGCTCGCCGAGCCGCGGCAGCACCATCTCGTGGCCGGGACAGCCGTCGAAGTACAGGAGCTCGACCTTCATCTCGGAGTGCGGGCGGAGGGACTCGAACCCCCACGGCTTGCACCACCGGCACCTAAAGCCGGCGCGTCTACCAGTTCCGCCACGCCCGCGTGCGCCGCGGCGGGCTCGATGTGTCGCACGCCGGGCGGGAAGATTGTATGGTCGCGCCCGCCATGGCTGAGCGCGGTGAAATCCGAGAGGGCTACTACCTCGACCACCCCAACCGCGACAAGGCCGCGTCGAAGGCGACGCGGGCCATCGTCGTCCTGCTGCTGCTGGTCTCGGCGGCGCTGATGGTGATCATCACGATCGGCGGCTGGGAGAAGCTCGTGGGCGCGAAGGCCGTGCAGATCGGCTACATCGGCCTGTACGTGCTGATCGCGTTCTTCGTCGCGCGCTGGAACCGCGGCGTGCTGCCCGTGGCCTCGGCGCTGGCGATCATCCTGCTCATCTTCGCGGCGGTGTCGGGGCCGGAGTGGCTCGAGCGCGACAAGCGCGGGTTCGACTCGCCGGCGCTCGACGAGAACATCCTCGGGCTGCTGACCTTCATCCT